>JBEOKA010000050.1:0-24044 GCA_040275325.1 Myxococcaceae bacterium | reverse complement strand
TGCGCGCCGGCGTGCACTGCGTGCTCGACTGCTGTCTCGAAGCCGAGGTGCGCGTCACCTACAACGAGGCGCCGTCGATCGTCGGGCTCGACGAGTGGCGCCGCATCGAGGAGTCGAAGACGGGCGCGCTGCTGGTAACGACGCTGCTTCGGCTGCAGAAAGACGGCCTGCTCAAGCCGCTGTCGCTCGAGCTGCTCGCCGCCATGGTGAAGGGCGCCATCGTCGAGGGCGCGATGACGATCACCCGGTCGTCGAAGCCGAAGCGCACGCGGGCTGAAGCCGGTGAATTGCTCGACGCGCTGCTCGAGTCGGTTCGTCGTCGCAGCTGAGAATCGGCGCTCCGTTCGTGGTACTCGCCCACGCATGACGCCTGCTCCCCGCCGCACCTACTACCCGCCCATCGAGGCCTACCGCACCGGCCGGCTCCCGGTCGGCGATGGCCACGAGCTGTACTTCGAAGAGTCGGGCAACCCGAACGGCAAGCCGGTCGTCTTCGTGCACGGCGGGCCGGGCGCAGGCACCGAAGGCAAACAGCGCCGCTTCTTCGACCCGCAGGCCTACCGCATCGTGCTGTTCGATCAGCGTGGCTGCGGCAAGTCGACGCCGTTCGCGTCGCTCGAGAAGAACACCACGTGGGATCTCGTGGCCGACATGGAGAAGCTGCGCACGCACCTCGGCATCGAGACGTGGCAGGTCTTCGGTGGCTCGTGGGGCTCGACGCTCGCGCTGGCCTACGCGCAGACCCACCCGCAGCGCGTCACCGAGCTCGTGCTGCGCGGCATCTTCCTGCTGCGCAAGTGGGAGATCGACTGGTTCTACCAGGACGGCGCGAGCCACCTCTTCCCCGACGCGTGGGAGCCGTACCTGCACCACATTCCCGAAGCCGAGCGCGGCGATCTGCTGCACGCGTACTACCGCCGGCTCACCTCGCCCGATCTGCACGTGCGCACCGAAGCGGCCAAAGCGTGGAGCCAGTGGGAGGGCAAGACGAGCTACCTGCTGCCCAACGAGGCGTACATCTCGAAGACCGGCGAAGACGAGTTCGCCACCGCGTTCGCCCGCATCGAGTGCCACTACTTCGTGAACCACGGCTGGCTCGAGGCCGACAAGGCGCTGCTCGCGAAGGCCAACATCGATCGCATTCGCACGATCCCCGCGGTGATCGTGCAGGGCCGCTACGACGTGGTGTGCCCGATGGAGTCGGCGTGGGCGCTGCATCGCGCGTGGCCCGAGGCGAAGCTGAACGTCGTCGCCGATGCCGGTCACGCCGCGCACGAGCCGGGCATTCTGCACGAGCTGATCCTCGCGACCGACTCGTTCCGCCCGAAGTGAAGGTTCTCGACGGAAAGGCCGCTCCGGTCGGTGACTTTCAGGTCGTGCGTGCGTTGCCGCAGGTCGGGCAGCGCTTCGTCGGCCCGTTCTGCTTCCTCGATCACATGGGCCCTGCGACGTCGATCGGCAGCGCGCACGGTGGCGTCGGCCCGCACCCGCATATCGGCCTGGCCACCGTCACGTACCTGTTCGAGGGCGAAGGGCTGCATCGCGACAGCCTCGGCAACGAGCAGCTCATTCGGCCCGGTGACGTGAACTGGATGAGCGCAGGCCGCGGCATCGTGCACTCCGAGAGAACGCCTTCGGCGTGGCACGGAAAGCCGATGACGATGCACGGCCTGCAGCTGTGGGTCGCGCTGCCTTCGGCGCTCGAAGAGTCGGAGCCGTCGTTTCAGCACGCCGACGCGAGCGCGCTCCCGGTCGTCGAGGCTGAGGGCGCGTCGCTGCGGGTGATCCTCGGTGAATGGCGCGGCCGTCGCTCGCCGATTCGGCTCGCGTCTCCCACCGTCTACGCAGTCGCTGAACTCGAGGCGGGCGCCGAGCTCGAGCTGCCTGCGCTGGCTTCGGAGCGCGCGGTCTACGTCGTCTCAGGAGACGTCGGCGTCGAAGGAACGTCGCTTTCGACCCATCAGCTCGGCGTGCTCGACCCCGGTGAGACGTGTGTCACGGCCATCACCAACGCACGCGTCGCGATCATCGGCGGCGAGCCGCTCGATGGCCCGCGCTTCATGCTCTGGAACTGGGTGTCGAGCCGAAAGGAGCGCCTCGAGCAGGCGCGCCTCGACTGGAAGCACGGTCGATTCCCCTCGATCCCCGGTGATAGCGACGAGCGCATTCCCGGCCCGGGGGAGTGATTCAGTTCGAATTGCGCGGAAATGATGCGAGTGACATGTTGGTCATCATCTCATGCGCTACCCCGACGAACACAAAGACGCCGTGCGGGCCAGAATCGTCGAGGCGGCCAGCAGGGCGCTGAGACGGAGTGGCCTCGATGGCGTGAGCATTCCCGCGCTGATGAAGAAGGCCGGCCTCACGCACGGCGGCTTCTATGCGCACTTCAGCGATCGCGACGAGCTGGTGGCCGAGGCCGTTCGACACGCGGCGCTCGAGACCGCAGAAGAGGTCTTCGAGTCGGCGCCCACCCTCGACGAGGCGCTGGCGCGGTACCTCTCTGTAGCGCACGCCGATCGGCCCGATCACGGCTGCGTCGTCGCCGCGCTGGGAGCCGATGCGCCTCGACAGCACGCGCCGGTTCGAAGAGCGTTCGGGTGGGCCGCTGCCGGGTTGTTGCAGTTGGTGCAGGAGAAGCTCGACTCGCGGCAGAAGTCGCCCAGCGATGAGGCCCTCGAGCTCACCTCGCGAATGGTCGGCGCCATCGTGCTGGCCAGGCTGCTCGACGACCCGCGCTTGATCGCCCGCCTGCTCGCCGTCGCCCGCCGCCGCTGACGCGTCTTCCCCCGTCACTCTCGCAGTCATTGCCGCGTCGAATGAGATGATGGGCATCATTCAACATAGCCCGCAGACTCAGAAAGACGATCATGACGACTCGATTGACGATGTACGGCCCGTGGGCGGTGGTGACCGGTGCCTCTGATGGAATCGGCAGGGAGTTCGCGCGCTCGCTGGCGAAGGAGGGCTTCAAGCTGGTGCTGGTCGCGCGGCGTCGGCAGGCGCTGGAGTCGGTCGCCCAGGAACTCCCGGGGGCACCGAGGTGCGGGTCATCGATGCCGATCTCTCGACGGGTGAAGGCCTCGCGCGCGTCGAGGCCGAGACGAAGCCGCTCGACGTCGGGTTGCTCGTCGCTTCGGCCGGGTTTGGAACGTCGGGCGCCTTCCTCGACAACGCGCTCGAGGTCGAGTTGTCGATGCTCGACGTGAACTGTCGCGCCGTCGCGGCGATGAGTCATGCCTTCGGCAAGCGGCTCGTCGCGCGCGGCCGTGGTGGCATCGTGTTGTTGAGCAGCCTGGTGGCATTCCAGGGCGTGCGGCACGCGGCGAACTACGCCGCCACGAAGGCCTGGGTGCAGTCGTTCGCCGAGGGCCTCGCGCTCGAGCTCGGGCCTCTGGGCGTCGACGTCGTCGCGAGCGCCCCGGGCCCGGTTCGTTCAGGGTTCGGTGAGCGCGCCAACATGCAGATGTCGATGTCGGCGACTCCAGTCACCGTCGCGACCGCGACGCTCGCCGCGCTCCCTCGTGGCGGTACCGTGCGGCCCGGGTTCCTCGCGAAGTTCCTCGAGTGGTCACTCATGTTCCTGCCGCGCTGGGGAAGGGTGCGCGTGATGTCGATGGTGATGGGCGGAATGACGAAGCGCCACGCCCTCGCCGCGACGCGAAGCTGAGCGCCTCAGACGGGCAGGGCGGCGCGGGTGACCTGGTCGAGCAGCTCAGCGGCGCCATGGGGTCGGCAGAGCGCGACCGATGCTCCGGCGGCGCGCAGGGCTGCCGCCTCGGTGGCGGTCACGCACGAGGCGACCACCGGAAGGTCGAGCTGTCTGAGCCACACCACCAGCGGCAGCAGATCGTCGTGACCCACCTTGTCCACCGCGACGACGGCGCAGGCGACGTTCGTTCGCTGAACGTGCGCGACGGTGCGCTCACGAGAGTCTGACCAGAGCACCCGGTACGTCTGCGACAGGGCGAAGTACGAGAAGCGAAAGACCGCGCCGCCCGTTCGATCGACGAAGATGACGTTCTGGCGGTGCAGGGCCTCGACGGGCTGCGTGACGGGCACTGGAGTTTCGGACATCACGGCGCCCGACCTCAGCAAGCGCTCTGCCAGCCAGCCCGCCCCGAAGCCCTCCCCGAAGGGCTGTCGCGGAACGCAACAGCTGCTGCAGACCACGGCACCGAAAGCAGGTCAGCGGCCCGCGTCACCCAGCTCGGCGCGAACCATCGGCACCGAGTCCCACGAGAGCTCGACAGGGCCCGGCGTCGGCTGCGCCAGCGACCAGGTGAGCGTCGAGCGGCGTCGCATCGCGGCGCCGTTCAACGATGGCGGCAGCGCCTCGGGCACCTCGTCGAGGAACGTCGCGATCACCTCGGCGCCGTCGCGCTTCAGCGTCGGAGGCCGGGGCGCGACGCTCACGTTCACCTCACCAGCCGTTGCTCCCGAACCATCGACGAGCGTGAGCACGTGGCGACCCACCGGCAGCGTGACGGGCAGCGCCGCCGGCACGCCCTGCAGCTGCAGCCTCCACCCCGGGGGCAGCTTCACGTCGAGCGGCGCCGGGGCCCGATGCCGAACGACGCCCTGCTGCATCGGTGCGCTCCCGATCACGACCACGCCGAGCTCGAGCGCCTTCGACGGCCGGCTCTGCAGCCCACGCTCGTCGAATGCGATGACGCGAAGCCGCAGCGGCTCTTCAGACGTGAGCAGCACGCGCGCGTTCGTCTGCTCGGTCACCTGATCGTCGACGCGATCGACGAAGAGCTCGTCACGCGCGAGCTGAAGCCGGTAGCGGGTCGCGCGCTCCGACGGCGCCCAGCGCAAGTCGACCGCCGTTCCCGGCCCTCGCCACACCACGAAGCGCGGCGTCTCGGGCGCGAGCACGGGCGTTGCCGGCAGCACGGTCACGGCTTCGGGCGCCAGCCCTGCCCGAACACGCGTGCCCGAGTTCGACGGCACGTTCACCTTCGCGCCCGTCGCAGCGACCGAGGCGCTGCCATCGAAGATCGACACGCGGCTCGTCTGCGAGCCATCGACCGCCACCACGCCTTCGGTCTTCGCAGCGGTCTCGACCTGCGCGGCAGGCGTCGCCACCGCGAGCGCCTTCTGCCGCAGCGCCGAGAGCGCGAGCCGAAGCTCTCCGTCGACGAGCGAGACGCCACCAGGCTGCTTTGGCGCCGGCACGTCGCCGTAGATGACGACCAGCGCGTTCTCGTCCATCACGAGCGTGCTCTCGTCTCGAAACCGCAGCGCCGCGCCAGCCCGTCGAAGCGTGTTCACCTCGTCGAGCCGGAACAGGCCCATGCCCAGCGTCGCCGGGTTCCAGTCGAGCAGGTGCCGCGTGCGAACCGCCTGGCGCAGGAAGGTGAGCGTCGCGTCGGGGCCCGACGGCGCTTCGTTTGGCGCGCGCAGGCGCAGCACCTGGCCCGGCACGAGGTGGTGCGGCGTGGGCCCCAGCGGGTTCCACTTGTGCAGATCGGTGATGCGCTTCGGGTCGCCCCAGACCGCGCGGGTGATGGAGTCGCAGGTGTCTCCCTGCTTCACGACCCACGTCTCGGGAACTTCGGCGGCGGCGATGAGCAGCGTGGCGACGATGAAGGGCATCAGCTTGGAACCTCGAAGACCGTCGTTGCTTTGGTTCGGCCACGCAAGTGCCGCTCGCCGAGCTCCACCAACTTCGCCGGAGGCCCGAGTGCAAGCTGTGTCGACTGACTCACGAGAATCTGACCCGGTGCCGCGCTCGCCTCGAGTCGGGAGGCGACGTTCACCGCGTCGCCGATCACCGTGAAGTCGAGGCGGCGTTCACTGCCGACGTTGCCCGCGACGGCCGGCCCGGTGTTGAGCCCCATGGCAGCTGCAGCTCGACGCCGTACTTCTCGCGCCAGCGCAGGTTCGCCGCTTCGACCCAGCGTCGCAGGGCCCGGGCCGCCGCGAGCGCGTGCTTCGCGTCGTCGTCGCGCTGCGTGGGCACGCCCCAGACCGCCATCACGCAGTCGCCGAGGAACTTGTCGATCATGCCCTGGTGCTGGTGGACGATCTCGGTCGCGATCGTGAAGTACTCGTTGAGCACCGAGACGATGACCTCGGGCGGCAGCGCTTCGGCGAGCTGCGTGAAGCCCACCACGTCGGCGAACAGCACCGTCACCACGCGCCGCTCTCCGCCGAGCTGCAGCCGACCGGGCTCCTTCACGATGAGATCGACGATGTCGGGCGCGAGGTAGCGAGCGAGGGCCGTGCGAACGCGCGTCTGGGCGAGCAGCTCCTTCTCTCCGACCTCGAGCCGCTCGGACATGTCATCGAAGGCACGCGCGAGCTCGCCGACCTCGTCACCGCGGGTGCTGACCGCCTTCGAGGTACGGCTCCACTGCCGGCGCGCGATGAGCGCCGCCGAGCCGATGAGCGAGGTGAGGGGGCGCACGACGCGACGTCCTCCGAGAATGCCGGCCAGCACCGCAAGGGCCGCTCCGAGGATGACCGCGAGCGCGACGGCGACCTCGAGCGAGAGCAACGTCGCGTAGGCGTGCGCGGCCGGCTCCTGCACCACCGCCGCCCACCCGTACGACGGCAACGTCACCAGCGCGCCCATCATCGGAGCGCCTGCCTGCTCGAAGTCGGTGGTGACGGCGAGGCCCTGCCGAAACGAGGGCGCGCCGCTCAACGCCGAACCCAGCCCGTCGACCGGCTTTCCGACGCGCGCGCTGTCTGCATGCAGCACCACGTGCTGGGCCGCGTCGATGACGTACACGGCGTTCGCGTCTCGCAGGGGCGGTGCTTCACCAAGGTTGCGCAAGAGCGTGCTCAACCGGCTCACGTCGAGCTCGGCGTAGACGAGGAAGCCCGGCGCCTGACTGGGGTCGATTCTCGCCGGCACGACCAGCGGCAGCAGCGGTGTTCCCTCACGAAGCGCGATCGTTCCGAGTGAGAACTCCTTCGCCCCGAGCAGCGCGGCCTCGAGTCGCTCGGGACCCGAAGGCGCCTCGGCCGAGATGCGAATCGCGCCCTGACGGCGGCCTTCGAGATCGTAGACGGTGACGGCAGAGGCGCCTCCCCAGGCACGCAACACGGCGGTCGCGAGCGCGAAGCGGGCGTCGTCGTCGGTCAGCCGATCGGTCGCGAGCACCTCGGCGACCTGGCTCAGTGACGCACGGCTGCGCTCGAGTGACTGCTCCACTTCTCCGCGAACCCGGCCTGCCAGCGCGGCGTGCAGGTGCTGGGCGTCGATGGTAAGCGCGCTGCGGTTTCTGACGACGGCGAACCCGCCGAGCAGCAGCAACAACGGAATGGTCACGGCAGCCACCAGCCCGGTGACCTGCCACGACAACGACACTCCCCGGCGTTTCGTCGGCATTGCTTCCCCGAAGGACATGGAACCGCTCTCGACTCCGTCTGGCACTTATCAGCTCGTGCGCCGGCTCGCGGCCGGGGCCATGGGCACCGTGCACGAGGCGATCCAACCGGGCATCGGCCGACGCGTGGCGTTGAAGGTGTTGTTGCCCCACGTGGCGGCCCAGCCCGACGCGCTGGAGCGCCTTCGCCGTGAAGCCCGCGCGCTCGCGCAGCTGAACCACCCGCACACCGTCACCGTGTACGAGCTGATCGTCGAGCCTCCGCTGTTCGCGATCGCGATGGAGCTGGTCGATGGAGAGCCGGCCGATCAGCGCCTCGCGAAGCAGGGAAGACTCCCGTTCGCCGAGGTGGCCGTCATCGCCACTCAGCTGCTGTCGGTGCTCGAGGCCGCGCATGCGCAGGGCATCGTTCATCGCGATCTGAAGCCCGCGAACCTGATGTTCGATCGTTCGAAGCCCGAGCCGTTCATTCGCGTCGTCGACTTCGGCCTGGCGGTGCTGCACGACGCGGCGACGCCACGGCTCACGGCAGAGAACCAGACGCCCGGTACCGCCGAGTACATGTCGCCCGAGCAGATTCGTGGCGAAGGCGCCGACGCGCGCAGCGATCTCTATTCGGCGGCCTGCGTGCTCTCGGAGCTGCTCACCGGCTCGGCCCCGTTCGAGTCGATGAACATGGTGAACGTGCTGACCGCCCACCTGTACCGCGAGCCGCCGACCCTCGAGGAGCGTGGGGTGCTCGACGTGCCGAAGGCGTGGCAGGCGGTGCTTCGGCGCGCCCTCGCCAAACCTGCCGACGCGCGGTTCTCTTCGGCGCTCGAGATGCGGCGGGCGTTCGAGCACGCGGTGCAGGCCGAGGCGCGTGCGCCAGCGGCGCGGGTCGCGGAGTTCTCACCTCCACCGTTCATCGTGGCCGAGCCGGGCTCTTTGCCGGTCGCGCTCGAGCTCGAAGGCCTCTCAGCCCCTGAGATCGAGCTGGTGAAGACGGCCATCGCAGGCGTCGGTGCCCGCGAGGTGGCTGCGCTGTCTGAGGCGGGAGTCGTGATCGTCGCGTCGCTCGAACGCGCGGTGGCGCTGGTGAAGCAGGCGCCTGCGCGGCCCGTCTTGTTGTGCGCGAAGACCGATGAGCTCTCGACGCTCACCAGGGCGATCGAAGCAGGCGTCTTCGATGTGCTCCCGATGCCGCTCGACTGGAGTGAGGTCGGTCGTCGCATCGTGCGCGCCCTGAACGAGGTGACGCGATGAGTGGCCGCTTCGACGACGTGCTGGTGATGGCGATGGCGCTGGCGCAGGGGCAGCGCGCGGCCGTCGTGCTCGCCGATGACTCGCCGGTGAACTCGATGCCGCTGCGGTTGCGCACGCCGGGCCCTGCGTTCGTCGACGAAGACCTCGTCGCCGTTCCCATCGGGTCGCTCGGCATGCTGGCGGTCTGGCGCACCGGCGGCGCAGGCATTCCACCGGCGCTCGAGGCGCTCGGTCGCCATCTCGCCCATGCGCTCGAGTGTGAACGCGAGACGATCGACCTGCGCCGCTCGGTGGAGCGCGCCGACCGCCTCGTCATGGTCGGTCAGCTGGCCGCGGGGCTCGCGCACGAGCTGGGCACACCGCTCACCGTGGTGAGTGGGCGGGCACGCCAGCTCGCGGCCGGCGCGATTCCCGCCGATCAAGCGCCCGAAGCCGCACGCACCATCGCCGAACAATCGGAGCGCATGGCCGGCATCATTCGCCAGGTGCTCGACTACGCGCGCCGGCGGGGGCCGAGGCCCGGCCGCTACGACGTGCGCACGGTGATGCTGCAGGCGGTGGGGCTGCTCGGGCCCGTCGCCGCGCGCAAGCGGGTCGCCCTCGGGTTCTCCGACCCCGGTACGCCGCGCGTGATCGCGTTCGACGGCAGCCAGGTGTTGCAGGTGATGACGAACCTCGTCGCCAACGCGATCGGCGCCACGCCCGCGGGTGGCAAGGTCGAGCTCTCGATGGCCGACGCACAGGGAAAGACGCCGCCGCCCGAGACCGGGCTGGCGCCGGGCAACTTCGTCGCGCTGCGGGTTCAAGACACGGGGGTCGGAATTGCCACCGAGCACCTGACGCGCGTCTTCGAACCGTTCTTTACGACGAAAGAAACCGGTGAAGGCACCGGCCTCGGGTTGTCGGTTTCGCTGGGCATCATTCGCGACCACGACGGGTGGATTGACGTAGACACCACCCGTGGCGCCGGAACCTGCTTCACCGTCTACCTCCCCGCGTGATCCCTCACGGCTGCTGCTCGTCGACGACGACGCGGCCCTCTGCGAGATGCTCGCCTTCGATCTGAAGCAGCGTGGGCACGAGGTGACGTGGTGCACGACGGCCGAGAAGGCGCTGTCGTCGTGCGCCGACGGCGCGTTCGACACCGTCATCACCGATCTCAACCTGCGCACCAGCAGCGGCCTCGACCTCTGCCGCGAGCTCGTCACCCAGCAACCGCACCTGCCGGTCATCATCATCACGGGCTTCGGCAGCATCGAGGCCGCCGTGCAGGCGATTCGCACGGGCGCGTACGACTTCATCACCAAGCCGTTCGACTTCGAGGCGCTGGCCCTGACGGTCGAGCGGGCGGTGCGCCACTTCTCATTGCTGCGAGAGGTGCACCGCCTTCGCAGTGAGGTGACGCTGAACCGGCCACGCTTCCCCGAACTGCTCGGTCAGAGCCCGCCGATGCTCGAGCTGTTTCGCGTGCTGGGCCGCGCTGCCGACTCGATGACGACCATTCTCGTCACCGGTGAGAGCGGCGTGGGGAAGGAGCTGGTCGCCCGCGCGGTGCATCAGGCGAGTCGTCGAAAGAGCGGCCCGTTCGTCGCGTTGAACTGTGGTGCGCTGCCAGAGCACCTGCTCGAGAGCGAGCTGTTCGGGCACCTGCGCGGCGCGTTCACCGATGCGCGCACCGATCGCCCGGGCGCCTTCCGCGAAGCGCACGGCGGCACCTTGTTCCTCGACGAGGTGGGTGAGCTGCCCCTCGCGCTCCAACCGAAGCTGCTGCGCGTGTTGCAGGAGCGCACGGTGCGGCCGGTCGGCTCCGATCGGGAGCTGAGCGTCGACGTGCGAATCGTCTGTGCGACGAACGCCGATCTGAACGCGGCCGTCGCGGCCGGCCGGTTTCGGGAAGATCTCTACTACCGGCTCGACGTCGTGCACCTCGAGGTGCCGCCGCTGCGAACGCGTGGCACCGACGTGCTCATGCTCGCGCAGGCGTTCCTGGAGCGGCTCGCGAAGCGTGACTCGGCTGCCGTGCGTACGCTCACGCCCGAGGCGGCGCAGCGGCTGCTCGACTACGACTGGCCGGGCAACGTGCGTGAGCTGCTCAACGTGCTCGAGCGGGCGATCGCCCTCACCGATGGGCCCACGCTGCGTGTCGACGATCTGCCCGAGCGGTTGCGAGAGGCGCGCGCGGCCCAGCTGCCCGATGCGTTCGAGCCCTCGACGCTGCTGCCGCTCGCCGAGATGGAGCGCCGCTACATCTTGAAGGTGCTCGCGCTGAAGAAGGGCAACAAGCGGCAGACGGCCGAGGCGCTCGAGGTCGATCGCAGCACGCTGTACCGAAAGCTCGCCCAGTTCGGGCACGGCAGCGAGGGCGACGAGTGAGGCGCGCGCTCGTCGCCTCGGCGCTGCTCTTCGCGGCGACGGTGTTCGCCCAGACGCCGGCGCCCGCCTTCGAGCTCGAGCGGCTGCGGCTGAACCCCGGCGCACGGGCGGGGCTCATCGTCGACTCGGCCGATCTGCTCGAGCCCCTCGAGCTGCGCGTCGGCCTCACCGGGCACTACGAGCACGATCCGCTCATCGTGGTGAACGCCGCCAACCTGCGCCTCGCCAGCCTGGTGCGCAGCCGCGTGGGCGCCCACCTGTCAGGCGCGTTCGGCATCACGCGCTGGCTCGAGGTCGGCGTTCAGGTGCCCGTCGTGCTCTGGCAGGCGGGCGACGATCTCTCGGCGCAGGGCATCAGCCGAATCAGCAGCGCCGTCGCGCTCGGCACGCCATGGCTGCAGGTGAGAGGGGCTCCGGTGCAGCAGGCGCGTGGCGCTCCGCTCGATCTCTCCATCGGGCTGGGCCTGGGTCTTCCGCTCGGGAGCGAGGTCGCGCTCACGAGAGACGCGACGGTCTCCGTTCTTCCCACCGTCAGCGCCGGGCGGAACTTCGCGCTCGGCGAGCGGCTCGACTTCTTCCGCGTGGGTGGCTCGGTGTCGGTGCTCGCCCGGGGGGCACGAACGTTGACGCCTTCGACGACGGTTCGAGACGAGGTCGGCAGCTATTTCTCGGCGGGCCTCATGATCTCGACGCTGGGCACCGGCCTGCGTGGCGAGCTCTCGGGCCGGCTCGATGTTCCGCTCACGCGAAGCCCCGTCTCGGGCGAGCTGCTGCTCGGTGTTCGTTCGCCGCGCATCGGGCCGGTCGAGTTCTACGCGGTGGGCGGCCCCGGCCTCGGCAATCAACCCGGCACGCCGTTGTTCCGTGTGCTCGCCGGGGTGGCCCTCGTGACGCCGCTGAAGAAGACCGAGGCACCTCCACCCATCGTCGTCGATCGGTGCGCTGCCGTGCCGCTTGCCTCCGATTGCCCGCGTGCCGATGGCGATGGAGATGGCGTGCCCAACGAGGCCGACCGCTGCCCGCTCGTGATGGGCCTTGGGTCACTCGCTGGCTGTCCCGATGTCGACACCGACGGTGATGGTGTGTTCGCGAGCGTCGACGCGTGCCCTGAGCGTGCGGGGCCGTCGGCGCGCCGTGGGTGTCCCGCTCCCGATGGAGACGGCGACGGGCTCGATGACGATCGCGATCGCTGCCCCGCCGCGGCTGGCGTGGTGGCGTTCTCGGGGTGCCCCGACTCCGATGGCGACGGCTTCGAAGACGCGGCCGACGCGTGCCCCGCCGAAGCGGGCGTCGAGGCCTCCCGTGGCTGTCCTGATCGCGATGAAGACGGTGATGGCGTGGTCGATCGTTTCGACGCCTGCCGCACCGTGAAGGGGCCGTCGACGAATCAGGGTTGTCCCGCCACCGAGCGGCAGTTGGTGGTGATCACCCGCGAGCGGCTCGTCATTCGCGACAAGGTCTACTTCGCGTCGGGGAAGGCCGTGGTGCTGCCGCGAAGCGCCGTGCTGCTCGCGCAGATCGCCCGCGTGCTGAAGGAGCACCCCGAGATCGAGCGCGTCTCGGTCGAGGGGCACACCGACGATCGCGGCGATCGCGTGATGAACCAGAAGCTGAGCGAAGCGAGAGCCGCTGCGGTGCGGCAGACCATCATCATCGCCGGCGTCGCGCAGGAGCGCATCACCTCGCGCGGGTTTGGTCCTGATCAGCCGGTTCAACCCAACGCGACTCCCGCCGGCCGGGAAGCCAACCGCCGCGTCGAGTTCGTGATCGTCGGCGCCGAACACTGACCGCTGTCGAGATGTTGCAATTTGCGGCAGTGCCGGAAGACGCAACACGGCCTGCACGAAGAGCCCGAGCAGTCTCGCGGAGTTCCACGACGGCCCCGACCCTGCAGTGGGCCGGCCGCATGCGAGAGACCGATCGAGATCGTCAGCGGGAAGCCACGCGCCGTCGCCTCTACGAGGCGTCGATCGACGAGATCTCCAGAGAAGGGCTCGAGGCGGCGTCGGTCGACCGCATTACGAAGGCCGCGGGCACCAGCCGAACCGCGTACTACTTCCACTTCCCGCACAAGGAGTCGGTGGTCGAGATGCTCAACCAGCGGCTCAGCAACGAGCTCTCGTCAGCCCTGGGAGCGCTCGACAGTGCGGCCGGGTTCGACGTCGCGCTCCACACGGCGAACGCGGTCATGGTGCGCTTCTTCGGTGAGGGCAAGCTGCTGGCCTCGGCGGCGGCGAGCGTCTGGTTGTCGAGCAGGCCCGTCGATCGCGCGCGCGCGCTGCTGCTCGATCGGGTCTCGCGCGATCATCGGGTCGTGCCGCTCGACGCTGAAGAGCTCGTCGATCGGCTGCTCATCATGCAGTGGATGACGGTGCTCGGCTGGAGCGTCGGCCAGCACCCGAGCCTCTCGGAGGCGCTGACGGTCTTGACCGAGCTGGTCCTGCACGGGGTTCGTCCTCCCTCGCGCGTCACCGAAGAGCCATCGCCCCACCAGCCACCACACCGTGCGCCTTCTGCACGCCGCGTCTTCACGACGTCGCGATCGGTGAAGCTGCTGGGTGGCGCGCTCCACGCCTGAGTCTCGGCGCAGCCCTCAGCGCAGGCCGTGGGCGCGAAGGCGCTCGCTGAGGTCCTCGAGGGCTTCGTTCACGATCACGTTCTCTTCCGATGCGTGGAGCGCACCCAGCCCGGCCCTGGCCGTCTCGTCTCGCAGCCGGTTCTCGGCGGTGCGGAGCGTGCCCGTCAGCCCGCTGGTGCCGAACGTTCGGCGAATCATCTCGGCGAGCTCGCGCGCGTAGGCCGAGAGCTCCTTTCGCTCGCGGGCTGGCAGCTTCGGCAGCACCTCGCCCGCGACCTGCCAGGCGACCCGAACGTGCAGCGCTTCGTCTTTCAGCGTCTCGGCCAGCACCGCGCGCACCGTCGGCTGTTTCGTCGCCGCGTGCCGCGCCTGAATCAACGCGAGCGACACCGTCTCGCTGAAGCAGCCATTGGCCAGCGCCCAGACGGCCACGGGCACGTCGGTCGGCGCGGCCAGCGAGCGCGGCGAGTACTCGAGGCCGTCGGGAATCTCTTCGTCATACCCTCCGAGCGCGTTCGCCATCGCCAGCGAGAGATCGGCGTGCCGCACCTCATCTTGCGCGATGGTCGTGTACGCGCCGATGGAGCCCAGGCCCGCGCCTTCACGCACGAGCGCCAGCACCACCTGCGACACGGCGGGCACCGCGGCGAGCTCGCTCCAGGTTCTCCGCGACCAGAACCGGCGGGCCGCGTCGGAGCGGGGCAGGGCACCACGAAGCTCGTCGGTGCTCTCTTTCGTTCGAGCCGTCTGGGCGCGGCGCAGCTTTCGCCACACCGCGTTCGTCTCGGGCAGCTCGACGCGCTTCACGGCTTCTTCTTCGGCTTCGCGCCCCACAACGCGTCGGCGTCGGCCGACGGCGCGGTGTGCGGAGCCTTGTCTCCAGCCTCGAGCTTTTGACGCTTCTCTTCCGAGAACCCCGTGTCATCGGGCTCGGCGCCGCTCGGGGCAGCGAACGAGCCCAGCAGCTCGTCCACCGCGGCCTTCACGTCGTCATCGGTCTCGAGCTTGCGCTGCTTCGGTGCCACGACGGCTTCAGCCCACCGGGTGAATCGGGCGCGGCTGACCGCTGGTGAACTTGAGATCGAGCCCCAGCTTCGTCGCCAGCTTGTTCAGCTCGGCCGCGGCGTCACGCGTGAGCGCGACCGTGCCCTTGCTCATCTGGTTCGTCGACGAGCGCGCGTGGATCTCCTTCAGCACGCGCTTCTGCGAGGCGACGTCGTAGTTCGCGCCGATCGCCTTCGTGAGCTTCACGGCCTCTGCCTTGCCGAACTTGTACTGCTGGCCGAACAGCGGGGCGGCGTGGCCAGGCAGCGTGCGGCCGTACGCTCGGTAGTCGTTCTTCTCGCTGTTGATCGTCTTGTTCGACAGCAGCGTCTCGACGCGCTTCGTGGTGCGAATGGTCATGCAGCACGACGTAGTCCGGCCGGTTTCTCACGTCGAGCGCGCATCGGGTCGCAAAGACCTTTCTTGACGCGGCCCAACTCCACACGCTACCGAGGCCGAATGGCATCGAAGCCGCTCGTCGTCGTGGAGTCGCCTGCGAAGGCGAAGACCATCGGTCAGTTCCTGGGAAAGGACTACACGGTGATGGCCAGCGTCGGCCACGTCGTGGACCTGCCCTCGAGCGGGCTGTGTGTCGATGTCGAGAACGACTTCAAGCTCACCTACGAGGTGACGAAGCGTGACGTCATCGCCTCGCTCAAGGCCGCGCTGAAGGACTCGAGCGAGCTCTACCTCGCGACGGACGAAGACCGCGAAGGTGAAGCCATCGCCTGGCACCTCAAGGAGCAGCTCAAGCCGAAGGTGCCCACGCGCCGCATGGTGTTCCACGAGATCACCCGCAAGGCGATCGAAGAGGCCGTCTCGCACCCGCGTGAGATCGACATGGGCCTCGTCGACGCGCAGGAAGCGCGCCGCACGCTCGACCGGCTCTACGGCTACGAGGTCTCTCCCGTTCTCTGGCGCAAGGTGAAGACGGGCCTGTCGGCCGGCCGCGTGCAATCGCCGTCGATTCGCCTCATCGTCGAGCGCGAGCGCGAGCGCATGAAGTTCCGCTCGGTCTCCTACTGGGACCTGAGCGCGAAGCACCCGACCGACCCGAACTTCGAGTCGCACATCTACAGCCTGCAGGGCCAGCGGGTGGCACAGGGCCGTGACTTCGACTCCGACGGCAAGGCCGCGGCGAACGTGGTGTGGCTCGACGAGGCGAAGGCCCGCGGCGTGATGGAGCGCATCTCGGGCAAGGCCTTCACCGTCAACTCGACCGAGAAGCGCCCGTACCGCTCGTCGCCCAAGGCGCCGTTCCAGACGTCGACGCTGCAGCAGGAAGGCGGCCGCAAGCTGGGCATGAGCGCGCAGCAGGTGATGCGCGTCGCGCAGGGGCTCTACGAGCGCGGGTACATCACGTACATGCGCACCGACTCCACGAACCTGTCCGAGACCGCGGTGAAGGCCGCGCGCGAGCAGGTGAAGGAGCGCTTCGGCGACAAGTTCCTTCCGCAGGCGCCGCGCGTGTACGCGAAGAAGACCAAGAACGCGCAGGAAGCCCACGAAGCGATTCGTCCCGCGGGTGAGTCGTTCCGGCACATGGATGAGCTCAAAGACGAGCTCGCGCCCGCCGAGCTGCGCCTCTACGAGCTCATCTGGAAGCGCACCGTGGCCTGTCAGATGGCCGACGCCGAAGGCGAGACCGTGTCGCTCAAGCTGGGCGTCACCTCGACGACCGGCGAGCAGGTCGAGTTCAGCGCCTCGGGCCGCACCATCACCTTCCGCGGCTACATGCAGGCGTACGTCGAGAGCACCGACGATCGCGACGACAAGCGCGACGACGAAGAGGCGCCGCTGCCGATCCTCAAAGAGGGCGACACCGTGCCCGTCGAGGCCATCGAAGCGCTCGGCCACACGACCTCGCCGCCGGCCCGCTACACCGAAGCCTCGCTGGTGAAGAAGCTCGAAGAGCTCGGCGTCGGCCGCCCCTCCACGTACGCGAGCATTCTCGGCACGCTGCAGGCCAAGTACGTGTGGAAGAAGGGCTCGGCGCTGGTCCCCAACTGGGAGGCGTTCGCCGTCGTTCAGCTGATGGAGAAGCACTTCCTCGATCTCGTCGACCTGCAGTTCACCGCCGAGATGGAAGAAGAGCTCGACAAGATCGCCGGCGGAGAGCGCGAGAAGGTCAGCTACCTGAAGGAGTTCTACTTCGGCGACAAGAAGCACCAGGGCCTGTCGAAGCAGGTGAAGCAGAACATCGAGAAGATCGACGCCGCCGAGGTGAACTCGATTCCCATCGGGCCCGACGCCAACGGCGAGCTCATCGTCGTGAAGCCCGGCAAGTACGGCCCGTACCTGAAGCGCGGCGAAGACACGGCCTCGGTGCCCGACGCGCTCGCGCCCGATGAAATGACGGTCGAGAAGGCCGTCGAGCTGCTCTCGGCTCCGAAGGGTGACGTGCCCGTCGGCGTCGACCCCGCCACCGGCCTCAACGTGTACGTGAAGAACGGCCGCTTCGGCCCCTACGTGCAGCTCGGCGAGGTGACCGACGACAGCAAGCCGAAGACGGCGTCGCTCTTCAAGACGATGAAGGTCGAGCAGGTGACGCTCGCGCAGGCGCTGGAGCTGCTCACGCTGCCCCGCACGCTCGGTGTCGCCGAAGATGGCGAGACGATCACCGCGCAGAACGGCCGCTATGGCCCGTACCTCACCAAGGGCAAAGACAGCCGCAACCTGGGCGTCGAGGCCGAGCCGCGCCTGCTGACGATCACGCTCGCCGAGGCGATCGAGATCTTCAAACAGCCCAAGCAGTTCCGCGGCCGCGGTCAGGCCAAGCCCGGCATCTCGAAGGGCGTCGACCCGGTCAGCGGCAAGGAGATCACGCTGAAGGAAGGCCGCTTCGGCTGGTACGTCACCGACGGCGAGACGAACGCGACGTTGCGCCGCGGCGACACACCCGAAGAGGTGTCGAACGAGCGCGCGGCCGAATTGCTCCAGGCCCGCCGTGAGTACATGGCGTCGCCCGAAGGTCAGGCGCGCGCGGCGCAGCGTGGCCAGAAGGCTGCTGCGAAGAAGGCCGCCAAGACGGTGAAGGCGCAGAAGGCCAAAGCCGAGAAGGCCGCGAAGGACGAGAAGAAGGCGGCTCCGGCGGCGAAGAAGAAGGCGGCGCCTGCTGCGGCTCCGAAGAAGAAGGCCGAGAAGGTCGAAAAGGCCGCGCCCGAGAAGAAGAAGCCCGCGGCGAAGAAGCCGGTGAAGGTCGACAAGAAGGCGACCCGCAAGTCCGTCTGACGGGAGCGCACCATGTCGGACGAGAAGGCGTTCCTCACGGCCTATCGCGCGAAGGACTACCCGCGGCCCTCGGTCGCGGTCGACCTCGTCATTCTCACCATCATCGACGCCCAGCTGCGGGTGCTGCTGGTGAAGCGCAAGGAGCACCCCTTCAAGGGCCAGTGGGCGCTGCCCGGCGGCTTCGTTCGCGTCGGTGAAGATCCCATCGAGCAGGGGGAAGATCTCGACGACGCCGCGCGCCGCGAGCTCAAAGAAGAGACCGGCCTCGAGCCCGATCGCGTCTACCTCGAGCAGCTCTTCACCTTCGGCAAGGCAGGCCGCGACCCGCGCATGCGCGTCATCTCGGTCGCGTACTACGCGCTGGTGCGGCCCGATCTCGCGCCCTTCGTGAAGGCCGGCGGCGACGCCTCAGAGGTGCAGTGGTTCGACGTGTCGACGGTGGGCTCGCTCAAGCTGGGCTTCGATCACGACGAGATCGTCGAGATGTCGCTCAACCGCATTCGCGGGAAGCTGGAGTACACCAACATCGCGTTCGATCTCGTGCCCGCGACCTTCACCATTCCCGAGCTGCGGCACGTCTACGGCATCGTGCTGGGCAAGCCGATGGATCCGGGGAACTTCAGGCGCTCGTTCAACCGGTGGCTCGAAGAAGGCCGCCTCGAGCTCGCGCCCGGGAAGCGCATCACCACCTCGAAGCCCGCGGCGGTGTACCGGTTCAAGCGCGAGCGCGACTGATCACTGCACGTCGACGCGCAGGGCGTGCCAGCTCTCGTCACGATCGTAGAGCTTGAGGTTCGCGACGCCGGCTTTGCGCCCAGTCACTTTCAGCGTCGCGGGATCGGTCAGCGTGGCGTCGACGGCCGCCGGGTTGTCGTTCTCGAGCCGCACGATGGTCGAGACGGCGACGGTCTTGCTGCCCTTGAGCGGCACCGTCACCCGAGGCGGCATCACCACCACGTCGGAGGGCGGCAGGAAGGGGCGGTTCTTGCTGCTCCGCGGCGGCGGCGGAATGCGCAGCGGGCCCACCGCCGGCCGCTCGGTGCTGTTGGCCAGAATGTCCTTCACTCGGGGCACGCGCTTGTCGGTCGGCGGCGCGAGCTCGAGGAACCGCCGGTAGGCGACCTCGGCCTGGTAGGTGTCGGCCTCGGTGCCCGCCTCCATGCCGCGCTTCGCGAGTGAGGTGGCGGTCGAGATCAGACAGTCGAGGTTGCCTGGCTCGAGCTCGAGGCACGTCTGCATCGCGGCCAGTGCGCGGTCGTAGTCGCCGACCGTCTTCCACCGCTTCGCCTCGTCGAGCAGCTTCGCGGGCGTGGTGAAGGTGATGCCAGCGTCAGGCGCGGCCTGCGTCACCAGCATCGTCATGGCGAAGGCGAGCATGGGTCGATGCTATTCGATGACGAGCCTGATGACGGGGCTGTCTCCTTCGAACACCGTGAACTCCGTCGTCGCGCTTCGCCGCCCGTTGAGCTCGGCATAGATCGTATGCCGCCCAGGCGAGACCTCGAGTGGTGTGCCGGGAAGAACTGGCGTGAGGCGCCCCGTGTCGACACCATCGATGAAGACCCGCGCCGCGGTGGGGGTCGAGGCGATCTTGAGACGCGCCACCCGGCGGGCTGCCGGAAGCTCTTCGATTCGAAGGCGGGCCTTCTGGGCATCGACGGACTCTGGCGCGAGCCGCACGACCTCTTCGAACAGCCGCCGCGCCTCGTCTGGTGCGGCCTCACGAAGCTGGTAACCGCGCAGGTAGAGATCATGCAGCCGCGCGTCGAGCGTGCTCGGGTCGGACGGCGCTTCGACGGGCCCGACGATCTCCTGGACCCTCGCTCGCCGTTTGTCTTCCAACGGGGCGATGCGCAGGAACGTTCGATAGAGCGCTACGGCCCTGGCGTTGGCCGCTGGGTCCTGCTCCTCCGTGCCCTTCTGGGCGAAGGTCGAGCCGAGGGCCACGGTGCACTCGACGTCGTTGGGTGACAGCGTGAGGCACTGCTCCAGCGCCTTCACCGCCCGGCTGTACCGCTTCTCCTTCTTCGCGTCTTTTCCCTCCTGGAGCAGCCGTGCCAGCTGAGCCTTCACCGCCTCGTTCACTGGCGCTGGAGCCTCGATGATGGGCTCAGCCTGCAACGGCGGTGGCTCGACGACCGGCGCAGGTTCGACCACTGGCTCGGGGCTGACGATCGCCTGCGTGCGCTTCTCGGCCCGGCGCGCGAGCAGCGTGCCTGGAACCAGCGAGGCCACCTCGCGGAAGTTCCGGGTGGCGAGGTCGGGCGACCGCTCTGACACCTCGAGCCCGGCGATGAACAAGGCGACGGCGCGCCGCGAGATCTCGAGTGAAAAGCCCTGCTTCACCAGCTCCTGGGTCTGCTCCTGCGCGAAGGTGTCATTGGTCTCCTCCGGCCGGGGCTCGAGCTGGAGCGCGATGACCGAGCGCTGCCCTCCCGACAGCTCGAGGTCGAGCGCCAGCAGCGAGCCCCGCTCGGCCTGATCGATCGCGAGCTGCTTCGCGAGCTGGGGCTTCGCGCGCTTCACGGCCGCAGCCAGGCGCGCGCAGTCAGCCGAGGCGCAGCGCTCGAGTGAGGTGAGCGTCGCGTCGACATCGCCCGAGACCCACGCCTTGCGAGCCTCGGCCATCGCCTCGTTCGTCGCGACCGACTGGGCCTTCAGGTACCAGCCGATACCCGCGCCGCCGACGGTGACGATCACCAGGGCGGCGACCGCGAGCAGCTCGGGCGGCAACCAGCGACGCGTCGACAGGGTCATCGGCGCGGCGGGGCGCGTGCCGGTGTGAAGTCGGAGCAGGGCCTTGCCCAGCTGCGCGCCAGTCGGCTCTCCGGTCTCATGATGCTCGTCGTAGAACCCACGCAGCTCGGGCGGCAGCTCACCAGGGCCCTCGTTCAGGACACTCATGACGCCTCCTGGGTCGAGGTGGCGGTCAGCGCGCGTTTGAGCGCCGCACGGCCGAGCCGAAGCCGCGAGTACACGGTGTTCACCTTCTCATCGAGCGCTTCCGCCACCTCGGGAGCGCTCAGCTGTTCGAGATCACACAGCACCACGACCTCCCGCTGTTCATCAGGCAGCTGCGACAAGACCCGGTCGAGCTCGAAGAGTTTTCGTCTGCGCTCGAGCTCGTCATCGGGGCTGGTGCTCTCTGGCCCGACCGTCACCAGCTGCGTCTGACGCTTCGCCTTTCGGCGCACGTTCGCCGCCACCTTCACCGCGATGCCGATGAGCCACGTCGAGGCCGACGATCGCTGGGCGAACTCCGTCAGCCGCTGGTGGGCCGTGAGAAACACGTCGTGCACCGCGTCTTCGACCTGTGCCGCCGGCACTCCCAGCCGCGCGAGCGTGCGCCACACCTGGCGGGCGTGTGCCTCGTAGAGGGTCGTGAGATCGAGGGGTTGGGCAGGCATGAGGCGGGCGAGCGCGTTCACGACCCGGTGAGTGTCGTGTGGCCACGATTCCGTCACCGCTTCGTTCACGTTTCCAGTGATGTTTGCGACGCTGCCCGCCCATGGACGCGCTCCTGCTGGGTCGGTTTCACGCGGTGACGAAGGCGCAGTCGGCGTGGCTCGAGTCGCTGTCTGCGGCGCCGATCGATCGCGTCGTCTGCGTCATCACCAGCGCGAACCACACGGCGACGCGGCGCAACCCGCTCGATCTCGCCTCGCGCGAGGCGATGCTGAAGCCGGCCCTCGAACGAACGAAGCGGCCCTTCGACGTGGTGAAGGTCGACGACATTCCCGACTCCGAGGCGTGGGTGCAGCACGTGGCCGACGCGGTGAAGGCGCAGTGTGGCCGGGTGCTCTCGCCGCAGACGACGCACGTGTACTCGGCCAACCGCGACGTCGACGCGCTCTTCCAGGCGAAGGGCTTCACCGTCGTCGCGCAAGCGGTGAAGGGGCTGACGCCGCACGAGCTGGTGCAGCGCATCGTCGACGGCCGGGAGTGGAGGGCCGACGCGTCACCCGAGACGATCGCGGTGTTCGATCGGCCAGGCGTGATCGATCGCGTGCGCGCGATCTTCCACCAGAAGCTGCTCAACGACGACGGCGAGCTGGGCCACCTGCGGGACTTCGGCAGCTACGGCGCCCAGATGGACGCGTCGCTGCGACAGAAGCTCGATGAGCTGGTGCGCTGGGTGAAGCCGGGCAACATCGTCGACAAGGGCTGTGGCACCGGGAAGCTGATGGTCGAGCTGTCTCGTTTGTTTCCCGACTCACGCATCGCCGGCGTCGATCTCTCGCGCGAGTTCCTGCGCGTCTGCGACGAGAACACCTACGCCACCGACGAGGTCACGCTCGTCTTCGGCAACGTGATCGACGTCTGTGTTCCTCCCGGCACGGCGAGCACCGTCATCTTCTCGTCGGTGATGCACGAGGTGCACTCGTACAGCGGGTACAAGACCTCGGAGATCGATCGCGCGCTCGTCAACGCGTTCACCGAGCTGGCGCCGGGTGGGCACCTGTTGATGCGTGATGGCGTGAGCCCCGAGCCCGCGACGTGGCGCCTCGAGCTGCTCGATCAGCAGACCCGTGACACGTTCCTTCGCTTCGCGAAGGAGTTCCGGCAAGGGCAGGGCGCGCGCTTCACCCGCCTCTCGGACTCGATCGTCGAGCTGTCGTCGCACGACGCGAACGAGTTCATCTGCAAGAAGGACTACCTCAAGAACTGGCACATCGAGGTGCACGAGGAGTTCGGCCCGTGGACCCTCGCCGAGTGGAAGGCCGGCCTCGAGCGCGCAGGCTTCGAGCCGATGCACCTCGAAGAGACCCGCAACGCGTGGATCGTGAAGAACCGCTACGAGGGGAAGGTGCGCGTCACCGACACCGCGGGCGTGGTGGTGCCGTGGCCGGCGACGAACTGCGTGGTGGTGGGGCGAAAACCGAAGCGGTGACGCTCAGAAGTTCAGCGTGGCGGTGACCTGAATGCGCCACACGAGCTGCTCCTGCATGCGGAAGCGACGGCCCACGCGATCGACCCGGAAGTCGTAGTTCGGGTTGATCTCCTGCGGCGCCGACGAGATGTCGATGGTGCCGTTGCCGTTCACGTCTTTGCCGATGTTCTCAGACGTGAGGTACCGCTCGGTCTGGTACGCGAGCGAGCCGTACGCCCGGAGCATCACGAACTCGGCGGCCTGACCCACGAACCCCAGCTGCGCGCCGACCGTGCCGTAGTCCGAGTTGTAGAGCATCTTGCCCATCAGGTCGGACAGCTCGTTGTAGTAGCGGCCCTCTGACGTGTACTGCCAGAAGCCGCGCAGATCGATGACGACCCGCTGAAAGCGATCGGGCCGCTCGAAGGCGATCAGCTCATTGCCGAAGGTGACGATGCCGACGTGCGCGGGCCGAACGCCGGTCTCTGAACGCGTCCACGGGCCCTGGCCACAGTTCTCGGCGCGGGCCATGCGGGAGTCGAGGGCGTTGTCGCAGTTCGAATAGAAGCCGGGGCCAATCCACGGCAGCACGTACGCGACGCCCACGTAGGGCTCGAAGACGTCGCCGAGGCGTTTGGAGACGGCGGTCTCGAACGAGAAGTGGTGAACGCGATCACCGATGGCGCCGCGCATCTCGGCGGTGGTGGCGACCGACGGGTTCAGCATGGTGGCGGTCGGCGCGGTGTATTCGAACCGCAGCATCCACGTCGGCTTGGTGTCGTCCTTCTTCTGGTTGAAGACGTTCCACGCGATGCCGAAGGTGAAGTTGCCGAGGCCACCGCGGAACGAGGTCTGGCCGTTGGCGCCGACTTCGAAGAGCCGGCCGTCTCCAGAGCCCGGCGTGGGGCAGGGCGTGCCGCGGGCGTCACCACAGTTGCGGTAGATGGTGGTGAGCGCGTCGGTGGTGCCCTTCGAGAAGGTCCACCTGCGGTCTTGCTGGAAGACGATGGGCACGCCGACGTGCAGCTCGACGTCGCGGAAGATGCCGATGTGCGTGTCGATGCCGAGCGTCGTCTCGTCGCGGAAGTACGTCAGCTCGCTCACGTCTTCGAGGGCGCCCTGCTGGTACCACTCACGCGCGATCTTGCCGCGGTCGAAGATGCGGTCGAACGTGAAGTCGAAGTACATGCCGAACGGGTCCTTCTCCTCGAACGAGGAGGCGACCCGCGTCATCTCGGCGGCGTCGGCCAGGAACGCGACGGCGAAGACGGCAGCTGCGATGGCCCTGAAGCGACGCATCATCATCACCGGGCGAGGGTAGGCGTCAGTGGCAGGCCTGACAAGAAAGCTCCGTCAGTTC
>JBEOKA010000049.1:0-4903 GCA_040275325.1 Myxococcaceae bacterium | reverse complement strand
CTACAATTTCAAAGATGCGCAAGTTGTATAACCTGAAGCCTAAAACGCTTATTACTCAAGTTTGATGATGGCGCATCGACTCCGCACTCGAGAACCGCCCAGAGACCTCTCGCGCAAAGGCCTTGCGGAAGAAGGCGGTCAGCCGATCGCGAACGGCAGCATCGAATCGCTCGGTGTCGACCTCGATCTCCGAAGTGAGATCCGTCGCCGATGCTCGAGCACCAGTGAGCGAGTGGTACAGAACTGCCGCCGCTGCGAAACGGTCAGCAGCCGCGTCCCACGTACCGCGCAGGTATAGCCACGGGTCTCGCCACTCCGCGGTGCCCGCGTTGACGGCGCTCGCGTCGGCCGAAGACAGCGAGAAGTCCAGCAGAAGGAGATGGCTCTGCTTCTTCGAGAGGCTCGTGAAGCCAACGTTCGACGGCTTGATGTCTCGGTGGGTAACGCCGGCCTCTTCGAGATACTGAACCGCGGAAAGCAGGTCGTCGCCGTAGCGCCGAGCCAGCTCGAGCGGGAGAGTCCCCTGCTCGCGCAGCGCGTCCCCCAACGTCCGCTCACCGGCGAACTGCAGCAGGAGACACGGCAGGCCACCGATCGTGAGCACTTCGTGGAACGCGATGACGTGTTCGTGCCTGAGCTCGCGAAGGGTCTTCGCCTCCGACTGAAGGCGCTCGCCGCAGCCTGCGTCGTGGGGCACCTTGAGCGCAAAATCACGGCCCTCGCGGCGAACGTGAAAGACCACCGCGGTTCCACCAGAACCAAGGCGCCGCTCAACGCGGAGGCCGCCAGGCAGCGTGTCGCCCTTCTGTGCATCGTGCGGATTGACTCCAGTGGACGCGTCAGGCGTCGGCCGAGTCAGTGCTTCGAGCACGTAGACGTTGAACCACTCAGTGATGTCGTCGATGCGCGAGTGAATGTTGGGCTGCGTGGCGAACGACACCGCGTCGTCGAGAATCGCCAGGTCCGCGCGTACCGAGGACGGCCTCAGTCCGGCGTCCGAGTCGCCCGTCCCACGAATTCGTGCTTCTCGCTCGGGAACGGTCGCCGCCGGGTGCTGGCCCGTCAGAACCAACCAAGCGAGACAGCCGACCGAGAAGACGTCG
Source organism: Myxococcaceae bacterium (assembly GCA_040275325.1). Lineage (GTDB taxonomy): Bacteria > Myxococcota > Myxococcia > Myxococcales > Myxococcaceae > Xiheimicrobium. The sequence goes on along the minus strand of JBEOKA010000049.1, from coordinate 3,800 downwards.
CTCTCGTACGAGGCCTTCTCGGGATCAGCGAGCACTTCAGGGGCCTGGTAGAGGCGATCGACGGCCTGCGAGAGATCATGAAAGTGCCGGGTGCCGACACTGCTGTGTTCGATCCAGGCAGCGGTCTGGAATCGATGCAGCCGCACCTGGAGCTTCCCGTCGGCGGTTCGGCGCACGAGCACGGACGCTGGCGACAAGTTCCGGTGCAGAACGCCCGCGCGGTGACAGTGAGCGACCGCCTCGACGATCTGCTGAAGAACGCTGAGTCGCTCGTCGAAGGTGAGCTCCGGGTGCTGGCGCACGAACGCATGAAGCGGGAGTGCGTCCTCGAAGGCCTCGAACAGAACCGCGGGCCCCAGCGGCCCCTCATCGACGAAGGAGCGATAGGCGAGAATGCCGGGATGCTGGCCAATCTGTGCCAGCGTCTTCGCCTCGCGTTGAGCGGCTCGATGAAGCTGCGCGCGGCGGTCAGCTGAGGTGGCCGCGGGGACGAGGTAGCTCCGGATACGAGCCTGGTCCTTCTCGACGCGGGCGTTTCTCGCGAGGTGCTCCTGGTAGCCCTCGCCATCGTCGACGAGCGCACCGAGCTGATATCCGCCCACCACGCGGGTGCTCGTGCTCGGTCGCAGGCCGATCTTGTGAGCGACTTGAAGCAGCTGCTTCATCATCGGGCGGTTGACGATCGTTCGAGGGTCACGGCCGTCGAGCCCGTTGACAAGCTTCGCTCCGATGTCCTTCGACTGGAGCAGCCAGGGCGGACGACCGCTTTCAAGGCGAACGTCGGTGGCATTCGGTACGAAGACCGCTGCGTGAACGAACGGACGCTCCCGCCCCAGCTGCCGCTCGAGCATGTCCGCCAGCACCTTCGCCTTCAGATTCGCGCCGGGAAACGGGCACTCGATGGTGGAGCGGCGCCCTTCCTCAGTGAAGGTCCAGTCGACGATGTCGCCCGTCAGGACGCCACGGTGGCTCTTGATTTCGACCAGGAACAGGCCGGGTCGCGCGAGCAGCAGCAGGTCGAGTTCGTACAGGCGTCCCGACGTTGGATCGTAGAGCTCGTGCAGCTCCCAGGCCTGCAACGGGTCGCTGTCCGAAAGGGACTCGTGCGCATAGACGATGTCGAGCGCCTGACGCTCCCAGGGGTACGGCGTGGGGCGACCACGGTGAATTCGCGCGACGGGAAGCGCCACGTCACTTGCCTCCCAGGCTGCGCGCGAAGTTCGCGTCGTCAGCCTCGGCGTCTGTGGACGCAACGACGGCATCGATGTGGGCGAACCCGAGCGCTCGAAGCGTCGTCGCCTCGGCTGCCGGCCGGATGAGCGCCGTACGACCGCGCGCACCGACAAGGACTGCCGCAAGGCCAGCAAGCTGCCGAACCAAGGGGGTACTGGCCACCACGAGCACCTGGTCCGTCCAGGAGAGTTTGGGATCTTTCGCGAACACCTGGGCGACCGCAGACACCGCGCTTGCTCCCGCGAGCACGAGCTTCGTCGACGAGCTGACCGCATGGAGGCTGACGGTGCCGACCTTCACTCCCAACGCGCTGGTCACCGACTCGATGGAGTGCTTCCCGGTTGCATCCGCGAGCAGCCGCTTCGCAACCGAGTCGGAAAGGCCGGACCAGTCGGGTCCGAAGGGCTCATCGTCTGCCAGCCCGAAGAGCCCAAAACACTCGGCCGGCGAGAACGCCGCGCCCCAGGTCCCCGCAGCGTCGCGAAGGAGGATGTCGAGACGATCCCCATCACCGAGCGCTCCGGCGAACTGGCGCCATCGCGCGTCTGCATCCGAGCCGAAGCGACGAGGCTTGGGCTCCCGAGCATCGAGCGCTCGGAGCCCGACCACTGCGGCGGCGTAGAAGGTCTCGCGCTCCTGCGCGGTGGGCGCTGACGTCGTCACGAGAGCTCCTCGCGAGCGTGCCTAAGTCCTGAGAATTCAAGGCTCTTCATCGCCACTCCGTTCGAAGGCTGAACGATGTGGAGACCACCGACTCGCCGACCGTCGTGCGCCCACCCGTCGTCCTCCGACGTGGGATCTACTTGATCTCACAGGAGGAAGGGGCGCCCTTTTCGACTGCCGGCACCAGTTTTCGGGGGCAGCTCTGACCGGACATGTCAGTGGTGAATGGTAGGGACGTCGCGATCGAGATGCGCGACTACGTCTTCCCTTCCCACACCCTGCGCAACCTCCGCGAGCTCCCGCACTCGGGGATGCCGACCCTCGCGCCGCTGCCTGAGCAACGCCTCGTGGTGGTCGATGCGAACTTCATCGTTCGCGCTGCCACGCAGGCGATGAAGTTCCGGAACCCACGAGCCACGACTGTGCTGGAGGAGATCGCCGCGTCGGGAACATGGACGATGATCGCCCCGCTCATTGTCCGACGCGAAGTCCGCGGTGCCCTGCTGAAGAAGCGAATCGACCGTGCCCGGTTCGAACCGGCCCTCAACCGAATCTTCGGCTGCATCAGTTTCGTTCGGGTCCCGCGGGAGAAGCGTCGAAGGGACGGGAAGTACGCTGTGCTGGCTGCGAGAGATCCAAAGGACCTTCCCTACGCGTGGCTCCTCGACTTCGCGGGCGCAGATTTCATCGTGTCAGCAGACGAGGACCTGGCTGCGTCGGGGTTCCCAGTTCTCCGGGTTGGAAAGAGCTCGGTGGACGTCCCTGCCAAGGTCCGGGACCACGGGCGTCTCCTGGCCGACGCACACGGCCGCATGGTCGTGGCAACAGGCGGCACGCAGCTCATCATGGCTGGATTTCGGGCGACCTATCGCGGGCTCGGCCCCACTGGCGCGATCGCGATGCTCGGCGGCGCGTTCGTCGTCTGGAAGTTGCTGGATGCTGAGACCAAGTCGAGGGTCATTGGTGGGGTCGAGCGGCTCCGACCGCTGATGATCAAGGTCGGGGAGTTCCTCCGGCCACTGTACGAACACAACTTTGCAGCGACACAGGCCGCGAAGCTCATTGCCGCAGAGCTTCCCCAACGTCGAGAGCTGCGCCTGGGCGATCGCGTGTTCCGGTTGGCGCTGATGGGTGAGTATTCGCCCGCGGAAATCGCGCGAAGGCTCAACAAGCAGGAGGGCGGCACACTCTTGCCGGACGCCATCGTGAGGGTCGCTCAATCGGATCCACGTCTGCGTCTCGGGGCAACGGTGGCGACATCGAAACTGGTGTCGTCGTTTGGTAGCCCGCCAGCGACGGAGGAAGACGACGGCCCGGACTACCGCGTGCCGATGGCGAAAAGCGCTGCAGCAGCTGCGCGCTGAGCCGCCCAGCTCGGACTGGCAACCAACGCTCTCGCTGTTTTCTCCTTGAGCGGCTCATCGCCAGCCGTGGTCAGCGACAGCACTTGTTCCTGAATATCGGGGGCGAGCAGAAGCAGGTCGAGCAGCTGCGTCACTCGTGCACGAGTCAGTCCAAGCCGGCGGGCAACATCGGCGCGATCGTGGGCAACGCCCCGCTCGATGGCGTGCTGCAGGTGGTGAGCGAGCGCCAACATCTTCGCCACCTTTGCGGGGCGGCGCACGGTCGCTGGCGTCACCACCGGCTGCGAGACGAACGCGATCGCCTTGCCGCGCCGAACCCGGTGCAGCGTGCCCTTCAACACGTACCCGCCCTCGCTCACGCCGCCTCCTGAGCGACCGGCGAGTAGAACTCCATCTCGACTTCGCCGCTGACCTGGTCGACTCGCACCGACTTCAGCAGCGCCTGAAGAAGCCGTGCGCGGTTGGCGTTCGACAGCTCGCCCCACACCGACGAGAACTTCGACAGCGTCGAGGCCACCCACTCCAGCTCGACCTGAGACC
>JBEOKA010000048.1:0-5994 GCA_040275325.1 Myxococcaceae bacterium | reverse complement strand
GGTCGCGGATCCACCTGCGGTCGCGGATCCACCTGCGGTCGCGGATCCACCTGCGCTCGCGGATCCGCCTGCCGCGCTTCCACCGCCCGCGCTTCCACCTGCGCTCGCGCTTCCACCTGCACTCGCAGATCCACCGGCCGCGCCACCACCCGCCCCTGCATCGACCGTCTCGATGAGACAGCTCGACGAGCACCCATCACCACTCATCGTATTGCTGTCATCACACTGCTCCGGCCCGTTGATCGCTCCATCACCACAACGAAGTCCCGGCCCGCTGCACAACGCATTGCACCGCGCATAACTGCCATTGAGCACCCCGTCGTCACACGCCTCCGAGCCGTGCACCACACCATCACCGCAGCTCATCACCACCGTCGTGAACGCCCCGCCGAGGGCAACACCGCCGACGCGGGGCTCCACACTCCACACGCCACCAACCGCGGGCGTGTACGTCACGTCATACGTTCCATCCTGCCGGTCGTTGACGAGCGCCGGAGCCACCACACCTCCATCAGCCCGCACCACGCCACCAACGACCGAGCCGAACCCACCCGAGCGCATCGGGTTGCCGCACGTGTCACTCGCGCGAAGCCGCAGCGTCACCGGCGTCGACACCGTCACCAACGCTGCAGGCGGCGTCTGCACGGTGCTCGCGCTCCCCGGCCCATTCGAGACGACGCTGATGCCAGTCACGTCGATGTCGCCACCACCAACCGTCACCGCCACGCTCGAGCCCTGCGCGCGCAGCCGGTGAAGGTGGTTCGTCGTGAAGCCGACGTACAGCGTCCCCGAGGGGAACGCGGCCTGCCACCTCGCCGCGTCGACCTCGACTTCGAGGCTCGGCCAGGTGAGCGCCGACGGTGGCTGGTCGTACCAGACGCGCAACCAGCCGGTCGGCTGCCCCGCTCCGCGCTGGTAGCTCACCCGAACGCGCTGCGGGTTGCCCACCAACCCAAAGGGCCCACCACAGCCGAAGTCGAGCCACGAGCACCCCTGACGATTCACCCGAAGCACCCCCAACTGCGCGAGCGCGTGGTTCGTCGAGTTGGGCAGCTCGAAGCGGCTCATCACCGCGACGTGGTTCACCACCGGGTCGCCCAGGCTCGTCTGCTGCGAGGGGTCGAGCTCGAGCGCGAACGAGTTCGGCAGCCCCGCGTAGCCGAGGTCATTGCCAGTCCACGTGGTGTCGACGAACGAGCCGCCATCGGTCACCACCACCTCGTCGACGCCGAGGCCGGGCGTGGCGGCGAACACCAGCGCCATTCCGGGAGCGGCAATCGAGTTGAACCGCGGGAAGAACTCGACCTGAAAGCCCTCTGCGGGCACGGGCGTCGAGACGAACGCACCGCCAGCGCCCGCATCCATCGAGGCCGTCGTGCCGAGCAGCCGAACGCCGCCGTCGATGGCCGAGACGCCCTGGCCCAGCATCGTCAGATTTGCAGCGGTCACCACCCGCGCGGGCGCGGCACAGAGCGGGTCTCTCGTCACCTCGAGCTGCAGCTCGGGGTCGTGCGCGCCGCGGTGCGCGAAGAAGATGTCGAGCGGGTAGCTGCCACCGGGCACGGCGCCGACCTGGCTGGCCACCGCGTCGAGTGAGAGCGCGAACGACGCGCGGCTGTGCACGCCGCCGAGGTCGACGACGAGCCGCCCGTTCCAGAACACCCACAGGTCGTCAGCCGACGCAAAGCCCAGCGTGCGCCCGGGCAGGTACGGCATCGAGTCGTGCAGCTCCCAGGTGTAGTTGCGATTGGGCAGCGGCCCGTCGGCGACGCCCGGCGCGTAGTCCATCGCGTACAGCGCGGTCGTCTGGAACCGGTAGACCCCGGGCATCGTCTCGCTCACGGGCAACGTCAACGGCGCGCGCGCGACGACGCCGCCGTCACCACCTGCGTCGCTCCACCACCGCGAGAACGATGTGGGCGAGGCCACCGTCAGCTTCATGCCCGCGCTCAGCTGCGGCTTGCGGCCGGGCCCGAGTGTGGACGCGACCATCAGCGCGCCGTCTCCGTTGAGCGCCGAGAAGTCGGGCGCGGTGCGAGCGAAGTCACGGAAGGTTCCGGTCAGCGGCTGCGTCGACGTCACCGGGAACGTGAGGGTGTTGCAGCAGTTGCCGAGGCTGCCCACGCTCTGGCCCTGCGCGAGGAAGCAGATGGCGACGCCCGTCGAGTCGTCGGCGACGCGGCCCCGGGTGAAGCGAAACCGCGAGGTCGAGCTCGCGCCGACGGTGAGGGCTCGAAACTCGGCGGTGTGCGGCAACACGCTCGAGACGATTTGCACCTGGTCGGTGGATGACGTCGACGCCGCCGTCACGTCGAACACGACCTCGCTGCCGAGCGGCGCACTGAAGGTCTGGCCACAGCTCGCCGGCGTGAACGTGACCGACACGGGCGGCTCGATGACCTGAATCAGGAAGTCGACCGGCGAGACCGAGCCGTCACTGCCAGTGATCAGCACCTGCATGCCGTACAGCCCGAGCGTCGCAGGCGTCCACGAGACGCCGCCACCCACACTGAGCGTGAGCCCGGCCGGCTGGGGAACGAGAAGCCCCGAGGCCGCGGCTGGCGCGACCGAGAACGACAGGGTCGAGCCACCGCTCGTCACCGCGGAAATCGTGAAGGTGTTGGAGAGGCCACGACTGAGGAAGACCCTCGGCACCAGGGTGCTGTTGGGCGACTGCGCGGCGGTGTTGAGCGTCGCGGCGAGGCGGAACGACTGGCTCGCGTTTCCATCGGCGAGGCCCACCACGCGGCAGCAGTCCGTGAAGACGAGGGAGGCGGGCAGCGACGACAGGTTCACCGTCACCACGGCCGTGCCCTCGGTGAACACGACGTCGTCAGCGGTGTTGATGGACTGAACCGTGACGGGAATCGACACCACCGTCGCCGGGCCACCGCCGTTGGGCGTGAGCGTGACCGAGGGGCCGTTGATGACCTGCCCGACGGTGACGGGTGCGTAGAAGCTCGCCCGCAACGAGAGTCGCAGCCGCAGCGTGTACCGCGCCTGCGTGGCGGACATGAAGGTGAGGTCGCGGGTCCATGACAGCGAACCACCGCTGAGCCGGGAGGCCTCGCTCGTGAAGGGAGCCAGCAGCAACAACAACGCGACGACGGCGGGGGTCATCAGGAGGCGACGCATGTGAGTCGACGCTGCCACGGGCTCCACATGCGGCTCCATGGTGATTCCGTCGAGTCGCCGCCGCGCGGGGGAGTACGTTCGCCGCGGCCCCCTCGAAGGACCTGACCATGCGCTCCATCACGCTCCTCATCCTCGCGCTGTCCTCGGGCTGTCGCTGTGGTGGGGTGGTGCAGAACGTCGAGCCGCCGAACCTCTCGGTCGCCCCGTCGGCGCTCTCGTTTCCAGCGACGTGGGTCGGCCGCAGCGCGACGCTCTCGCTCGAGGTCTCGAACACCGGAGCCACCACCACCCTCACTCCATCGGTCACCGGGCCCTTCACGCTCTCGACGACTTCGCTCAGCGTGGCGCGCGGCTCGACCGAGACCCTCACCGTTCGCTTCGAGCCCTCGATGGCGGGCACCGCGACGGGCCTCGTCACGCTCGCCGAGGGCCTCGCCGTGCCCATCACGGCCAGCGCGATGACACCGCCGATGTGCCTCGCGAGCGCGACCTGCTTCGAGTCGAGCTTCGACTTCGACGCGGCGATGTGTGTCGAGCGGCAACGCCCATCGGGAGCGGCATGCACCACCAACTGCATCACCGGCACCTGCTCGGGCGACACCTGCGTGGGCCAGAGCCGTTCGTGCGATGACGGCGACGCGTGCACCATCGACGCCTGCGATGAGACGCTGGGGTGTGTCTCGTCGCCGCGAACCTGTCAGGCCTCGACCAACCCGTGTCTCGAGACGCGCTGCGACCCACGCCTCGGGTGTGTGAATGACAACGCGCCCGACGGCCTCGTCTGCGGCAGAGACGACTGCCTGGCCACCCAGGTCGACGTCTGCATCTCTGGCGCCTGCGTGACGCGCACGCGGCCGGCCTCTGCCCGGTGCGTGAATCGCTGGGTCCCGCTCGCCCCGAACGCGCTCGGCAACTCCCTCGAGTGGGACCGGCGACGAGGGCGGGTGGTGATGCTGTCTTCTTCGACGCTGACCTGGGAGCTGACCGGCTCGACCTGGGCCCTGCGAACGCCGCTCGCGAAGCCCCCTTTTGGTGGCGGCCTGATGTGGGACCCCATGCGCCAGCGCGTCGTCTTCTTCGAGCTCGCGAGCCTGTGGGAGTGGGACGGCACCACGTGGGTGAACCGGCCTGCGCCCGGCTTGCCATCGACCTTTCGGTTCAACGCCCTCGCCTTCGACGAGAAGCGGGGCCGGGCCGTGATGGTCAACGCGCAGTCGACCGAGACGTGGGAGTGGAATGGCACGAACTGGTCACTGCGCTCGATGACGGCGCCGAGCGACGTGCGCTTCTTTCACTACGACGAAGTGCGCCAGCAAGTCGTCGCGCCCGCCGCCGGCCTCGCGTGGACGGGTCAGCGCTGGGAGCCCATCGAGGCGGGCACGGCCCCCACCTGCACCGGCGGCATGGCGCGCGACTCGACCCGCCATCGCCTGGTGCTCAAGTGCGACACCGCCACCTGGGAGTGGGATGGCTCGACGTGGACGTCGAGTGCCAACGTTCCTCCAGGCAGGCGCATCAGCAGCCCGTTGGTGTTCGACGGCACGGCCGGGCGGGTGGTGATGTTCGGAGGCGAGACCGACGACACCTGGGTGTGGAACGGCTCCACCTGGACCGAGCTCATCGGCCCCACGAACCCGCCTCGCCTCGGAAGCCCGAGCAGCAGCCTCGCGTGGGACTCCCGGCGGGGACGGCTCGTGCTGGGTCAGACGCACGCGTTCACCGCGCGGTTCTGGTCGCCCGATGGCGGGCGCTGGCAGGAGTGGCCCGATGCCGGTCTTCGCGCCGTCAACTCGCTGAGCCTGACGCCTGACGTCGATGGCGGGCTGCTGATGGTCGCCGACTCCGAGCCGCTCGTCGCGCAGCCGCTGACGGCGTGGACGTGGGACGGCACCAGCTGGGCGCGACACCCCACGGTGATTCCCAACCGAACCCTGCCAGGGTTGGCGACTGATCAGACCCGCGGCCGCGCGGTGCTCTTCGGAGGTGCGCAGCCGCAACGCAGAGACACCTGGGAGTGGAACGGCGCAAGCTGGGTCGAGGGCATGGGCCCAACCCCTGACGGTCCTCCTGTCGCGCTCGGCGCCTGGGCCTCGGGCATGTTGCTGCTCACGGGCCTGTCCGACGGCGGCACCAGCACCTGGTCGTGGAGCGGCGCGACGTGGTCGAGGCTGCCGACGGCCCATCAGCCGCCGTACTTCATGGGGGCGATGGCCTTCGACCCACCTCGCAACAAGCTGCTGCTCTACCTCTATGGCGCAGACCAGACGTGGGAGTGGACTGGCAGCGACTGGGTCGAGAGCACCATCGAAGACACCCCCAGCGGGAGCATCTTTCCGTCGATGGCCTTCGACGAGGCGAGCCAGCGCATGACGCTGTGGAATGGGGCCATCTGGGTGCTGCTGCGCTGAATCAACCCGCCTCGTCGAGCGCAGCATGGGAACTGGCGTAGGCTGCACGAGATGGGGGGCTCCATCAGACGGGTCGTCATTGCGGGCGTGCTCGTCTTTGGCGTGAGCTGCGGCCCGAGCCACACCGAGTGCAATGCAGTGCTCTGCGCTCGCGGGTGCTGCGACTCCTCTGGGGAGTGTCAGACCGGCGCAAGTGCTGAAGCGTGTGGCTGGTCTGGCAGCGTGTGTCTGGCCTGCAGTGACCTCTCGGAGTGCGTGATGGGCAAGTGTGTTCTTCGCGCAGATGCAGGGATTCCCTTCGATGCAGGCGTTCCGTTCGACGCGGGGATTCCGTTCGACGCGGGGATTCCGTTCGACGCGGGCGTTCCGTTCGACGCGGGGATTCCGTTCGACGCGGGCGTTCCGTTCGACGCAGGAACTCCCTTCGATGCAGGCATTCCGTTCGACGCAG
>JBEOKA010000047.1:0-8118 GCA_040275325.1 Myxococcaceae bacterium | reverse complement strand
TTCGTGCGAGAGCACCAGCCGACGCATCGGATCAGTCCTGCCCGACCCACTCTTCGCCGACGCTGGCCCAGTACGAGCCGGTGTCGAGATGCTCTTTGTACTTCTGCCACTCTGGATGCTGGTCGAGGCGTTTGCAGACGGTGTCGCCGTTCTTCTTGCGGCCGAGAACCCGAACCTCAGAAGCGTCGAAGTGCTCGACGAGATACGGCGAGTGCGAGGTGCAGATGATCTTCAGGTCGGGGCGCGCTGCGAGCACGCCGCGGAGTTGCTCGACGAGGGCCTTCTGCGCGAGCGGGTGAAGGCCGCGATCGATGTCGTCGAGGAGCACGTAGCGAACGCCGGGCGAGTGGTGCGCGAGCGCAAGGACGGCGAGCGCGATGAGCGTTCCTTCGCTGACGTCGCGGCCACGGACCCGCACGTTCTCGCCGAACTCGAGCTCGAGCTCGTGCGCCTGAAAGGAAGTGCGCTCGTCAGTGACGGCTTCGGTCGCAGCGCCCACGAAGGTCACTTGCGGCACGATGGTCTGCAGCGCCTCCAGCACTGCCTGATGCTCCTTCCTGTATCGCAGCGCGAACTGCGCGATGACCGATGCGAGGTTCTCTCCGCGTGGACCGAGCGTGGTTGCTTCGACTCGCGAGGGTGATGAGAGCGCCGAGAACTCCGGCTGCAGGTAGCTGGCCTTGAGCGCGCGGACATGAGGGGAGCGAGCGCGCGCGTCGAACCCAGCCATGTCGTGCTTCTGGGAGAGCTGGGAGTACCCGGGTGGCATGAGGGCGGACAGGCCCATCTCCGTTGCAAGCTCCAGGTGAAGAAGCCCGTCTGTGAACCCGACGTCGATGGAGGCGGGCCCGGTTGGCGCCAGCCACGACCTGATCAACCGAAGCTCTGCGGCGCTGTTGGTGATCTCCGAAGCGCCAAGAACCTGGGCAAGCCGATGTGGGTAGCCCACACCTTCCTTCGACGGGTTGTGCAGCTCACCAACGGCGCGAAGCGCCTTGAGCACCGTCGACTTGCCAACGCCGTTCGGTCCAACGAGCACGACGAGCCGCCCGCTCAAGTCGACCGAGAGCTCCCGATGCTGCTTCACATTCCGCAGCGTGATGCTCGACGGCTCTGGCAGAGACTCAGCGGCCATGACTCGTTTCTCTCAGACTCCGGCAGACCGCGCCAGAAGACGACCACCTGGCGGCGACGCTGACGGATCAGCTCACGCGCGACGCTGCGCCTTGAGGAACTCGCCCAGCTTCTTGTCCGAGGTGAGGATGTGCGTCGTCAGCCAGTCCGTCAGGTAGGCGAGCAGCACGCGCTCGAGCCGGGCGCTGCCCTGACTGAACGTCTGCTCGAAGATGGCCACGTCTTTCGAGAAGTCACGGTGCGCGGCAACGTGAGCGTCGAGCTCGGGGTAGCCGCTGTCGCGCATGCGCTTCTCTTCAGCCGCGAAGTGGTAGCTCGAATAGTCGACGAGGCCCTTCACCAGCATGGGAATCACGTTCGGGTCGTGGCGCTGACGCTCCTCGGGGTCTGACAGCACGCGGATGTACCGAATCAGCTGTTTGTGGTGCTCGTCGAGCTCGTCGTCCCAGACGCTGAAGCCGTCGTTCCACGCCACCGGAGTCATGACTTCGACTCTCGCGCTTCAGCGCCGTGAAGTCAGCGCCTGCGACAGCGTGGCCTTCGTCTCGGCGTCTCGTTCGGTCGTGGCCTGTTGCTCGAGCGCAAGCAAAGATGTCGAGGTGCTTCGCCTCGCCAGCGCCCGAATCGCCGCGCGCCGCAGCATCGGCAGCTCGTCGGTCAGTGACTGCACCAGCGCCCGCTCGGCCACCACGTCGTCGACGAAGGCGAAGCCCAGGGCCTCGAGTGCCGTCTTGCGCAGCGCCGCGTCTCCAGAGGCCGAGCGCTTCACCAACGCCTCGCGCACCTCGACGGTGGGGAAGTGCGCGAGCGCCGCGAGGGCCGCGCGCTGAACGACGAACGCGTGTTCTGCCTTCGTGAGGGCGAGCAGCCGTGGTGCGCCGCCGAGCTCGAGCAGCTCGGCCTTCGTGGGCGCGACGTCGATGGCCGTCAGCCGCTTCGTGAGCGAGTCCGCTGCGGCCGCCGAGGCGACGAGGCAGAGCACGAACGCGCGCGTCATGGCCGCACCACCGGGTTGCGCCGCAGCCCCGTCTTCTGCAGCGGAGAGAGCAGCCCCTGGTTGTTCGCGAACGGCGTCATCAGGTTGGCGTCGGCGTTGAACTCGCCCTCCATCGGCGTGTCGCTCATGTTGTCCGCCTCGCCGTTCACCTCGAAGACGTGCGAGAGCCCGAGCTGATGACCGACCTCGTGCGCGAGCACGATGGGGAGCGGGTCGACGTCACCGGGTCTGCGGGGCACGAAGGTGGCCGCGTCGAACAGCACGATGACGCCAGACGCTGACGTGCCCTGCGTCATGGTGGTGCCGGGCCTGCCACCAGCGACGCCCAGCACCGCTCCGGGAGGCAGCCGCGGGTCGAGCGAGAGCGTCTCGACGAAGAACAGGTTCATGCCCTGCGGCGCGGCGGCCGACTGGCGCACCAGGCTCTGCGCGCTCGTGCCCATGCGGCTGCCACCGTCGACGTCGAACATCGAGGTGACGGCGCTGAAGCCCGGCGGCAGGTCGAACAGCCGCGGTGCCTCGAGCGTGATGCCCGCGTCGGCGTACAGGTCTCGAAAGCCACGCAGGCCCTGCTGCAGCCTCGCCTGCGTGGGAGCCGTTGCGGCCGTGAGCCCCGCGCTGCCGCTGAAGAAGAGGTTGAGCGCGAGTCGCTGAGGCCCGGGAGGAGGTCGCGGCTTCACGAACACGCGCACCGCCACCGAGACGCCACCGCGCGCCCGGCCGCGCTCGTCGCGCGACGCCACGCGGAACCGGAACGTGCCGGGCATGAACTCGGCGCGCGCGTCGTCTGACTCGAGCACGAGGGCCGCCTGCACCTCGGTGTCGGCGCGGCTTCGGCTCAGGTGCAGCGAGTCGTTGCGGCCCAGCGCCAGCGTGGTGCCGCGGGGGTTTCGAATCGCGTCGGCCTGCAGCTCGGTGAGCGGCGGCACCTGCACGCCGATGAGCTCGATGAGAAAGCCCTCGTCCGATGCCGCCACGTCGAAGGTGAGCTCTGAAGACAGGCCCGCGTCGTTGGTGATGACGACGCCGAGGTCGATGACGCGAACGCCCGCGTCGGAGGTGCTGACGCCTGCGTCACGAACTCCCGCGTCGACACCTGCATCCACGCGCCCGGCATCGACCTCGCGGCCGGCATCGAGCGGCTGTCCCGCGTCCACCGGTCGGCCCGCGTCGAACGGTCGGCCTGGCTGGCCCGCGTCGACGACGGCCGGTGCGACGCATGGAATGGGCGGTCGGCCGGGCTCCGTCACCGCTTCACACGGCGCCTCGAAGCACCCCGTCAGCACCAGACACAGCACGGCCACTCTCGTCACGAGCGCTGAGTGCCTGGGGCGGAGTGATTCCTTCACCAATTCGACGTCGTATCACGTCGTCGCCATGCGCTTGTCGGGCTCGTAGGCCTTGCCTGGCGTGGCGCCGAGGGCCAGCAGCGTGGCCGACGACTCGCGCGTGATGAACTTGCGCGTCACCTCGGGCGCGACGCGAACCATGTCGCCGCGCTTCAGCACCTGCTCCTTGCCGTCGGCCTGCAGCACGATGGAGCCCTCGAGCACGAGGTACACCTCCTCCTGGCCGTCGTGCTGATGGTCGTGCTCGGGGTAGCCCGTGGTGTTGGGGTCGAAGTCGGCGACGTTCATGCCCCACGCCGAGATGCCGATGGCCTGCCGGGCCGGGCGAAACCTGATGCCGGGAATCGTGTGCTCGCCCTGGTAGTGCTGCATGTCCGAGACGTTCTTGATGGTGATGCGCATGCGTGCTCCTCGATGGTGAGCGCGACAGGTACCATTCGCTTCCGACGCGATGCTTGAACAAACACGACCTGACGGGCACGGCAGAGCGCGTGGGCTGGTGTCGAGTCGCGTCAGCGGCCAGCGCGTCGCCTCGGCCACCTTCGCGCCATCGCCCGACCTCGCCGGCCTCATCGAGACGTACTGGATGACGGCGTGGAGCCTCGATGGCCAACCACCGCACGTCGCCGAGGTGCTCACCGACCCCTGCGTGCACGTGGTCTTCGAAGTGGGGAAGAGTCGCGTGGTGGGCGTGAACACGAAGCTGTTTCGACGCGAGCTCACGGGCAGCGGGCGCATTCGCGCGGTGAAGCTGAAGGCCGGGGCCGCGAAGGGGCTGCTGCCACGCGCCATCGCAACGTGGAACGACACGGTGACGCCGCTGCGCGAGGTGTTCGAGGGCGCCGAGCGGCTCGAGCGCCGCGTGTTGTCGGGCGCTGATCAACAGGGCTTCGCCGCGCTCGAGGCGTGGTTGCTTGAGACGCTGCGCCCGGTCGACGCAGACGTGCGGCTCGCCGTCGGCGTCGTCGAGCGCATGACGCGCCAGACGGACGTCACCACGGTGAAGCAGGTCTGCGCGCTCGCGGGGCTCACGACGCGGCCGTTGCAGCGGCTCTTTCGCGACTGCGTCGGCGTGTCGCCCAAGTGGGTGCTTCGCAGACTTCGGCTGCGTGACCTCGCGGTGCGGCTCGAGCGGGGAGAGGCTGCGTCGCTGGCTCAACTCGCGGCCGACCTTGGGTACGCCGACCACGCGCACCTGAGCCGCGACTTCAAGCGCGCGACCGGTCGCACGCCGTCGCAGTTCGCCCGCGCCGTCTGGAAGTGAGCGGAGGTGCGGGTTCTGAGACGGAGGCGGGACGCGTCGCGGAGCTGATCAGCTGAGCGGAAAATCGACCGTGGGTGATGGGGGCGATCACCCCGGCGGTGCAGAAGGGTTCGACCGACGACCCGAGGTCGAGCGCGTGCTCGCGAGCGTGGGTGAGACTCGGCTCAGCGCCACCGCCGTGTGCCGTCGATGCCGTCGGAGTCAGGCCAGCCCGAGGTCGCACCACCCACGCCCGGGAAGCGGAGACCCACGAGCCGCCCACGCTCATGCGCGATGACCAACTCGTCGGCGATGCCCGCGATGGAGCGCCCGTTCATCGAGCACCGCTCGAGCTCGTCACCCTCATTCGAGTACAGGTTCAGCGACGAGCCGCCGTCCATGAAGCCGAACGAGAGCGCGACGCCGCCATCGGCCACCAGGTCGAGCCGTTTCCAGTTGGCGCGCGCCTCGACGGGCGCCGTCCACCGCACTCCAGCCGGCGTCGAGCGCACCAGCTTCGTGCCCGCGCTGCCGGTCGTGAAGAGCGTCAGCTCGTCGTGCTGCGCGCCCACGCCGCTCCAACTGTCGACCGTCTGGTTCGCCGGCAACACGAAGCGCCGCTCGGTGCGCAGGTCGGCAGCGAGGCTCACGACTCCACCGTCGAGCCCGGGCAGAATTGCGGTGTCACCCAACATGGCCATCGCTCCGCCGCGCGGCACGTCGAACGAGCTCTGGCCCGCGGCGTCGATGCGGCTGAAGCGATTGTCCCAGCTCCAGCACGCGGCCCAGCTGCCCCACGCCTGCCCGTCACCGCTCACCAGATACGTGCCGTGCCCGGGCCGCTGCGTGCGCCACCGCTCGACGCCCGAGCTGCCCTCGAAGGTGACGAGGTGCTGCTGATGCAACGACGCGCCTTCGACGAGCTGGGCCAGCACGTCGCCGCTGCCCACGAGCGCGAGGCTCTGCACGGACAGCATCAGCAGGCCGTTGTCGGAGTTGAGGATGGGAATGTTCAGCGCGCGCAGGTCTCGCTGCCAGAGCAACGCTCCAGTGCGTGAGTCGCGGGCCTGCAGCACGGAGCTGGAAGGCGCCGACCCCCAGAGCGCGAGGAAGAGGCGGTGGTTCTCGGCGTCGAGCATGAGCGAGTTCATCGAGCGAAGGCCCGGGGTCTCGGCGGTCAGGTCGACCTCGAAGCGCTGGCGCCCGCTGCGGTCGAGCGAGACGAGCACCAGCTGCGGCGGCACGTTGGTGTCCTGCGGCAGGTGCGCGAAGAAGGTGTCGCCGCTCGAGGTGACGATGAGCGGGTGCTGCTGCAGCGCGTGGCCGGGTGGCGGCTGGTAGTGGAAGACCTCGGCGGGCGTTCCCGCAGGTGGCACGGCGCACGAGCGCTCGGCAGTGCAGCGCCCTTCGCCACGACACGCGGTGGCTGGGGCGCAGACCGAGCCTTCTGGTGCGGCGCGCTCCACGCACTGGCCCGAGAAGCAGACGTGCGCGGTCTCGCAGTCATTGGAGCCACAGCTCGTTCCATCGACGACCGCCGTCGCGACACAGCCGAGCTGCGCATCACACGCCGAGGCGAGGCACGGGTTCGACGACGGCGCGCAGGTGACGGGCTCGTTCAGACAGCCGCGTGACGGGTCGCACGCGTCGGTGGTGCACGCGCTGCCGTCGTCACACGAGCGCGTGGCGCCGATGCACTGGCCGGCCTGGCACGTCGCGTTCGTGAGACACACGTTGCCCTGGCCGCACGAGGTGCCATCGGCGCGCGCCGCCTCGATGCATCCACGCACCGGGTCGAACGTCTGCTCGTGGCACTCGTCGCTCGACGCGCACGACGGCACCGCGACCCCTTCACCCGAGAGCTGCACCGCGACGTCGTGGCCTTCGAAGCTCGCGGTGACGGCGCGTGAGACTTCACCGAGCTCGCTCGGGCGGAAGCGAACTGCGACGTCGCTCGACATTCCGGCCGCGACCTCGACGACGGAGGGCAGCTCGAACGGTGTGGGGCTCGAGAGCGAGACGGAGACGGCCCGGCGCGCGCGGTTGGTGACGGTGAACGAACACGTCGTCTCGAAGCCGATGAACGCACGCCCGCACGGCACCGCCTCGGAGACCTCGACGTCATTGGTCAGCAGCGAGACCCGGTTCGACCGGCAACCGGTGAGAATCAGAGTGAAGACGACCAGCAACGAGCGCATGCCTGAGAGACACCCGCAGTCGCCAGCTGATGCACACTATTCAGGGCCGGTAGCGGCCGCTCACCGTCGAGCCGCCCGCGGAGCTGAAGCCTCCGCCGTAGAGCACGAACTCCGAGCCCGTCCACACCGAGCTCGAGCTCTCTTCCCACATGGGCTGGCCGACGGCGCTCATCGGCACCCACGTGTTGGTGCCGGGGCGGAAGCGGTAGCCGATGCGCGGCGGGTTCGTGGCGCAGGTGAAGCGAACGCCGCCCCACACGAGCACCTCGCTGCCGGTCCACACGCCCGTCTGGTAGGTCGAGTCGCACGGTGGCCCCGCCGGGAGCGGAGACCAGGTGTTCGTCGCCGGTGAGTAGCGCGCACCCGAGCCGCCAGAGCCGCCAATCGTGATGAGCTCCTGGCCCGTCCACACGCTGACGGCCGGCGGCTGGCTCGAGCCGCACGCGTTGGGAGAGCCAGTCATCGACATCGGGAGCCACTGGTTGGTCGTGAGGTTCAGGCGTGCCCCCGCCTGAAGGCAGGTCGAGAACACGAACACCTCGGAGCCGGCAGGAATCAACGTCGGGTTACTGCCTCCGATGGCTGGAGCACCCGGAGGCAGGGGCCGCCACGTGTCGAGGGTCGGGTTGTACAGCGCTCCATCATCCAGCCCTCCGACACCCGCGTCGGGCAGCGGCCCGTACCCACCGAAGACCAACGCTTCGGAGCCTGTCCACGCCAGGCGACTGGACCACCGCGCCGAGGGGGCGTTCACCGTGCTCATCGGCTGCCACTGATCAGTGACGGGGTCGTAGCGCGCGCCCGTGTTCTGGTACGCCGAGCCGTAGCCGCCCCAGACGACGAACTCGCTGCCAGTCCACGTTCCGCCAGCGCGCTGCCAGCCCACTGGTTGGCCGGCGCTCGGCAACGCTCGCCAGGTGTCGGTGACGGGGTTCCACGCGAAGCCGTCGCGCGCGGTGCCTCCCCAGATGAGCACCTCGCTGCCCGTCCACTCCATGAGGTGGTGCACCCGGCGGCCCGGGCCGTTCACAGCGCTCACAGTCGCCCAGCGGTTGATTGACGGGTACCCACCATCGGGAATGCCAGTGCCGCCGCCGCTCGCGGATCCACCGGCGGTCGCGGATCCACCAGCGGTCGCGGAGCCACCGGCGGTCGCGGATCCACCGGCGGTCGCGGATCCACCGGCGGTCGCGGATC
>JBEOKA010000046.1:0-5294 GCA_040275325.1 Myxococcaceae bacterium | reverse complement strand
CTGAACGTGCAGACGCGCCGCTCGAGCGACTGGAAGGGCTTCCGCGATCGCCCGGCTCCGCAGCCCGTCGTCGAGGCGAACACCGCGACGAAGAAGCCCCAGGAGAGCGCCGACAAGCTGCTGGGCGACTCGGTCGCGTCGAGAGAGGAAGCGAAGATGGACGCCCCCGCACCTGCGATGGGAGCGCGCGCGATGGCCAAGCCCGAAGCTGAAAAGTCGGCGAAGCGAAAAGACTCGGCTGGCCCACGGGACGCCGATGATGAGGCGGCCGGAGAGGCGCCAGGCGGCGACGCTCCCGTGAAGGCGCGCACCGACTTCGGCAGCTCGGCGGGCTGGTTCCCCGAGCTGAAGGGCAAGCTCGACACGCCGGTGATGCAGCCCATCAAGGTCACCGACTCCCTCACCTCGTGGAAGGCCGTCGCGACGATCGTGACCCAGGGCCCGCACCTCGGCCGAGGCTCCGCCACCATGCGTACCGCGCGCCCACTGATGGTGCGCTTGCAGACGCCGCGCTTCCTCATCGAAGGCGACGAGGTCGTCATCTCAGCCGTCATCGAGAGCCACCTGCCGAAGGCGGGGCCGGTCGACGTCGTCATCACCGCGCCCGGGCTCTCTGCGATTGGAGCCACCAAAAAGACCGTCACCGTCACCCCCGAGCAGGTCGTGCGCTTTGACGCGCGCTTCAAGGTGGTCGAGCTCGGAGACCGAACGCTGCGCGCGCAGGTGAAGTCGGGCAGCGCCGCCGACGCGATGGAGATCACGATCCCCGCGCTGGTGCACGGCTCGGCGCAACGGCAGTTCTTCGCCGGCCGCATGAGCGACACGTTCTCGTTCGAGATCGACCTGCCGCAGAAGCGAAAGGCCGCGCTCACGAAGCTCGAGCTGAACCTCTCGCCATCACTCCTCGCCGTCATGCTCGACGGCCTGCCCTACCTCGCGCAGTACCCGTACGGGTGTGTCGAGCAGACGCTCTCGCGCTTCGTTCCGGCGGTCATCGCGCGGAAGGCCGTGAAGGATCTGTCGCTCCCCTCCGAGCGCCTGCCACCCAACCTCGACGACATGGTGCAGAAGGGCCTCGAGCGGCTCGTCGGATTCCAGCACGGTGATGGCGGCTGGGGCTGGTGGTCGAGCGATCGCACCAACCTGTGGATGACGGCGTACGTCGTCTACGCCCTGGGGCTCGCGAAGGACGCGGGCGTGAGCGTCGACGCGAACATGATCGCCCGGGGGCGCGGCTACCTCATCGGCCACCTGGGCGAGGCGCTCGACAACCCCGACACGCACGCCTTCGCCGTGTACGCGCTCGCGCAGTCGGGGCCGGTGCAGAAAGCCGTGCTCGATCAGACGTTCGAGCGACGCACGAAGATGCAGCCGCGCGGCCGCTCACTCGTCGCGCTCGCGCTGCTGGCCGCGAAAGACCCGCGCGCACGCATCGCCGTCGAGAACCTCGATGACATCGTGAAGACGGCCGAGGCGCGCAAAGACGCTGCGGTCGGCCAGGTGAACGACGCGTGGAGCACCTCGGCGGCCATCGAAGCCACCGCGTACACGCTCATGGCGATGTCCCGGTGGAGCGAGGGCGCGAAGTACGTCGGCCCGCTCACCGACTTCCTCGTGCTGCGACGCAACGGCGGCAAGTGGCGCACGACCCGAGACACCGCGTTCGCCATCTACGCGCTGGCTGACATCGCGAAGCGCGAGAAGGCCACCACCCAGCGGGGCAGCTTCACGGTGCTCATCAACGGCAAACAGGTGAAGCAGGTGAAGTTCTCGAAGGGCGGCCTCGACGTGCCGGCGCTGTTCTTCCAGGACTCGGACTTCGTGGCCGGAAAGAACTCGGTGCAGATCCGCCGAGACGGCGGCGGCACCGGCTACTGGGCCGCGACGTGGGACGTGTTCAACCAGAACGACTTCATCAAGGGCGTGGGCGGCGACGTGAAGATCGCGCGCACGTACACGCTGCTGGGCAAGCCGAGCGCCGAGAAGGGCAACGCGCCGACCGAGTACGGCATGCCGGTGGAGTCGGGCGTGCGAGTGCGCGTCGACGTCGAGATCACCGCGAACAAGGCCGTCGAGTTCGTGATGCTCGAAGACCTCAAGCCGGCCGGCTTCGAGGCCGTGCAGCAGCGCTCTGGACCTGAGGTCTGCAACTACGCCTGCGCCCACGCCGAGCTGCGCACCGACCGCGTGGCCATGTTCCTCTCTGAGGTGAAGGTGGGCACGACGAAGCTCTCGTACGAGCTGCGCGCCGAGACGCCCGGCAAGTTCTCGGCCTTGCCCGCGCGCGCCGAGGCCATGTACGCGCCCGAGATCACCGCCACCGCCGACGAGATGCGCTTCGAGGTGCGTGACGCGCCGACGACGGGTGTCGCGACGCAGTGAAAAGGCGACAAGCGCTGCCCCAGCCGTTACACCTCGGGCAGGCATGGAAGACGAAGCGCTGGTCTTTGGTCCGACGTTCGACGCGCTGACGCGTGCGTTGGGCACGCGCCTCAACGTCGAGGCCAGAGCCCGCTTCAAGGCCATCGGCGTCGACTTCGATCACCCATTGCTGCCCGCGTACCCGTTCGAGACGTGGGTGAAGGCGATGGATCTCGCCTCACAGCTGGTGATGCCGAACGCGGTCGAGAAGGAGCGCCACGTCGCCATGGGCCGCCGCATGGTCGACAGCTACGGCGAGACACTCGTCGGCAAGGCGCTGCTCACCGCGATGCGCGTCATCGGGCCGAAACGAATGCTCGAGCGCATGGCGCGCAACCTGCGCACCGCGAACAACTACACCGAGACGAAGCTGACGGTCTTCCCCAACGGGCACCACCAGCTCTGGTGCAGCCGAGTGGCGTCGACGTCGTTCTACTGCGGCATGCTCCAGCGCGGCGTCGAGGTGGCGGGCGGCAAAGACGCGCTCGTCGAGAGCATGGCGCACGACAAGACGGGCGCGACCTTCCTCGTTCGGTGGACCTGAGTTCGACCGCAAGAACCGGAGTGTTCGGCGCGCGCGCCTCTCGTACGACTGGCGCATGACCAACCGATTCCTGTTGTTGCACGGCAGTTGGCACGGGGCGTGGTGCTGGTTCAAGGTGGCTCCACGGCTTCGCGCGCACGGAGAAGTGCTCGTGCCCAACCTTCCTGGACGCGGCGCGAGGACGCCGTTCGTGACGCTGAAGACGATGCTCAGGGCAGTCGAGTCGCTGCTCGACGACGAGCGGCCGACGACGATCGTTGCGCACAGTCGCTATGGCATTCTCGCCACGGCGCTGGCTGAGGCGCGACCAAAGGCGGTGAAGCGGGTCGTGTACCTCGCGTCGTTCATGCTGCGCAGCGCTGAGCGGGTGGCTGACTTCTTCCCGAGAGACGAAGGCTCGCTGCTGCGGAGGCACGTCAAGGTGAACCGGCTGGCGGTGACCGATTCGTTGAGCGCCGAGATCTGGAGAGACGGGCTCTACGCCGATTGCTCGGAAGACGACGTGGCGCTGGCGTCGTCGCTGTTGTGTGCCGAGCCGTCGTGGCCGGCGTTGACGCGTGTGCACACGACGCCCGAGCGCTTCGGCACGGTGCCGCGCGCGTACCTTCGCCTGACGCAGGATCGCGCGGTCTCTCCCGCGATGCAGGACAGGCTCATCGACGCGTCACCACCCGAGCGCGTCGAGTCCATCGAGGCGAGCCACTCGGCGTACTTCTCGAAGCCCGACGCGCTCGTGCGTGCGATTCTCTCGGTGAGCAGGGCCTGAACCATGCGCGCGATGACGAGAGACGAAGAGCGCTGGGCGGCGTTGTGCGCGAGAGACGCCGCCTTCGACGGAGCGTTCGTGTTCGCGGTGAAGACGACGGGCGTCTTCTGCAGGCCCTCCTGTGGAGCGCGACGCCCTCTGCGGAAGAACGTGCGCTTCTACGAGTCGCCGGCGATCGCGCAGCTGTCGGGGTTTCGCGCGTGCAAGCGGTGCAAGCCACTCGAGGTGTCGGCGAAGCATGCGCGCACCGCGCTGGTGACGAGGCTGTGCCGGCTCATCGAGGCCAGTGAGCGCGAGCCGACCCTCGAAGAGCTCGCGGCGATCGCGAAGTGGAGTCCGTTTCATCTGCAGCGCGTCTTCAAGGCCGAGACGGGCGTGTCGCCGAAGCAGTACGCGTTGGCGCATCGGAGCGAGCGGTTCAAGGCATCGCTCCGTTCTGCGCGCTCCGTCACCGAGGCGGTCTACGAGTCGGGCTTCGGTTCATCGAGCCGCGCGTACGAGCGGGCGGCATCGAAGCTGGGGGCGACGCCTCGACGGTTTCGCAGCGGCGCGGTTCGGGTTCGTTTCACCATCACCGACTGCAGCCTCGGGCGCGTGCTCATCGCGGTGACCGAGAAGGGACTGTGCGCAGTGTCGTTCGGCGACTCCGACGCGAAGCTCGAGCAGGAGTTGGCAAAGCGGTTCGCCGACGTCGAGCGCGATGACGAAGGGCTGCGGCGCTTCGTGCGCGGGGTGATCGCGACCATCGACACTGGAGCGCGGTCGACGCTGCCGCTCGATATCAGGGGTACCGTCTTTCAGCACCGCGTGTGGCAGGCGATCGCGAAGATCCCCCGTGGAGAGACGCGCTCGTACGCCGCCATCGCGAAGGCGATCGAGGCGCCGAAGAGTGTTCGCGCGGTGGCCCAGGCGTGTGGAGCGAACCCGACGGCCGTCGTCATTCCGTGTCATCGCGTGGTGGCGAGTGACGGAGGTCTCGGCGGCTACCGCTGGGGCGTCGCACGCAAGCGACGTCTCCTCGCCGCCGATCGGAGTCAGTGAGGAAGGTCGCTCAGTTCGGCACGCAGACCTGATTCGCGTCGCACGTCGTACCCGTCAGACAGCCGGCGCTGCAGGCCCGCAGGTTCAGCGTATCGGCGAACGCGCCGCGCGAGCCCTGTCCACCCGACGACGTCACGGGCCCGGGAGACGAGCCACCCGCACCACCGCGCCCACCGGTGTCGATGGTCGCGTTCACCACGAGCGTGTTCGTCAGGCCGACCGAGGCGACATCGGTGTTGAACCCCAGCACCGCGAACGACGGCCCACCCGCGCCACCACCACCGCCACCGCCGGGCCCGCCGTTGCCACCTTCGCCGCCTTTGCCGCCGGCCGAGCTGCTCCAGCGATCTTGCGCGCCGCCGAGCCCACCCGCGCCACCGACGCCGCCCGAGCCACCGAAGCCGCCCGTTCCGCCGTTGCCGCCGAGCCCGCGCTGAATGCGATTCGCGGTGAGCGTCGGCCGGGTCATCACGAGCGACGTCGAGCCGATGAACGTCGCAATCGACGCGCCGCCCTGCGCAC
>JBEOKA010000045.1:0-4699 GCA_040275325.1 Myxococcaceae bacterium | reverse complement strand
CTCTACACGGCCATCAAGGGCAGTGGCGCCTTCCCCATCGATGATGCGTTGCCGCTGATGAACCAGATGGCCGCGGGCCTCGAAGCGACACACGCGCTCGGCGTGGTGCACCGCGACCTCAAGCCCGACAACATCTTCGTGACGGTGGAGTCTGACGGCGAGCGGCTCATCAAGCTCATCGACTTCGGCATCGCGCGGCCCGACCACGCGGCAGAGCCCGGCACGCAAGACCTCAAGACCGTCGTGGGGCACTTCGTCGGCACCATCTCGTACGGAGCTCCCGAGCTCTTCCTCGGCTCGCCCTGCTCGAAGGCCACCGACGTCTATGCGCTGGGGTGTGTTTTCTTCGAGCTGCTGACCGGCCGTCGCGTCTTTCTGCCGCCGTCGCCGCACGAGGTGGTGAAGATGCACCTCGAAGACGAGCCCGAGCGCGTTCGTTCGCTCGCGCCCACGGTGCCGCAGGCCATCGACGACCTCGTCGCGGCGATGCTCGAGAAGAAGCCAGAGAACAGACCCACCATCGAGGCGGTGCGGGGGGCGCTCAAGCCCGAACGGCTCTCGGTGGCCGCGCTCGCGCCGGTTCGCAGCTCGGCGCCCGGGTGGGTGTGGCCGCTGCTGGTCGCCTTCGTCGGCGTGTCGGTTGCGCTGGCGTGGAAGCTGCTGCGCGGTTGATCAGCCTTCGTCGCTCGTCGTGATGCCGAGTCGCGCTTGCGCGGCGCGTGTCACGTGTTCCTGTGTTGATTCCCGGTTTGTTCGCCACCGTTTTCGTTGGAGAAGACAGACATGGCTTCGTTGCTCGCACGCTGGAGGAAACGACCCGCAGTTGCGCTCGCAGAAGCGCTCGAGGCGGAGCTGTCGACGGTGGAGGCCGCGGCTCCGCCGGTGGATCAAGCGGCGTGGGTGAGGGCGGCTCGCAAGCTCGGCGCGGAGGCAGACGCGGCGGCGCTCGCGCCCCTGCTGACGTCGCTGCAGGCGAAGAAGCTGGCCGACACCGTCGAGCGCTTCAAGGCGCTGAAGGGCGCGCTGCCCGACCCGCGCATCGCCGCTGCCTTCGCCACGTTCGTCAAGGCGGTGCCCTTCACGTCTGACACGTCGAAGCCCTCGTGGCAGGCGCTGCTCCCGGTGGTGGAGGCGGCGGGCGACCCGCGGTTGATTGCCTGGCTCACCGAGGCGCGCGCGAGCGTCTCGGTGCGGCCGCTGTTCCAGACCTGGTTCGTCCGGCGGCTCGACGAGACCATCGCGGGCCTGCACGCGCGCTTTCCTGACGGGGCGCCGGCCCTCGACGCTGCCACGCAGGAGAAGGTGCGGGCCGCCCTGCCCGGCAAGAAGGCGCCCCGTGCAGGCAAGCAGTCTGCCCAGTCGCTCTTCGCCGCGGTGTACGCCGCACCTCACGACACCAGCGCCCGCCTGGTGCTCGCTGATGCCTTGCAGGAGCTGGGCGACCCGCGTGGTGAGTTCATCGCGTTGCAGTGCGCGAACCCCGCCGACAAGAAGGCGAAGGCGCTCAGCAAGCAGCACGGCAAGGCCTGGGTCGCGCCGCTCCAGGGCTGGCTCGGCAGCGACGTGCGCTTCTCGCGCGGGTTCCCCTCCGAGGTGACGTTGAAGCTGCGCAACGACCAAGACGCGCGCGCCGCGGAGAACGCACCGGAGTGGTCGACCATCGAGGTGATGCACGTGGCCAACCCCGCTGGCGGCTCGTCGGTGAACGAGCCGGCCTCGCAGATGTTTCCCCGGGCCCTGCGGTCGCTGCGGGAGCTGTACGGTTTGCGTGAATCGGGCATCGACCGGCTGCTCGAGGTCGCGCCCTGGGTGCGCCTGCGGGCGCTGGGCTTCGTGCCCGGCTCTGTGTCGGACGAGGCGGCAGCCCGCTGTCTCGCGGCGCCCCTCGCGGACGAGGTGAAGGCGCTGCATTTCGTGCCCTTCGCGGCGGCGAAGGCCAGGCTCGGCCAGCTCGAGCGGTGGGTGGTGCGCGCTGCGCTGACCGACGACTTCATGACCGCCGTGCGTGACCACCCGCGCCTGGTCGTCGAGCAGGAGCCGATGCCCACGGTGTCCGGCATGTCGGAGTCAGCGACCCTGTCGCACGCCGATGGCGGGGTGGCGCTGACGCTGACGCTCCATCGCTTTGCGCACCGCAACCCGCTGTTCGACTTCACCGGGGCTGCGGAGCAGGCGAAGTCGGTGGCCCGTTCGGTGCACAGCCTCATCGAGGGGCTCCGCCCGGTGGTGAACCACCCGATGGTCACTGAGCTCACCTACGAGCGCGACCAGCTCAAGCCGGAGCTGCTCGACGCCGCTGCGCTCGAGCGCGGGCTCGCCGGGTTGAAGGCGCTCCGCGCACCCCGCACACTGCGACGCAGTGACTTCAGCGCGCTCGAGGGCTGACCGTCTCCCGTCGTGACGCCCACGGCCGTCGCTCCTGCGCGAACCACGGGACCACCCGCGCCCCGCGGCACGACCGACGTGCGTCGTCACCGGAGCGCGCTGCTGTGTGGTTGATCAGCCTTCGTCGCTCGTCGTGATGCCGAGGCGCCGCAGCATTCGGTGCACCGACTGGCGTGGCAGGCCGGCGCGTTGCGCGGCGCGCGTCACCACACCATTGGCGGCCTTCAGGTGCTCGAGCAGGTACGTCTTCTCGAAGCTCTCGAGCACCCGGTCTTTCGCCTCGTGGTACGGCAACGAGAGCAGCTGCTGCGACATCTCGTTGCGAAGACGCCCGCCGCTGTTCTCGTCACCCGCCGCGTCGAGATTCTTGCCCAGCGCGCGGGCGATGGCGCTCGAGCCCAGGTCGGGGAACGCGGCGAGGCGCTCGAGCACGCTGCGCAGCTCGCGCACGTTGCCCGGCCAGTCGTGCCTCGTGAGCATCTCGACCGTCTCGTCCGACAGCGGCGTTCCGCTGCGCGCCTTCGACTCGAAGTGACGCACCAGCTGCGGAATGTCTTCCGGGCGCTCACGCAGCGGCGGCACGCGCACGCGGAAGACGGAGAGGCGGAAGCTCAAGTCCTCCCTGAACCGGCCGGCCTTCACCTCGGCGTCGAGGTCTTTCTGGGTCGAGGCGATGACGCGCACGTCGACCTTCGCCATGCCCCCCTGGGCGGGACGTTTGAACTCCTTCGTCTCGAGCGCGCGCAACAGCCTGGCTTGCAGCGCGTTCGACAAGTCCGTCACCTCGTCGAGGTAGAGCGTGCCGCCGTCGGCCTCTTCGAGCGCTCCGGGGCGCGCGGTGGGCCTGGCAGAGGAGACGTCGTGGCCGAACAGGTCCGACTCCATCAGCGCCTCGTTCGACGCGCCGAGGTCGACGACGATGAACGGGCCTTCGCGCCGCGCGCTGCGGTCGTGAATGGCGCGGGCGAGCACCTCTTTGCCGGTGCCTGCTTCACCCTCGAGCACGATGGGAGACTCGGTCGTCGCGGCGCGCTCGAGCAGGGCGAACACCCGGCGCATGACGAGGCTCTTGCCCAGCACCTCACCGAAGCGCTCGTGCACCGACAGCGGCCACTGCACCTCGGAGCGCTCGGGCTCGAAGCGCAGCTCGTTGCGGCCCACGGTGAAGCGCGTCTTGTCGGTGAGCCGCGCGTCGAGCACCTGCACGCCTTCGATGAAGACGCCGTTGGTGCTGCGCAGGTCGCGCAGGCGATAGCCGCCAGGGCCGCCCGAGAGCTCCATGTGCCGGCGCGAGACCGACGGGTCCATCAGGCGCAGCTGGCATGACTCGTCACTGCCGACGACGACGGTCTGCCCTTCGAGCGCGACCTCGGCGCCCTTGTCGGGGCCCTTCACCACCGAGAGCTTCGCGCGTGGAAACCGCGCCACGTCTGCCTGCAGCACTTCCGTCATCTGGTCGAGCGGAGCCATGGACCCCGGAAGGTAGCCCGCCGCGATTCAACCGTCGCGCTACCAGCGCACGTCCTGGTCCTCGGCGACGCCGGGCAGGTCGGTGAGGCGGTACTCGCGGCCCTGGTGGCGCAGCACGCCGCTCCACCGGCCGATGGGTTGAGAGAAGCGGCTGACGACGAGCTTCAGGTCGCGGTGCTCCTGGTGCACGGCGATGGGCTTGAACTCGAGCTCGAGGGCGCCGTCGGTGGTGTGCACGCTCCAGCGCTCGAGCACGTCGGCCTTGTTCCAGGTGAAGCGCGCGCGCCCGACGGGAATCAGCTCGCGGCCCAGCCACACGGAATTCTCGTTCACGTCGTCGCGTGACTCGTTGAAGCCCTCGACGAGGTTGATGCCGATGGGCGTGCCGTCATCGAGGCGGCCGCAGGCGAAGGCCCAGCGCCAGGCCGTGTGCCGCGCGAGCAGGCCGAAGGTGCTGTCGAGCCCGCCCACCGCGCCGTCGAGGTTGAACGACTTGCCGCCCGCGCGCAGCCTTCCGAAGCCGAGCAGCCCCGCCCACTTCTGCGTCACGTTCACGATGCCGCCGTCGACGGGCGCGATGACGGTGAGGGCCGGCGCTGCGCCCGCGGCGAGCAAGCTCCAATCGGCCTCGAGGGAGCGGCCGCCCACCGGAAGGCCGATTCGTGTCGAGACGTGAAAGCGCTCGTCGCCGAAGGGCCGCTTCGCCGTGAGCTGCGCGAGCGGGTGGCGGAAGGCGACGTCGAGGCCGGGGCCGGGGTGGTCCGACACCTTCACCAGCGGGCGCGGCGGGCCCATGAAGGTGGCGTCGGCGAGCACGCGGTTGGTGCCGAGGTCGACGGCCATC
>JBEOKA010000044.1:0-4405 GCA_040275325.1 Myxococcaceae bacterium | reverse complement strand
GCCAGTCGCGCTCCCGCCCGCCGTCACGCCGCCGCCCGTGGCGGTGCCTCCACCCGTCGCCACACCGCCGCCAGTCGCGACGCCGCCTCCTGTGGCCGAACCACCACCAGTGCCGCTCGGGAAGACACAGGTGCCGTTGGTGCAGATGTTCGAGCCCAGACAGTTGCCGCTGCAGCACGGCTGGTTCGTCTGCCCGCACCGAATGCACAGGCCGCGGCTGCACGAGAACGACGAGCTGCACATCTGGTTCGCGCAGCAGACCTCACCCTCGCCGCCACACACGGCCGCGCCGCCACCGCCAGTGCCCGACGTTCCGCCGCCCGTCGCCGAGCCGCCACCCGTGCCCGACGTGTCGGCGACACAGCGGCCCTGCGCGCTGCAGGTCTGACCGTTCGCGCAGACGAGGCAGGTGATGCCTCCGGTGCCACACGTCGTGCGGTTCTGCTTCATCACGCCCAGGCACTCTCCGGCCTCGGTGCAGCAGCCTGAGCAGTTCGACGGCTGGCACTTCGGAGGCATCGTCGGGCCACAGCTCAAGAGAAAGCCCAGGGCGACGAGCGACATCGAAACTCGAATCATGGACGCCATGCTACGCGCAGCCCTATGGTCCGCGCACCATGACTTCGGCAGAAGCCGCCACCTGGTACTTCAAGAAGGCCGCGCGCATCATGGACGTGGGAGAGCGAATCGAGACGCTCCTCGCCACGCCCTTGCGCAGCGTCAGCGTGCAGGTCTCCATCGAGCTCGACAACGGAGAGATCCGGACGTTCAAGGGCTACCGCGTGCAGCACGACAACGCGCGCGGCCCCATGAAGGGAGGCCTGCGGTTTCACCCCGACGTCACCGAAGACGAGGTGCTGGGCCTCTCGTCGCTCATGACGTGGAAGACGGCGGTCGTGAACCTGCCGTTCGGCGGCTCCAAGGGCGGCATTCAGTGCAACCCGGCCGAGCTCTCGGTGAAAGAGCTCGAGCGCCTCACGCGCAAGTTCGTCGATCAGATCCACGACGTCATCGGCCCGACCCGCGACATCCCCGGGCCCGACATGAACACCAACCCCCAGGTCATGGCGTGGATCATGGACCAGTACTCGCGCTACCACGGCCACTCGCCGGCGGTGGTGACGGGCAAGCCCATCGATCTCTACGGTAGCCGCGGGCGTGAAGCGGCCACCGCGCGTGGGCTGCAGTACATCGCGCGCGAGATCCTCCGCGACGTGGGGCAGCAGGTGCAGGGCACCCGGTTCGCGATTCAGGGCTTCGGCAACGTCGGCTCGCACGCGGCGCGGCTCTTCCACGAAGACGGCGGGAAGATCGTCGCCGTCAGTGACGTGCACGGCGGCGTGCAGAACCCGAAGGGCCTCGACGTCGCGGCCCTGTTCGATCACGTCAAGAAGAACGGCACCGTTCGCGGCTTCACCGGCGGTACGCCCTGCCGCAATGAAGACGTGCTCGTCACCGACTGCGACGTGCTCGTGCCCGCCGCCGTCGGAGGCGTCATCGACAAACGCGTCGCCGCCGAGGTGCGCGCGCGCATCGTGCTCGAGGGCGCAAATGGGCCGTGCACGCCTGAGGCCGACGAAGTGTTCGAGCAGCGTGGCGTGCTGGTGGTGCCCGACATTCTCGCGAACGCCGGCGGCGTCACCGTCAGCTACTTCGAGTGGGTGCAGAACATGCAGCACGTCACGTGGGAAGAAGAGCGCGTGAACGCCGAGCTGCAGCGGGTGATGAAGGAGGCCTACGAGAAGGTCGGGCAGATCTCCCGAACCCGAAAGCTGCCTCTTCGCACCAGCGCCTACGTGCTCGCCATCGGCCGCGTCGGCAAGGCCACCGTGTTGCGCGGCATCTGACGTCTCTCTCGTCGAGGACCTGCTCCATGTCGATCCCTGCATCGCTGCTCAAGAAGCTCGTTCAGATCCCCATCTTCCAGGGCCTCACGGTGCCCGAGGCGGCGGAGTTCTTCGAGGTCGCGCTCGAGCAGACCATCGAGAAGGGGCGCACCGTCTTTCGCGAAGGCGACGAGGGCGACGCGCTGTACGTGATCCTCTCGGGTGAGGTGTCGATCACCAAGAAGACGGTCGAGCTGGCGACGCTGTCGACCCACGCCGTCGTCGGAGAGATGAGCCTCGTCAGCCCGGGCGACACGCGCTCGGCCACGGCGCTCGCGAAGACCGACATCGCGGTGCTCAAGATCCCCAGCAAGCGCGTGCAGAAGCTGATCAAGGGCGATCACCTGGCGTCGCTCAAGGTCGTCGCGAACCTCGCGCAGGTGATGGCCCAGCGCCTCGGGGCCATCAACGATCGCCTCGTCTCGGGCGACTCGAAGAAGAAGCCCGAGGCCAAGAAGGAAGAGCTCGCCGAGTTCGCCGGCATTCTGAACCGCTGGTCGTTCTGACTCGCTCCGCTGGAGGGCCGCTCGATGTTCGTCTCGTCGCTGGCGGTGCTCCTCGCAGCAGCCCCGACGGCGCAGAGCGCTGACGCCTTCGCGAAGGCCCAACAGTGGGAGGAGCTGTACCTCGCCTTCGCCGCCGTCGCGCCGAAGGGCTACTCCGCGAAAGATGGCAAACGCATCGCGCTCGCCCTCTCGAAGGGCTGCGACGCGCTGCTCGCTGCCGACGCGGTGATGGCCTATTCGCTCGGCGAGAAGAGCGTCGCGTTCGTCAGCGAGCCCGCCGCCGTCGTCTGCACCGCGAAGGCCGCCATCAAGACCGATCAACGCTCGGCGGCCGACGACACGCTTCGGGCCGGCCTCAAGAAGCACCCGAAAGACGGCGCCATCTCGATCGAGCTCGCGAAGCTGATGATCGACGAGAAGGACGGGCAGGGCGCCGTGCAGGTGCTCTCGCAGGTGCCGAAGAGCTCGAAGCTGCACTCGGAGGCGCAGACGCTGCTGATCTCGGCGCGGGCGATGGCTGATGAAGCCGCGACGGAGCGGGCCGAGCTGGTCGCCCGTGAGAAGAAGCCGTCAGCCACCACCGTTCAAGTCGAACCACCTCCCGTGCCCGAGGGTGATGACGACGCTCCACCGCCGCTACGTGCGCCGCCGAGAACGACGGAGTCGCGGTCGTACGAATCGAGCGTCGACGACGAGGGCCGGCGCATTCGCCAGAACGCCTACTTCCGGTTTCGCTACTTCAACGCCCAGCGCGATTTCGGTCAGCGCGCCGACTACGAGGGCAGGGTGCAGGCCGCCCTCGAGGAGTCACGGCTGGCCGCGCGCAACGTCATGGGCGTCGCCCGCGAGAGCGCCGTCGACGTCATTCTCTACTCGAAGGCCGAGTTCACGATGCACCACGGGCCGTGGGCTGCAGCGGCGATCGCAGGCTTCTACTCGGGCAGCGCGATTCGCATGAACGACTCGGCCGAGATCAACCCGCGCAACCAGGCGACGCTCGTGCACGAGTACGTTCACGCCGTCGTCGACGAGCTCTGCTCCTTCAACACGGCCGGCCTGCCGAAGTGGGTCAACGAAGGCCTCGCCGAATACGTCGAGTGGGAGTTCACCGGTCGCACCCGCCCCGAGGGCCGCTACGACGCGTACCTTCGCCAGCTCGCCGCACAGAACAAGCTGCCCTCGCTCTCGGCGATGCGTGATGACCCGCTCATCTCTGGCGCCGACCCCGGCCTGCTCTACTCGTACGCCGCGATGACCATGCGCAGCTACGTGCGCCGCTACGGCATGCCCGACCTCATCTCGCTGCTGCGCGACGTCGGGAAGGGCGCCCGTTTCGAGAAGGCGTTCGCCCAGCACACCTCCACCGACCTCGCCCGCTTCGAGGAGTCGGTTCGCGACGAAATCGCCACGAAGTGACGTGTTCTTTGGGAACTGTGAAAAACGCGGGCTAAGCTCGCGCCGTTCTTATGTCTGACACTCAGGCAGCCATGCGCGAGTTCCGCTTCCTCGATGACAAGCGGAAGACGAACGGGCTGACACCGCAAGAAGAGCAGCGTTGGTACGAGCTCGCCGCCCAGCTCGGCGTCGACATGAGCCAGTACGGCCAGTGGGGCGCCGACGGTCAGTGGTACCCGTACCCTGCCGGCTACGATCCCAATCAGCAGTGGGCGCAGCAGCCGGGTGAACAGCAGCCCGGGTACTACGACCCGAACCAGCCGCAGCAGCAGTGGTACGGGCAGGACCCGCAACAGCCCTACTACGATCCCAACCAGGCGCCCTACGACCCGAACCAGGCGCCGTACGATCCCAATCAGCCGACCTACGATCCCAACCAGCCCTACGACCCGAACCAGCAGGGCTACGGCTACGAGGCGCCTCAGTACGATCCGAACCAGTACCCGCAGCAGCAGTACCAACAGCCCGGGTATCCACCGCAGCAGCAGGGTTGGTACGGCCAACCGCAGCAGCCCTACTACCCGAATCAGCAACCGGGCTACGGCTACGCGGCGCCTC
>JBEOKA010000043.1:0-5445 GCA_040275325.1 Myxococcaceae bacterium | reverse complement strand
AGCAACCTGGCGCGCCGAAGCCCGCCCCACGTGACGAGCCGACCTCGCGCAGCCCGCTGCACCGTCGCCGCGTCGTCGACTCGAACGTGCAACCAGACCTGCACACGGAGAAGAGCGCGCCTGCTCAGTCACCGACTGCTCCGCTGGTGACGACGAGCAACACCTCGTTCGTCGCTGCTCCCGATCAGCGTCCCGTCGTGCGCGCCTCCCCAGACACGCCCGTCGTTCCGCTCACTCGAGAGCTTGCGCACCGGCCCACATCCACCGTCCGCGAAGAGGCCACCCCGACTCCCGCCCACGCTCCTGCGCTTCGCGAACCGCCCGCCATCGCCGCCACGCTCTTCTCCGTGTCCCCCACCGTCGCTTCGACTGCCGTCGACAAGAACCACTTCGGCACGACCGCGCAGGCCCTGAAGGCCCAGCCAGCGGCGGCAGCTCCCATGACCCGAAGTGCCGAGAAGCCCGCTTCGGCCACGCTTCAGGGCCACGTCGCGCAGGTGCTGCAGTTCGCCGCGCAGCGCACCACGAAGCCCACCGAGCCCGAGAAGACCTCGGCCGCAGAAGCGCCGGCGATGCACAAGGTCGAGCGCGGCGAGCAGAAGAAGCTCCCCGAGCCCGAGCGCGAGGACAAGACGCTGCCGCCGCTCCCTGCCCAGCCTGCGCCGATTCAGCCGAACGACGCGCCCGCGCTGCAACGAGTCGCCGAGCCGAGCGCGCCGCAGCCACCGAACCCGCTGCCGAACGTGTCACCTGCGTACCTCGACGACCCCACCCTTCGCGTCGTCGTGTTGCCGAACGTCGCGAGGCTCAACGTCGAGACCGAAGGCTCGGGAACGCTCTCGCTGCAGGTCAAGGTGCACGACGGCGTCACCGACATTCGCGCTGCCGGCCCCGCGGCCAGCCTCGTCGAAGCCCGCCAGGGAGAGCTGCGTCTCGCCCTCGCTCACGAAGGCCTCGCACTGGGCCACTTCGATCTCACCCAGTCGGATCACCAGGGCGCGCCGCAGCACCGCTTCGAGCCCCACGACGAACGCGAGCCGTCACCTCGCCGCACCCACGTTCGCCCCGAGTCTTCGAGCAGCACCACCACCCGCGCCGAAGGGCGCCTCTCTGTGAAGGCGTGACGTCATGGCCAACCAAGTCAGCCCCCTCTCTCTGCCTGGCGCCGCCCCCGACTCGCTGAAGCCGCAAGGCTCGAGCAAGCTCGGCAAGGAAGAGTTCCTCAAGCTGCTCACCACGCAGCTCGCGAACCAGAACCCGCTCGAGCCCGTCGACAACCAGGCCTTCATCGCGCAGCTCGCGCAGTTCGCCACCGTCGAGCAGCAGTCGCAGATGAACAGCACGCTCGAGTCGCTGCTGATGGCGCAGGCGTCGAGCAACCAGACCGGCGTCGCGAACCTCGTCGGCAAAGACGTCACGTTTGCGTCGGACAAGATCACCCGCGGGGCGCAGGACACCCAGACGATCATCAACGGAAATCTGCTCGACGAGGCGACGAAGGTGAACGCGATCGTCACCGACGCCTCGGGCAACACCGTTCGCACCATCACCCTCACGGCGAAACGTGCCGCGGGCCCCGTGAGCTTCAGCTGGGACGGCCGCGATTCGTCGGGAAAGCTGATGCCCGCTGGGCAGTACACGGTGAAGCTCACGGCAGAGAACGCCGAGCGCCAGTCGGTCGCCGTCACGCCGCAGGGCAAAGGTCGCGCGAGCGGCGTCTCGTTTGCAGACGGAGTTCCTCAGCTGATTGTGAACGGCGTCCGGGTTCGGCTCTCGGACGTACTCGAAGTCAACGAGCCGAGCTCAACCACCACCGCACCCTGAGGGAGGGGATTCACCATGTCGCTGCTCACGTCACTCACCACCGGAACGGCCGGCCTTCAGGCCAACAGCCAGGACCTCAATGTCATCGGCGACAACATCGCCAACGCGAACACGGTCGGCTTCAAGGCCTCGCGCGCGATGTTTCAAGATGCCCTCCTGCAGCAAGTCATCGGCGCTCCGGGTGGTGGCCAGATTGGTCTCGGCACGAACCTGCAAGCCATTCAGCGAATCATCACGCAGGGCGCGCTGACGAGCACCGGCGTCGCCACCGACCTCGCGCTGCAGGGCAACGGCTTCTTCGTCATGCGCGGCAACTACAACGGCACCGGCGGCCAGTACTACACGCGCGCTGGCTCGTTCTCGATGGACAAGGACGGGTACCTCGTCAACATCGACCAGCTGCGGCTGCAGGGCTACACGGCCGATCAGCGAGGCAACATTCAGGGTGCGCTCGGTGACATGCAGGTCGGCACCGCGACCTCGCTCGCGACCGCGACCAACGACATCACCATGAAGGCGAAGCTCGACCCGAACGCCACCATTCAGACGTTCGACCCGCTCAACCCGGCGAACACGGCGAACTTCAACGCGTCGGTGACGATCTTCGACTCCCTCGGTCAGTCACACGACGTCACCGTGTACTTCAACCGCACCGCGACGGGCGCGTGGGACTGGCGCGCGCTGGTTCCAGATGGCGCGGCGCTGACGGGCGGTACTGCGGGCGTGCCCGCCGAGATCGCCAGCGGCACCATGTCGTTCGACACGCAGGGCCGGCTCGACACCGTCACCCAGACCGCGACCTTCAACCCCATCAATGCCGTCAACCCGCAGCCCCTCACCTTCAACTTCGGTGACGATCTCGCGAGCGGCGGCACGGGCCTCGACGGCGTCGTGCAGAACATCGGCGGTAACCGCAACGAGCTCACCTTCACGAGCCAGGACGGCAACGCGGCCGGCACGCTCTCGTCGATTCAGATCAACAACAAGGGCGAGGTCGTCGGCGCGTTCACCAACGGCAGCACCCGCGTGCTGGGTCAGGTCGCCGTCGCCGACTTCGACGCGGCCGACAAGCTGACCCGCATCGGCGGCAACCTGCTCTTCGAGTCGATCGAGTCGGGCCAGCCGACGGTGGGCGCTCCGGCGTCAGGTGGTCGCGCCAGCATCTCGGCCGGTTCGCTCGAGCAGTCGAACGTCGACCTCGCGAACGAGTTCGTGAAGATGATCGCCGCGCAGCGTGGCTTCCAGGCCAACTCGAAGACGATCACCACGGCCGACTCGCTGCTGGGCGAGCTCATGCAGCTCAAGCGGTAACTCGTCGCGCTCCTGAGCAGTGACTGGAGGCCCGCGCTCCCCAGAGCGTCGGGCCTCTGCACTTTCAGGGCTGAAGCGCGCGTCACGGGTCTGACGCGACTCAAGTTCGACGCGAGCCGTGCCGAACCAGAAAGAGAAGAGGTGTGCAGTGATCATTCTGACCCGACTGGACGGAAAGCACGTGGCGGTGAACGAGGACCTGCTCGCGTTCGCAGAGCAGACGCCCGACACGGTGCTGACGATGACGTCGGGGCACCGGCTCATGGTGAAGGAGCCGTTGGCAGAGATCATCGAGCGCATCGCGGCCTTCCGCCGGCACGCGACCGTTCCCGTGATCTCAGGAGACGTCAGCCATGGATAAGACGACGATTCCGGGAATTCTGTTCGGCATCGGCATGATCCTGCTCGGGCAGAAGCTCGAAGGTGGTCACGCCGGCTCGCTGCTGCAGCTGACGGCCTTCATGATCGTCGTCGGCGGCACCATCGGCGCGGTGCTCGTCTCGTACCCGCTGGGCGAGGTGATCGGCGGCATCAAGGGCCTCAAGATGGCGCTGCAGGAGAAGCCGTCAGACATCGTGCAGCTCATCACGCAGCTGGTCGAGCTCGCCACCATCGCCCGCCGCGACGGCGTGCTCGCGCTCGAAGGCAAGCTCGCCGAAGTGAAAGACCCGTTCCTCAAGCGGGCGCTCGGCTTCCTCGTCGACGGCGTCGAAGCCAGCGTCGCGCGCGACACGCTCGAGACCGAGATCGAGATCGAGGCAGAAGAGCAGAACGTGACCGCGAAGTTCTGGGGCGACTTCGGCGCGCTCTGCCCGACGGTCGGCGTGCTCGGCGCCGTGCTCGGCCTCATCCACGTGATGGAGAACCTCGACAACCCAGCCGCGCTCGGCCCAGGCATCGCCGTCGCCTTCGTCGCGACGGTGTACGGCGTCGGCGTGGCGAACCTGATCGCCCTGCCGCTCTCGAACAAGATCAAACGAAAGGTCTCGATCGAGAAGGAGCGCAAGACGCTCATCGCCGAGGGCGTGCTGGCGATTCAAGAAGGCCTCAACCCCCGCATCCTCGAAGAGAAGCTGAAGAGCTTCGGCGGCCACCACGCCAAACACATGAAGTCGGGCGACAAGAAGTGAGGAGGAGCGCCCATGGCGAAGAAGCACAAACATGAAGAACACGAGAACCATGAACGGTGGGTGATCAGCTACGCCGACCTCGTGACGCTGCTCTTCGCGCTCTTCGTCGTGCTCTACGCCTCGAGCAAGGTCGACACGAACAAGCTGGCCGAGACGAGCGAGTCGATGCGCTGGGCGCTCAACTTCAAGGGCGAAGGCGGCATCACGAAGCTCTCCATCTTCAAGGGGCCTCCGACCGAGGGTGGCTGTGTCACCCAGGCCGGCGCGCAGCCGTTCTCGAGCCCCGTCGATCGCCGCGTGCTCGAGCAGCAGCGCAAGCGCCTCGAGAAGATGATCAAGCCGTTCCTCATGGAGCGAACGAAGAACCCGACGATCTCGATGGAGATCGAGAACGGGAAGATTCGCCTGCGCCTGGCCGCGATGCGCTTCTTCGACCCCGCCTCAGCCTCGCTGCGGCCCGAAGCGATCGCCGTGCTCGACGCCATCGCAGAAGAGCTCGACGCCTCGAAGCAGAACATTCGCGTCGAGGGCCACACCGACGACGAGCCGATTCGCACCACCCGCTTCCGCAGCAACTGGGAGCTGTCGGCCTCACGCGCGGCGACGGTGGTGTCGTACCTCGAGCAGGCCCATGGAATTGCCCCACAACGCCTCGTCGCGGCGGGCATGGGTGCCCAGAACCCTCTGGTGTCGAACGACACCCCGGAGCACCGCGAGATGAACCGGCGCATCGAGGTGGTGCTCGAGATTCCGCCCAATGATCCCAGAGGTTACGCCCCGCCAGCCCCCTGACGCGTCAAGGGCACGACCGTTGCGTTGAGCCCTCGGCATGAGTGAGGCAAAGGACGCAAAGAAGCCCGAGGAAGCTGCCCCGCACGGCGCGCCGGCTGCCAAGTCCAGCAAGCTGCTGCCTGCGCTCGTCGGCCTCAACAGCCTGCTGCTGATCGCGGTGATGGGCTTCCTCTTCATGCAGATGAAGAAGTCTTCAGCCCACCCCGCCGAAGCGACGGCCGATGCGAAGGCCGAGAAGCACGGCGAAGAAGCAGCTCCGGCCGAACACGGCGAAGCCAAGGCCGAGCCCAAAGCCGAGCCCAAAAAGAAGGAGCCGGAGAAGAAGGAAGGCGCCAAAGAAGAACACGGCGGCGGAGCGAGTGGCGCTGGCGGCAAAGGTGGCCTCGGC
>JBEOKA010000042.1:0-5324 GCA_040275325.1 Myxococcaceae bacterium | reverse complement strand
CACGTCGCAGCGTGGGTCGGGCTTCGCCGAGGTGCAGCTGCAGGCCGCCAACCGCGTCAACTCGGTCATCGTTGTTGCCACCGCCGGCAACAAGGTCGTGTCGTCGCCGCCCATCACCTTCGCCGGCTCGACGCCCAACCATGCACAGTTCACCTTCCAGTGCGGCCAGATCGCCGGCGACGCGTCAGGTGGTCGCCACGCCATCGGGGCCTACGACCCGAGCCGAAACCTGATCGCGGGCGTGAAGCTCGAGTGCTCAGCCCATGTGGGTGATCGCAACGGTGACGGCATTCCCAACGCGCTCGTCTCGTTCATGACCGAGGCCGGCACCATCGGCCCCACCGAGACCTCGCAGTCGAACGTCGTCGGCGACGCGACCATTCTCTACAAGTCGTCGTACCCGCTGCCCAAAGACGTCGACCCCGAGAACTGGACGTGGACGCCTCCCGTTGGCGAACTGCAGACCGGCGAGTACCTCGTTCCCCTGTGGATGGAGCCGTACGGCTGGGTCTCGAACCCGGCCCTCAACCCGCCGCCTGCGCCCGGCATGAACCCTCGCGAGCCCAGCCGCCTCGAGCAGCTCGGCAGCCCGTTCCCGCGCAAGAACAAAGACGGCTCCACCATTCGCATGAACCCGCGCGACAACCTCGTCACGATGATCGCCATCACCGCGGGCGAAGAGGCCTTCACCGACAGCAACAACAACGGCATTCAGGATGACAACGAGCCCTATGTCGATCTCACCGAGCCCTTCGTCGACACCAACGACAACGGCACGTGGGACAGCGATGAGCGCTTCGTCGACGTGAACGGCGACAAGCGGTGGACCGGCAAGAACAACAGGTGGGACGCCAGCACCCTCATCTGGACTCAAGAGAAGATCCTGTGGACGGGGATTCCCGCGCCTGAAGACGTCGCGAACCCCGCCCCGATCTTGAGCGCCTTCAACCCGCCTGGCCCCTTCAACTTCGAGTGCCCCGACCGCATGTCGTCGCTGTGCGATCGTGCGGTGCCGACGGGAACGACGGGTGCGGGCTTCTACCGAACCAGCGTTCGAATCGCTGACCCCTGGTACAACAGCATCGCCCAGAACGCCGACTCCGACGGCTGTGGCGTCGGCGACGGCAGGTCGATCGGAGACCCCGGCGACCCTCCCGTGCTCGTGCAGAACCTCGGGGGCGGGAAGACGGGCATCGCGTTCACCTACCCAGCCGGCCGTCGAATCGACCTGGCCATTCTCGACGCGCGTGATCCCAACCTGCCTCCGGCCGAGCAGCTGCCCCGCCGTCAGACGCCGCTGCGCTACACCGTTCCTGTCATCTGCGAGTTCACCGCGTCGCCCCTCGGCGGCCACATCGTGAAGTTCTCGGCCGGCGACATCTCGGGAACCATCGAGTAACCCCGAGCTGCTTGCTCGTCGCCCACGTTCGGCTACGGTCCGTTCGCTGATTCTCAAATCAACGAGCGACGGATCGTGGCGACCAGGCGAGTGACGAAGCTTCCGAGGAACGAGCGCGAGGCCGAGCGCCGAAAGACGATTCTGCGAGCCGCCGTCGAGGTGTTCTCGCGCAAGGGCTTTCAGGGCTGCCGCATCGCCGACGTGGCCCGCGAGGCAGGGGTCGCCTACGGGCTCGTGTACCACTACTTCAAGGACAAGGATGAGCTGCTCGGCTCGGTGTTCGAGAGCGGCTGGCAGGGCTTCTTGTCGCGCGTGCAGGCGGCGCTGTCGCACGAGGCGGGCTTCGAGGCGCGCATTCGCAGCGTCGTGCACGTGGCCTTCGAGGCGTACCGCCGTGATCCCCGCGGCGTGAAGGTGCTGATCCTCGAGGTGGGCCGCAGCCCGTCTGGAGGTGCCGTCAACCGTGGCGGCGCGTTCACGAGCGTGATCGAGCTGGCGACGTCGATCTTCGCCGAGGCGCAGGCCCGTGGAGAGATGGCCGCGCACCTCGACCCGAAGCTGGCGGCGGCGCTGCTCTTTGGCTCCATCGAGATGGGGCTCACCACCTTCGTGATGGGGCTCATGGAGCGGCGCGACGACGTGCTCCAGCGCGCCAGCGATCAGGTCGCCGAGACGTTCCTGCGCGGCGTCGTGCACGCGCGGCCGGTCGAAGGCGCGCCGGTGGTGGCGCCCGAAGCGATTCCCAGTGAGGCAGCTCCATGGACCAGCGCGAAGTCAGGTACGAAGTCGAGGGCGGCACGGCGAGACTGACGATCGATCGGGAGGCGGCGCGAAATGCGCTCTCTCCGCTCGTCGTGCAGCAGCTGATCGAAGGGCTCGAGCGCGCTGATGCCGACGCGGCCGTTCGTTGTGTCGTGCTCACCGGCGCGGGTCAGAAGGTCTTCTGCGCAGGTGGCGATCTCGGCGGCATGACCGGAGACGGGTTTCTCTCGGGCCACGAAGGGCGCCGCGGCTACGGGCTGCTGCTCCAGAAGTTCCAGCAGGTGAAGAAGCCCACCATCGCGCGGGTGAACGGGCATGCGCTGGCGGGAGGCATCGGGTTGGTGCTCGCGTGCGATCTCGCAGTCGCTTCGGCTGACGCGGGCTTTGGAACTCCCGAGATCGATCGCGGGCTCTTCCCGATGATGTTGATGGCGCTCTTGCAGCGGCACCTCGGCCGCAAACGTGCGCTCGAGCTGGTGCTGACGGGAGATCGGCTCACGGCGCAGCAGGCGATGGAGTGGGGCCTGGTGAACCGCGTGGTGCCGGCCGCCGAGCTCGACGTCGCCACGAAGACGCTGGCCGACAAGCTCGCGGGCAAGAGCCAGGCGATTCTGGGGCTGGGCCGCCGCGCCTTCTTCACGGCCGAAGATCTGCCGTTGGGTCAGGCGGTCGAGTTCCTCGCGAGCCAGCTCTCGCTCAACGTGCTCACGGAGGACGCGGCGGAAGGCGTCACGGCCTTCCTCGAGAAGCGCCCCGCGAAGTGGAACGACAAGTAGCGCGTCAGCCGCCGACGGGCTCGGTGACGACGGGCAGGGCGGGCGAGAGCTCGAAGAACTTCAGGCCGAGCACGCTCGCGGGGTCGACCCAGCGGCCATCGAGCTTCACGCCGAAGTGCAGGTGCGGGCCCGTCACGCGCCCCGTCTTTCCCACGAGGCCGATGCGCTGACCGGGCTGCACGAGGTCGCCCTCTTTCACCTCGAACTTCGAGAGGTGGAAGTAGGCCGTGAAGAGCCGGCCTCCGTGGTGAATGAGCACCGTGTTCCCCGAGGCGAAGCAGTCGCGCACCATCACCACCTCGCCAGCGTTGGCGGCGGTGATCGGGTCTCCGGTGTTGCCGTCGAGATCGGTGCCGAAGTGCTGGCTCTTCTTCTTGCCGTTCATCAGGCGCAGATCGCCGAACGGCGCGGTGATGTCCTTCGGCCTGGGCCAGACGAAGTCTTGCGAGAACAGCCACGGCTCCAAGTCGACGTCGAACGCGTCGGAGAACGCCTTCGTGTCTCTCGCCGAGCGCAGCTGTTCGTTCTTCGAGGGGCTGGTGAACTTCTTCGCGACTTTGAGCTCGCGCTTCGGCCAGCCCGGGTCGATCACGTCGAGCGCGCCGATGATGGTCGTCTCGGAGCCTCCCTCGGGGATCAGCTCGACCGTCAGCGTTCGGGTGCCCAGCGAGGCCTCGACCGACAGCCCCACCAGCGCCTGAAAGCCATCGGCGATGGGCAGGAAGTCGAGGCTGTCGGGCCCGAGCTTTCCCGTCGGCTGCTTCGTCACCCCGAGCACCGTCACCAGCACCGCGTCACCCGGCCGCGCCACGCCGGGCTGCAGGTGCACCGAAGCGACCTGCAGCAAACCAGCGAGCGCGAAGCCGAGGACCAAGGGCGACTCCGGTTACGGGAGGACGGTGGGAATGCCGGTCTGCGGGCCCGTGAAGGGCACGCCCCAGATCGTCTGGTAGCCGCCTTCACCCGAGGCGACGATGGGCAGCACCACGCGCGCCTGCGTGCCACGCGGAATGCCGGTGACGGGCAGGCTCGAGATCGTGCCCTTCCAGCGGCGCGTGTAGTTCGAGGCGAGGCACGAGAACTGGCTGTTGAGCGGGTCGATCGTCGGCTCGTCGGGCGCGAACGCGAAGCCGCCCGTGCTGCCGAACTCGCCAAAGTCCATCGCGTTGACGCCGCCCATCATGTTCAGGTCGAAGTTCCACTGGAAGAAGCCGTTCGTCGAGACGCGACGGAGCGGCACGTCGAACGTGATGATGAGCGTGTCGCCGTTGAGAATGTCGTTCGACATGTTGCCCATCGCGCGCTTGATCGAGAACGCGGCGGTGGTGGGGGCCTTCGGGGTCGCGAGCTCACCGCCGAACACGAAGCCGGTGAACGAGGCCGTCTGGGTCGCGCCGCCCGCCTCGGTGCCCGTCGCGCGAATGAGCAGGTTGTGCTTCTCGCCGATCGTCCAGCCGTTCCCGGCCGCCGAGATCTGCAGCACGTTGCCCTTCACGACGACACTGGTGTTCACCACCGTCGAGCAGTCTTCCTGCGTGGCGCGCACGACCAGCGAACGCTCGGCGATGGGCTGGTTGAAGACGACGTAGATGCTCTCGGTGGGGCGCAGCAGGTTGCGCACGGGTGAGAGGGTGCCGAGAAGGCTCTCGACGTTGGTGGCGACGATGGAGGGGGCGCCACCGGCGCGGTTGTCGGGCAGGCGCAGCGTCGGCACGCCGGTGGTGAAGAAGTCGCGGCCCGAGCGGTTGTCGACGAGGCCGTTGAACTCGTTCTCACCGTCGCCGTCTTCGTCGAGGCCCGCGATGACGAGCGTGTAGTTGTTCTGGCCGCCCGTGGTGCGCGCGAGCTCGGTCGGCGCCGGCACGTTCATGAACGTCAGCGCGCCCGTGTCATCGGCGGTGCCTTCGAACGAGAGCTGGCCCAGCGAGGTGCCGTAGCCCGTGCCCGTGGTGAGCTGGAAGCCTGCGGGGTTCACCTCGAGGAACGCCTTCACCGCCTTCGCGGGCCGGCCGTTCGCCGTCTGCACCTGGTACTTCACCGAGCCGTTGAGCTCGAGCAGCATGATCACGCCCGTGTTCGCGTTCGCGTCGTTCACCGGCACGTTGCCGCCGCTCACCGGCACCGTCACCGGCACACGCACCGAGCCGAAGCCCTCCTTCGAGAAGATGAGCTGACCGCTCGAGCCCGCGGGCACGTTGGCGAAGCGGAAGGCGCCCTCGGCCGACGACTTGATGGCGGTGGTGAAGCCCGAGCCAAGCACCAGCAGCACGCTGACGTCGGCGAGGCCGGTGAACTTCGTGTTGGCGACGACGCCGCTGATCGTTCCGACGGGGTTCGAGGGCGCCACCTGGGTGACGGTGTTCGGCGTTCGCACGCCGTCGGCGATG
>JBEOKA010000041.1:0-6777 GCA_040275325.1 Myxococcaceae bacterium | reverse complement strand
GCACTTCTGGGTGTCACAGAGCGGCGCGGGAGTGGGACACCCGAGGGCCAGGGCGGCGACGAGCACGAGCAGCCGAACGTTCATGACGGCGCTCCTACGCCACTTTCCCGGTGAAGACGCGACAGGTGAGGCCTTGCGCACGAACT
This sequence comes from Myxococcaceae bacterium, assembly GCA_040275325.1. GTDB lineage: Bacteria > Myxococcota > Myxococcia > Myxococcales > Myxococcaceae > Xiheimicrobium. The sequence goes on along the minus strand of JBEOKA010000041.1, from coordinate 6,631 downwards.
CGCGCAGCGCACGACGTGCTCTTGCGGGGCTGCACTGGGCCCGTCATTCGCACGCCTGCGGCCCATGCTCGCGCTCTCGGTGTCGGTGCTGCTCGCAAACCTGGCTGAGGTGCAGGTGATTCCCGTCGAGGCCTCGCAGCGAAAGCGGCTGCGCTTCGACCAGCCCGTGAAGTGCGTGCAACTGAAACCGACCGCGAAGAACCCGACCGGTCGATTTCGCGTGCAGTGCGACCACGACGCGCACACCTGCCTCGCCGCGCCCGATGGTCAGCTCGACAGCGATGACGTGATGCTCGACGTCGAGCTCGAGCGCACCTCGTTCTGCGAGCGCAACGACGACCTTCGCCACGATGAGTGGCCCTTCGAAGAGGCCATCGCCGAGACGAAGCCCGGCTGGTACCGCGATGAACGAGGCCGCGTGATGCAGGTGGTGTTCGACCTGAGCCGGCGTGTCTTCTTCGGCGGCGCGTGGAGTCCCTTCTTCCGGCCCGATGGGCAGGGTGGCCTCGGCCGTGGCTTCGCCGAGCTCGGCACCTTCATCAGCTGGGAATCGGACGACGCGGTCTGGCGCGTGCGCCTGCTCGAGGGGAGCGCGTGGCTGGGCTCCGACGTTCGCTTCGAAGGCAATGCCGTGAGCATCGGCTCGAGTCGTCGCATCACCCGCGCGCCGCTGTACCTGACGACGTTTCTCGGCACGCCGCGCCGCTTCGACATTCCGCTGGCCGTCTCGTGGGGCGTCGAAGCCGGTCACCTCGAAGCGCTCGGCGGCAAGGTCTTCTTCGCGCCGGTGGAGCTCGACGCCGCCATCGACCTGTGGACCTCGAAGGATCTCGAGTCGTACCTGCGCGTGCGCTTCGGGCCCGGCGTCGAATACGAGACGAGCGGCAAGCAGTGGGCGTTTCGGCCGGCCGCGGCGCTCGAGGGCGACTTCACGCTCGACACGAATGGGCATCACCACCTCGTCGGCTCCGCGTTGTGGGAGCAGCGAATCGGTCAGGACCCGGGCCTGCGCGTGAAGGCGAGACTCGGCTACGAGGCGATTGTCTTCGCGCTCAACGACTACCCGGTGACGTTCCTCGCCGAGGTGCGTGGCGCGTATCGAACCGATGTGCCTGCGTTGCCGGGCTTCGAAGTGAGTGGGCTCACTGGCTTGCGCTTCAGTCTCTGGGCTCCTGAGCGTCGCCACGCGCTCGAGCTCTCGGGCCCACGAGGCTGATGGTGTTCGCGTTCACGCTCACGGTGCTGGCCGCGGCGAACCCGTGCGTCGACACGACGGAGCCGCTCCGGTCGTTCTCGACGTGCTTCGACCCGTGGCGCGGCTTCGAGGTCGCGGGCGCGAGTCGCTTCAGCTCGTTCGGTGTCGAAGGCGCCGTGTCGGTCGACTTGCGAATGCGCCGTGATCGGCCGAGCTGGAGCAAAGCCGACTCGACGTGGTTGTCGCTCCATCGCTTCGCGGGCACGCAGTGGCAGCCGCGGGTCGCGCGCGTCGACGCCACCGCGTGGGAGTTCGTCTTTCGCCGTCACGCTGCCGACACGAGCCTCACGCTGCCGACGATTCCGGTGATGCGCTTGCCGTTCCCCTTCGACATCGGGCTCGCGGGCAGCGTCGCGCGCTTCGAGTGGGCGATGCGGCCGACCGAGGCGTGGGCGCTCGAGACCGCGCGGTTCGGGTTTCTCTTCGACCCCGTTCGCGCCGAGACGAATCAGTTTCACCTTGGGTTCGGGCCCGTGGCGCAGCATCGCGTGGCGAGCTTCGAGGGCGCGCTCCAACACGACGTCATGCCACTCACTGGCGGGCTGCTCTTCTTCTCGGCCGAGACGAACGATGGCCACGCATACGTTCGCAGCAGCACCGTGGGCGGCGCGGTGTTGAAGCTCGACGGCGCGAACGTGAGCTGGTCGTCGCAGGTGCGCAGTCAGTTGGAGGCTGGCCTCGTGCTGCTCGCGATCAACGACCAACCGCTCGTGCTGTCGGCGAAGGGTGAAGCGTGGTGGCGCGCCGGGACTCCGCTCGAGTGGAGCGCGTCAGCCACGCTCGGCTTTCGCCTCTTCTCCGATCGCCGCGGCTGATGGTCAGCTGCCGAGTTCGCGACCAGCGGTGCCCTCGACGCTTCTCGACGCCTCGTCGGTGCGCCTGAGCAACTCCAACAGTGCTCGGTGCTCGGGGAGAAGCTGATCTGCGACGTGTCCGCCCGGTCGAAGCTCGTGTTTCCCGAGCGCGAAGTGCACCGACCCCGTGGGGTCATCCATCGAGACGAAGTACGGCAGGCCGCGGGCGAGGTCGAGGTTCGCCACCCGCGCCCACGCGACGCTGAAGGACGTGACCCTGGGCTTGATGATCCGCGTGCTGATCCGCACACCAGCGATCGCTCCCACAATCGCGCCACCGAACATCAACACCGCCGCGGCCTCGGCGCTCGGCAGGAGTACTCCAATACCCAGGCCGAGGGCGAAGCCGAGTGCGACACCAACCGCGCCGACGGCCATCGCGGCGACCTGAGAACGCACCGGTCCTGTCATCAGAATGCCGGCCTCGTTCCACGCCAGCTCGCCCGCACCTTCGAGGCCGAGCGGGCGAAAACGTTCACCGATGGCGGGCGAGAACCACGTGACCTCGCGACGCTCCCAGCCCATCAGGCGTTCGTTTCGATCCAGTCGTCGAGGTACTTCGCGATGGCCAGCTCGGCATTCACCTCGAGCTCGGTGAACCGCACGCGGAACTCGATGGTCTGGCCCTGGTCGACGACGCGAATGATCTCACCCTTGCAGTGGATCTCCTTCGGAATGCCCATGAGCCGGAAGCGCACGTCGACGCTCGTTCCGTGCGGAGGCGTCTTGCCGCGCCACGCGATGCCGCCGATCGAGAGGTCGCCGTGACGCTCCTCCCAGCCGGCCTTCGGGTTCGCGATGTCGCGCAGCAGGAACGTCATCGGCACACGCGGAGAATCGCGGCGCTCGTCTCCGCGCATCTTCTTGAGCAGCTCGAGCTTCTTTCGGTTGTCGGCCATGGTGGGTGAGTCCCTTTTCGTTCGAAGCGCTTAGAGCGACTTGCCGAGGTTCGACAAGAAACGCGTGAGCAGCCGCGAGAACACGTCCTTCACGCGGTCGGCCGTCTCGGAGACCTCGGTGTGCGAGAGCTTCTGCTTCGACAGCCCCGCCGCGAGGTTGGTGATGCACGAGATGCCGGCGACCTTCACGCCCATGTGCGCCGCGACGATGACCTCGGGCACGGTGCTCATGCCCACCGCGTCGGCGCCCAGCGTGCGCAGCATGCGAATCTCGGCCGGCGTCTCGTAGCTCGGGCCTGACAGGCTCACGTACACGCCTTCCCGAATCGCGACCTGCTCGGTCTTCGCCGCCGCGCGCAGCGTCTCGAGGAACACCGGGTCGTACGCGTGGCTCATGTCGGGGAAGCGTGGACCCAGCGCGTCTTCGTTCGGCCCCACCAACGGGTTGTAGCCAGCGAGGTTCAAGTGGTCGGTGATGGCCATCAGGTCGCCGACCTGGAAGTTGGTGTTGATGCCGCCCGCCGCGTTGGTGACGACGAGCGCCTTGATGCCGAGGCGGCACAGCACGCGCGCAGGAAACCCGACCTGCCACGGCTCGTAGCCCTCGTAGAAGTGCACGCGCCCCTGCATCGTGACGACGGGCAGGCCCTGATGAAACCCGAGCACCAGCTTGCCGGCGTGACCGATGACGGACGACCGCGGGAAGTCGGGCAGCTCGGAGTAGGGGATGACGACAGAACGCTCGAGGCTGTCGGCGAATGCACCGAGACCACTGCCGAGAATGAGGCCCACCTTCGGCGCGAAGCCGGGAGCCTTCTGGCGAATGGTCGCGACACACGCATCGACGCGAGAAAGGAGATCGGAAGAGCCCATGGTTTCCGGCAGGATAGCCGCGTTTTCAGGCCTGAATGAGTTTTCGGCCACTTCGTCGAAGCCGCCGTCCCCTTTGAGGAGCCCCCATGAAAGCCCGAGTCCTCGCGTTGTCCCTGTTTGCGCTCCCCGTTCTCGCCCAGACGCCCGCTCCGGCACCTGCGCCTGCACCTGCTCCCGCTGCTGGAGCCGAGGCTGCTCCGCCCGCGAACGGCGTGACCACGTCGGCGCAGGCCACCGGAAAGAAGAAGGCCAAGCCCACGCCCGATGCCGAGGTCGAGGCGCCCGCTGCGGCGAAAGACGCCAAGAAGAAGTGAGCATAGGAAGTCGGCATGTCCTCCGACTTCATCGCTGGCCGGTTCGTCGCGCCTGCTCAGGCCGACGGTGTCATCGAGGTTCGCAGCCCAGCTGATCAATCGGACGTCGTCGGGCGGCACTCTTGGTCGCTCGCGCACGTCGACGAGGCGGTGAGCGCTGCACGCTCGGCGTTCCCCTCGTGGCGCAGGCTCGGTCAGGCCGCGCGCGCAGAGCTCCTGAAGAAGTACCAGGCGCAGCTCAAGGCCAACACCGACGAGCTGGCGCGCGTCATCGCCCGGGAGATCGGCAAGCCGCTCTGGGAAGCGAAGACCGAAGTCGGCGCGATGGTGAGCAAGGTCGACGTCTCGCTCGGTGAAGGCGCGGCGTTCGTTCACGACGTCACCATCGCCGACCTGCCTGGAGAGATTCGCCACCGCCCGCACGGCGTCGCGGCCGTCATCGGGCCGTTCAACTTCCCCGGGCATCTCCCCAATGGGCAGATCGTGCCCGCGTTGTTGATGGGCAACACCGTCGTCTTCAAGCCGTCTGACAAGGGCGCGGGCACGGCCGTGTTGATGGCGAAGTGTTTCGAGGCGGCGGGCTTTCCGGCTGGTGTGTTCAACGTCGTGCAGGGCGCTGTTCCGACGGCCGAGAAGCTGGTCACGCACGCGGGTATCGACGCGATTCTGTTCACGGGCTCCGTCCCCGTCGGTCAGCGCATCGTCGCGGCGAACGCGCATCGACCCGGTCTGCTCGTCGCGCTCGAGCTCGGCGGAAAGAACGCCAGCCTCGTGATGGATGACTGCGACCTCGAGCGCACGGTGCGAGAGCTCGCGTTCTCCGGCTTCGCGACGGCCGGTCAGCGCTGCACCGCAACCTCACGCGTCATCGTCACGAAGGGCATCGCGGCCCGGCTCATCGAGCGGCTCGCTGCGGCGGCGAAGAGCGTGAAGGTCGGCCATGTGTTCGACGACGGCGTCTTCATGGGGCCCGTGATTTCTGAGGCGACGCGAAAGCACCTGCTCGCGGCGCAGCAGAAGGCGGTGAGCGCGGGGTTCGAGGCGGTCGCTCCGGGTGGCGCGCTCGAGACGGGCAAGAGCGGCTTCTACGTTCGCCCCGCGGTGCACGTCGCGCGCTCGGGCGTGAAGTCGGTCGCGGGCTACACCGACACCGAGCTGTTCGCGCCAGACCTCGCCGTCATCACCGTCGACTCGCTCGAAGAAGCCATCACCGTCGCCAACGACACCGAGTTCGGGCTCTCGGCCGCCGTGTTCACCCAGAGCCAGGAGACGTTCGAGCGCTGCGTCGATGAGGTGCGCGTCGGCGTGCTGCACTGGAACCGCTCGAGCGCCGGAGCGAGCGGGCGGCTGCCCTTCGGTGGAATTCGCTCGAGTGGCAACCACCGCCCGGCCGGCATCCTCATGGGCCAGTCGTGCACGTACCCGCTCGCGGTGTTGCTGCCGGCGAAGGCCGACGCTCCGCTGCCGACGTGGCCCGGCATCTCGTTCTGATCAGCCGGCCGTCAAGCGTGCTAGGCGCGCGCCCGTGGCTGACCTCTCGGCATTCCGGAATCGGTGGTTCGTGGTGAAGATTGGCGGCGAGCTCGCGATGGATGTCGCGCGGCTCTCACGCACCGTCGGCGTCGCGGTGAAGGCGTTCCTCGACGCGGGCATCAAGGTCTGCGTCGTTCACGGCGGCGGGCCGCAGGCGACCGAGCTGGCGAAGAAGCTGGGCCTCGAGACGAAGCAGGTCGCAGGCCAGCGCGTCACCGACGACGCGACGCTCGAGGTGATGAAGATGACGCTCGCCGGGCAGGTCTCGGTCAACGTCGCGAGCGCGCTGCGCCTGGCCGGAGTTCCTGCGCTCTGCACGACCGGTGTCTCTGCCGGCCTCGTCGATGCGAGCCGCCGTCCTCCCGTGCAGGTCGCGGGCCTCGAGGCGCCAGTCGACTACGGGCTCGTCGGTGACATTGCTGCGGTGAACGTGACGTTGCTCGAGACGCTCTCGGAGCGCGGCGTCGTCGTCGCCCTCGGCTCGCTCGCCGGTGACGTGCACGGCCGCGTGTTCAACGTGAACGCCGACACCGTGGCGACGCGGGTGGCCGGCAAGCTGCGCGCGGCGAAGCTGCTACTCGTCTCGAACGTGCCCGGCGTGCTGCGCGACAAGAACGACCCCGCCACGCGCATTCCGCGGCTCACGCCTGCAGAAGCGAAGGCGCAGATCGCAGCCGGCGTCATTCAGGGCGGCATGATTCCCAAGGTCGAAGAGAGCCTGGCCATGCTCGACGAGGGCATCGACGCGATTCACATCGTCGGCCTCACGCCTGACTCGTCGATTCTCGCAGAGGCCCTCGAGCCCGGCTCCCATGGGACCGTGTTCGCGAAGGGGTAAGCTGGTGCGGGTGGTGCGTCGTGAAGGCAAAGCCGAGGTGTGCGCGGAAGCGACCGCCGACGCGG
>JBEOKA010000040.1:0-7452 GCA_040275325.1 Myxococcaceae bacterium | reverse complement strand
CAGGAAAGTGTCGCCGCCATCGGAACCAGCGGCATCGGTTGATCAGCGGTTGGTGACGCTCACGTTCACGGGGTTCGGCCACACCGTCGACCTGAGCTGCGCCTGATTCTCGACCGACAGGTTCGTGTACGAGTACGTGCCGCTCGGCGCGAAGGCGTTGATGGTGTCGGTGCGCGAGTACCGCCAGGTGCCGGGAGAGATTTCGGTGAAGGTCACTCCGGAGCCGCCACCCCAGATGTTGCCGTTCGGCCCGCTGAAGCTGCCGTTGAACCAGTTCACCGGAGCCTGTGACGTGGCGACGACGGTGAGCGTGATGACGCCGCCATCGAAGAGGGCCGACGGTGTCGCGGCGACGCTGGTGATGACGGGCGGCCCACTCGTGCGCGTGTTCGTCACGCTCACGGTCACAGGGTTCGGCCACACCGCCGAGGTGAGCTGCGCCTGATTCTCGACCGACAGGTCCGTGTACGAGTACGTGCCGCTCGGCGCGAAGGCGTTGATGGTGTCGGTGCGTGAGTACCGCCACCTGCCGGGTGAGACTTCGGTGAAGGTCACTCCCGAGCCGCCGCCCCAGATGTTGCCGTTCGGCCCGCTGAAGCTGCCGTTGAAGAAGTTCACCGGCGACCGCGACGTCGCCTCGATGGTGAGGGTGATGACGCCGCCGTCGATGAGCCCAGAGGGTGTTGCGGCCGCGCTGATGAGGACAGGCCGCTCACCGACGCCCGCGTCACAGCCGACCGTGCACGTGGCCGAGCCTCCGCCCGTTCCCGAGAGGCACTGGCCACCCTGCGAGCCACCGTCCACGGTTTTCGGAAGGGCGACGCAATGCACTCCGGTGCACGCGCCGCACACGCCGCCGTTGGTGCCGCACTCGGTGTCGAAGACCCCGAGCTGACAGGTCCCCGAGGCGCAGCAGCCGGAGCACGTCGATGGTCCACACGCGCCGCTCGCGCCGCCCGCCGTCACGAACCCACCACCCGCCGAGCCGCCGCCCGCCCTGCCACCGGCGCTCGAGCCGCCGCCCAGACCGGCCGAGCCACCGCCACCGCCGACGCCGAACGATTGAACGCACTGGCCCAGCTGGCAGGTGAGGCCAGACAACATGCAGTTCGAACAGGCAGAGCCGGCCGAACCACAGGCTTGGGGCTCGATGCCGCTGACGCACTGACCCGACGAGTTGCAACAACCGACGCAGCTTCCAGGCTCGCAGCCACCGGCCTGAACGCCGACGTTGCAGCCCGTCACCAACAGCACCAGCAGCACTCCGCGCATCGCCATGCTCCCGAGCCAGGCGCGTCGTGCGCCGTCGAGCCCTCTTGGAACCAGCGCGTCGAGATTATTGCGGCTCGACATCACCCGGTCTGCTTCGCGACGGCGGCGGCTCCAGCCTTTGCGGCGGCCTCATCGAGGTACCGCGGCGCCTCGGCGAACGAGAGGTCGTCCTTGAAGCGGTACAGGCGCGGCATGCCCGTGGGGATGTTGAGCTCGACGATGTCGTTGTCGGAGATGTGCTCGAGGTACTTCACCAGCGCGCGCAGCGAGTTGCCGTGCGCGACGATGACGACGCTCTGCCCGGCGCGCAGCTGCGGCACCACGAAGTCGTGCCAGTACGGCAGCACGCGGGCGACGACGTCTTTGAGGCACTCCGAGGTGGGCAGCGCGTCTTGCGCGAGCGCGCGGTAGCGCTGGTCGTTGCCCGGGTGGAACTCGTGGCCCGGCTTCACGGCCGGCGGCGGCACGTCGTAGCTGCGACGCCACAGCTGCACCTGCTCCTTGCCGAACTGGTTCACCATCTCGACCTTGTCCTTGCCCTGCAGGTCGCCGTAGTGCCGCTCATTGAGGCGCCAGGTGCGATTCACCGGCAGCCACACCTGCCCGAGCTCTTGCAGCGCGAGGTTCGCCGTTCGCACCGCGCGAGAGAGCAGCGACGTGTGGCCCGTGTCGAACCACAGGCCGGCCTTCTTCATCAGCGCGCCGGCGTTGCGGGCCTCGGCCTCGCCTTGCGCGGTCAAGTCGACGTCGACCCAACCCGTGAAGAGGTTCTTCTCGTTCCAGCTGCTCTGTCCGTGACGCACGATGCACAGGGTCGATGGCATGCGCGCGTTGTAGCGGAGTGACGCGAGCTCGTCAGGCGGGTTCGTGTAACGCCTTGCGCCCCCGGGCCACCTGTCATGCCTCGCCTGCTCTGGAGCCCCATTGCCGAACGACGACCTGCAACGAGACCTCGCCGAACTTCGCACCCAACTCGACATGCTTCGGGCACACGTCGACCGTTCCCCTCGACGCCGCTGGGCGTGGCCAGCCGTGGCCGTCGCGCTCGTCAGCAGCCTGGCGTGGGCGCAGCTCGTCACCTTCAACGCCGACGAGCCGGCCTTCGCGAGCGACGTGAACGGCAACTTCAACCAGCTCAAGACCTGGCTCGAGCAGAAGGTGGGCGCGGTCGGCACCAGCACCATCACCGCGAACGGCCTCGCGCTGGCCGACGGCACCGGCATCACCTCGACGCGCTTCGGCGTGGCAGCGCCCGTCATCAACGCCCCCACCACCAACTTCGGCCCGGGCTTTCTCGAGGGCACCTTCCTCGATGCGGGCGGCACCATCGTCATCATGGCCTCGGCGACCGGCTACTGTACCGCCATCGGGCGAATCACGATGCAGGTGAAGGTCGACGGCGTCACCGTGGGCTCGATGCGGGTGACCTGCAACGAAACCAACCAGCACATGGCGTTTCCAGCGGCGTTCATTCGCCTCAACCGCAGCGTGCTGCCGGCGACGGGCTTCACGCCGCCCGTCACGCGTACGGTTCGGCTCGAGCCCATCAACTGCACCTCGGGCTGCGGGCCGGGGCTCGTCACCACCACCGTCGACGTGAATGACTTCGGCGAAGTGACGGTGCTGCGGCTGCCGACGCCTTGAACGTGCGGGTTACCAGTCGTGCGCCACGCGCGCGACGGAGCCACAGGGCAGGCACACGGCTGAGGGCACTCCGGTGTTGCGCCGCGTACGGCCGGCGGCGGCGCGCAGAGTCGAGGCGCCCTCTCTCTCGTCGCACGCGAGGCACTCGTTCACGCCACCATCGGCCAGGTGGTACGGCGCGTCGAGCAGCGTGAAGCAGGTGCCCAGACACTTCCCGCGCGTGAAGCGGGTGCTGTAGCCCCAGATGCGGGCGCAGGCCGGCGTGAAGCCCAGCTCTTGAAGGCAGGTGATGTTCGCTTCGAGCCCGGCGGCGACCGTCTTCACGCCACAATCCTGCACACGGCGGCCGAGGTCGGCTTCGCGACCGAAGACCGCGAGGTCGGCGAGCGTCGAGCAGGCGCCGCACGGGTCGAGGTGCGTGACGCGGCCTCCCGCGGCGGTGGCTTCGGCCTGCGTCGCGTGCGTCACGAGCCGATACGTCTTCGCGCCCTCGTCGACGACGTGCACCGCGCAGACGCCCTCGACGCGCGCGGGCGCGGGCTGGGAGAATGGGTCGACGCTCACGTCGGGCGGAGCGTCGAGCAACCGCCACTGCGCCAGCCGCTCGAGGCGGTCGGTGGTGAACTCGGTCGGCGTGAAGGAGTCCGCGCCGCAGCCACACGAGGGCCGGCACTGGGAGTCGGTGAGGCCGGTCTGTGTGACGAGGCGGCCGAACATCGGCGCGCTGCACGTCAGCTCGGTGGTGGGAGCCGTGCGGGTGCCGCACGCGACGAGCAGGAGAGCGGCGAGCAGGAGAACGCGCACCCGCCGCAGATAGTGGACGCGGCCCGGCACGCGAAGCATGTCGGCTGTCACAGTGCGTCGTGGTGGGTTTCCGGAGTGGCGTCGCTCACGGAGCGCCGGCTGAGACCACGACGCGCCATCGCCGACCGCGGCTCCGTGCTCGATGACGGAGCCGCGCTGCCGACGACGTTCACTTCACCGCGTACACGAACGTCGCCTTCGGAGCCCGCAGCCACCGCTCGGTGATGAGCTCGCGGCGCTTGGCCCAGTCGTCCTTACCGTCGACGAACTCGGCCACCATGGCCTCGGCGTCTTTCTTGTCGCCCTTGCCCTTGGCCATCAGCACCCGCTTGGCGAGCGCGTCGACCGCGGGCTTCCACTTCGCGAAGTCGACATCGAAGCAGCCCACGTCGGTACCGTTGGCGGCCTTCTCATCGGCCTTGAACACCAGCACGCCGGCCTTGGTGAGCGTGCCCATCTGAATCGACGCGAGGTGGCTGTAGTTCCGCGGCTTGTTGTCAGCCGTGTACATGCCGCGGCTGATGTGCCCGAAGCCCCACGCGACATCGCGCACGGCCGCAGCGTCGGCCTCGGCCTGCGTGATGACGTTCTTCGTGACGAGCCACTGCGAGAAGTAGAGCGCGGCCGTCTGGGCCTTGAGCTCCTCCATCGTCGAGGCGAGCGGACCGCCGAAGACCTCGTCGTCTTCTTTGCCCTTCACCTTGTACTCGTGGCTCGGGCCCAGGTTGTGCGCGGCCTCGTGCAGCACGACGCTCATCACGGCGGGCTTGGCGTCGGTGGTGGCCTTCGTCATCAGCGAGGGGCAGAACAGCGACGCCATCTGCGCCTCGAGCGCCTTCTGGCTGTCGAGGTCGGTGTACAGGTTCGTCATGGCGACGGTGCGGCCGCCCTTCTCGGCGACCTTGCCCCAGTTCGGCAGCGACTGGCCGATGGTGGCGCCGTGGGCCGGCCGCGCGTCACCGGCGTTGAGCACGATGTCGATGAAGTCGGGCAGCTTGAACTTCACGTCGCGCGCTTTGTACGGAGGGCCGGCGAGCGTCGCGAGGGCCTTCTCCATGTCGCCCTTCACCGGCTCGAGCTTCTGCTGCCACGCCAGCGAGTCCATGTTGATGCGCGCGAAGCTGACCGCGAAGCCCGCCTTCCACGCGCAGGGCTCGTAATAGACCTCGTCCGGAGCGATGCGCAGGTACCACTTCGAGTTCGTCGGCCCCATCGCGACCCAGGCCTCGTTCGCGGGCTCCCAGTCGTTGGTGCGGAACGAGCTCGCGGCCGCGCGCAGGTACTTCTGGAACGCGGCCTCTCCCGGCGAGGTGATGGCGGTGGCGGCGGCCTCGAGCGAGGTGGCGACCGACTCCATCTCGGCCTTGTAGAACTCGCTGTACGGCACGGCCTTGAAGCCCGCGCCGTCGGCGACGACGACCGAGAAGTGGCCCATCAGGTCCTTCGCGTTCTTCTCCTTCGCGAGCTTGTCGCAGAACTTCGCGTCGGCCTGCACGGCGGCCGGGTACAGGCCCGAGAGCTGCTTGGGCTTCGGCGAAATCGCGGTGCACGCCTCGTCCTTCTCGGTCTTCGGAGCGACGCAGAACGGGCCCTGGTTGCGGTGGATGAGGGCCTTCGACGCGGCGTCCTTCGCCTCCATGGTGTCGGTGCCGAGCTGCTTGCCGTGAATGCGCTCGATGGCGTTCGCCGCGGCGAAGACGTGCTTGATGATGGCGCGGTCTTCGTCGGTGCCCTTCGTCAAGTCGGTCTCGACGAGCGTCGGGCGGCCCTGCGAGAGCTCGAGGCGCACGAGGCCGAGGCGTTTCTGCTCGTCGGGGCTGGCGGCCTTGTCGTCAGCGGCCTTCACCATCGACTCGTAGGCGTCGACGAACGTCTGGGTGAAGTTGCCCTTGTCGTCGACGAAGGTGGAGCGCTGCGCGTTCTGCGGGCCCCACAGCACGGCGAGCTCGGCCGGCTCGAGCGCCTTGTTGCCGTCGTTGTCGTCGCGCCAGAAGAAGGGAAGGAAGCGCTCCTGCGCGCGCACGTTGAAGTCGAGGCGCGAGAGGCGGTCGAACGTCGGCTTCGGTGCAGGAGGCGGCGCCGCCGGAGCAGGCGCCGGCGTGGTGACCTTCGGCTCTTCTTTCACGGCTTCTTTGGCGCAGCCGGCGAAGGTGAGAGCGGTGGCGGTGAGGCCGAGAGCGATTCGTCGCATGTCGTGTGGCTCCGGGGACGGCGAGGCGCGCGTGCTCTACCGGTTTGCCGCGTCAGCGTCGAAGACGAACTGTGTTGTGCGCGTGACCGAGATCCGCGCTGACGATTTCTCACTGCCACTTCTCTTGGCGCCATCATCGCATCCAACGCCTCAAGCCGGCGCGGAGGTTCGAGTCCTGCGAGCCTCGAAGACGCAGATTGAACGATGAAATCGGTGAGGCATGTTCGACTAGACGCACTCGACCTGTCGTCCTAGCTTGATCAGTTCGATGGCAAAGTCCGAAAGCTCAATCGCGAAGACGGAGACGCCGCAACCTGGTGTGGTCCTGCTCCGTGACGGAGCGACCATTGGCATCAAGGTGAGTCTGACCGAGTTGGTTCCACCTGAGGACGCGTTTCAAACCGACTGGTACGCGTCTGATTCCACTCAGGGCGGACTCCGCTGTGTGTTCGCAAAGTTGAGTGCGGGGCGAGGCTCGGTCACCGGCGTGGTGGAGATTACACTCCACGAACACGCCCTTCGATTCATCGTCGACTCAGCCAAGGTTGAGGTTTTCCAGAAGGAACTGAAGTTGCTCAGCGAGAAACGAAACCTCGCCCCAACGACCTTCTCCCTTCAGCAACTGTCATCACTCATCAACACCACAACGAAGGAGGCGGCGTTCGTTGCGTCGTTCGCCTTCATCGCGTTCACTGGTGAAGACGCCGCCCTGTCGTTCTTTCGTGTGGCTCCGGGCGCAGAGATGCTTGCGGAGAAACGACGAATGGTCACTCCTCTAGTGAGAATCGATACTTCGGTATCGATCTTGCTTGCGTTTCTCCGCGACGTTAGATCCGCCATCAAGGAGAGTCCCTGATGTTCAAGCAGAACATCTTCAAGCCAGAGTTCTTTACGCGGGTTGAGCCTGCGAGCGCCGTTGTCCCAAAGGGAGCGAAGGCAGGCTCCGTCAATTTTCCGAAGACGGCGGCAATCGGTGTCGCTCTCGCCCTTGCTGGTGCAGTAGCCGGAACTCCCCCCCTGTTCTCGCACGCGTTTTCGAACGTTTCTGGCGACGAACTCACCTTTGAGCTTGGGCCAAACGAGCGGTTGGAGTTCCACGCACATACAACGGCAGCGACGATGTCGAGCCCGCCCGTCAGTCCGCTGACGAAGAGTGGGCTGCTTGCTGCGTTCGCACAAAAGGAGGGAGGAGAGGCCGAGGCCCGAAGCCGGCTTGAGAGCTTCGTCAATCGGCTCAACGCTCGAGCGCGCCACCAGAATGGAGACGCTCGCGTCAAGGAGTGGATCGCCGGGTGAGCATCCATGGGTCCTTGGGTCATTCGTGCCCGATGTGGCAGGCACCGCACGAGGCGCCTCCCGCAGTTTTAGAGAGCATCACCCAGTCCTTGAAGGCTCACTCCACAAAGCCGATTCGCGACGTAGAGTTCAAGGCTTGGCACAAGAGGCTCTTCGCAGCACCGCCACCTCCGCTGCCGTACTACGCCGGAAACTTCAGAGACACCTCTGACAAATTTCGGCCGTGTCTCGCACAGGAAGTTCAC
>JBEOKA010000039.1:0-10040 GCA_040275325.1 Myxococcaceae bacterium | reverse complement strand
GACGGCTCGGGCCGCACGGTCTCGTTCTTGATGCCGTCGACGGCCTGGTCGTCGGACACCAGCTACACGCTCACCATCGACGGCGCCGACCCCGCGAACAACCTGCTGCCGACGACGACGGTGACCTTCCGCACGTTGCTGGTCGACACGACGCCGCCCACCGTCTTCCGCACGGTGCCGCTGCCCGACGCGGGCGACGTCGACGTGATGACGAACCCGAACGTCACCTTCTCGGAGCCCGTTCAGGCCTCGGGCGCCACCTTCACGATGACCCCCGACGCGGGCTGCGTGCCGACGCTCGACCCGACGAACACGCGCCTGAGCTGCAACAGCGCACTGCCGCTGGCCCCGCTCACCGACTACCAGCTCGTGGTGCCCACCACGGTGCGCGACGTCGCAGGCAACTCGCTCGCGCAGCCGTACACGCTGCGGTTCCGCACGGCGATCGTCCCCGACGCCACGCGCCCCACCATCGTCTCGGTCACGCCAGCCGACATGGCCACGGGCGTTCGTCCGACCGACCCGCTGGTGGTGCAGTTCTCGGAGCCGATGGATCCCGCGGCCACCCAGTCGGCCTTCGCCATCAGCCTGCCCGCAGGCGTCACGGTGTCGTTCTCGTGGTCGACCGACGGGCGCACGATGACGGCGACGCCTGCTGCCGCGTTCGCGTACGCACAGATCGTTCGTTGGCAGATCAACACCAACGCCGCCGACCTCGCGGGCAACCGGCTGATGACGCTCCAGTCGTTCGCGTACACCGTGCGGCGCACCTTCACGGTGAGCCTCACGCCCATCGCCTACGGAGGAACCGACCCCGGCAGTCCCACCGGCATGTGGGTCGGCGACAACTCGACCAACCTCACGTACATGGGCTTCCTCGCGTACCAGCTGCCACCAGCCCTCGAGATTCTGTCAGGCACGTTCACCGCGACACAGAGCATGGGCTCGAGCTTTCCGTTCTCTGATGGCACGAACGCACTCAACATCGTCGTCGAGGGCATTCCCTTCACGAGTCCGCTCGACAGCAGCGAGGTGAGCGCGTCGTCGTTCTGCATTTCAGCGCCCACCATGTGCGTCACCAACTGCAACTTCACGATTCCCTTCTCGACGAACACGTCGATGGTGACGAACACGATCCCCTCGACCAGCGTCGCCTTCACACGGCTGCTCAACGCCGGCCTGGCGCAGACGGGCAGCACGTTCGCGCTCCGCCTGCGTCGACGGTACCCGTCACCGACCTGCACCACGTTCGGCTCCGACAACGACAACGTGGGCGACTACGTGCGCATCTTCGGGCCTGCTGACACCTCGCCGCCGTCGTTGAGCATCACGTACACCGCGCCGTAGCGGGTCTTGTCGCCGCAACCGCTGCACGCCACACGAACACGACGAACGAACTGCGCCGAGACCGCCCCACTCGCCCGGGCATTGGTGGAACGTGCCTTGCCTGACATGAGCACATGGGCAGAACCCTGCTGCTCCTGCTGGCCAGTTCATGCGCGTCGTGGCCGCGGCTCACCACACCGCCGCTCCCGCCTCCGCCTGGCGCCGAGTTCGTCATCTCGCGCGACGGAACCCGGCTGTACTCGAGCGTCGATGGCGAAGCGCGCCGGGGCATCGTGTGGTTCGTGGTGGGGCCCGAGATCGCCTCGACCCCGCTGCTGCCCAGGCTGACAGACGCGCTTCACGACGCAGGCTTCGCGACCGCCGTGCTGCACCCTCGCGGCGCTGGTTACTCCGACGGCCTGCGCGGCCACGTCGACGACTTCTCGCTGCTCCTCGAAGACAACCAGCGCTTCCTCACCAGCCTGCAGACCCGAAGCCCACGGGTCTTCCTGCTCGGAGCCAGCGCCGGTGGCGCCTTCGCCCTCGAGCTCGCCGCGCAATCGTCGACCTCGGGCCTCGTGCTCGTGAACCCCGCGTGGAAGCTCCGGTCGACGCCGGGAATGACCCCGACCCTCGGCGACTACCTCACCTTCGCCGCGAACGCGGTGTTCCGGCCCTCGGCGCTCACCGTCGACATGAACAGCAAACCCGAGGGCGTCGAGTTCGAGCCCGACCGCGTCGAGGGCCTCGCGCTGCAGGCCGACCCCTTCGTCGTCAGGTACTTCAGCATGCGCTACCTCATGCAGCAGGGCGCGCTGATGGACCGCTGCGGCGTGAACGTCGAACGCGTGACCGCGCCGCTCCTCATCGTGCAGGGTGCGCACGACGCCCTCGTCGACCCGGCCGGCAATGACGAGCTGCTTTCGCGCGCGGCCAGTACGGACAAGACGAAACACGTCGCCTCCGAAGGCGGGCACGGCCCGAGCGCGGTCGAGACGAGCGTCGACGTCATCGTGCGGTGGCTCGCCGCGCGCGCCCCGTGACCGCTTCAGTCTCGTCACTGACCGGGCTACGCACACGCGCATGGCAGCCTCCTTCCTGACCGAAGCCCACCAGACGTTGAAGCAGCGCGCGTTCGAAGCCTTCGTCGCCGTCGACGCCGGCACGCTCGCGCACGCAGACGACGAGCAGCTCGCCCAGGCGGTGGCAGCGCTCGGCTTCTACCCGTACCTCGTGCCAAAGGCGTTCGGCGGCGCGGCGGCGAGCGTCGAGGTGATGTCCATCTGCGTGCTGCGTGAAGAGCTCGCCTACCGCAACGCGGCGGCCGACTCGCTCTTCGCAGTGCAGGGGCTCGGCAGTCACCCGGTGCTGCTCGCGGGCTCAGACGCGCAGAAGCAGACGCTGCTGGGACAGGTCGCGAAGGGCACGGCGCTGTTCGCGTTCGCGCTGACCGAGCCCGAGGCCGGCAGTGACGTGGCCGCGCTGTCGACGCGCGCCGTGAAGACGGCCGAGGGCTGGAAGCTGACGGGCCACAAGCGCTTCATCTCGAACGCCGGCGTCGCCACGCACTACACCGTCTTCGCGCGCACCGCCGAGGGCACGAAAGGCATCTCGGCCTTCGTCGTTCCCGCCACCACGCCTGGCTTCCGCGTCTCGAAGCAGATGGAGCTGATGGGCGAGCACCCCATCGGCGAACTCGAGCTGAAGGACTGCCTCGTGCCGCACGACGCGCTCCTCGGTGAAGAAGGCGCGGGCATGAAGCTGGCGCTCTCGACGCTCGACGTGTTCCGCAGCACGGTGGGAGCCGCGGCCGTCGGCATGGCCCGGCGCGCGCTCGACGAGGCGCTCTCGTACGTGAAGACACGCAAGCAGTTCGGCGCACCGCTCGCGGAGCTGTCTGCGGTTCAGGCCTTGCTGGCCGACTGCGCGGTCGAGCTCGAAGCCTCCCGGTTGCTCGTGCACATGGCAGCGACGACGAAGGACCAGGGCCAGGCGCGGGTCACCTACGAAGCGGCCGTCTGCAAGTTGTTCGCGACCGAAGCCGCGCAGCGGATCATCGATCGCTGTCTGCAGGTGCATGGAGGCAACGGCGTGGTGAAGGGCTTCGCCGTCGAGCGGCTGTACCGCGACGTGCGCGCGCTGCGCATCTACGAAGGCGCGAGCGAGGTGCAGCGGCTCGTCATCGCGCGGCACCTGCTGGGCGCGAAGGGCTGATGGAATCGCTGGAGGCCGCCGTCGCCGCGAGCCCCGACGACCCGGCGCCGCTGCTCGTGTGGGCCGATGCGTTGCTCGCGAAGGGTGAGGCGCTGGGTGAGTTCATCTCGCTCTCGTACGCGCACACGAAAGAGGCCGACGCCTCGCGCTTCGTGCGAACGCGGGAGCGGCTGTCAGAGCTGCTCCAGAAGAATCGGCAGGCGTGGCTGCTCGACGCGCAGGTGACCGAGACGCACTGGCGGTGGGGCCTGTTGCGCAAGACGGCCGTGACGGTCGATCAAGAGCAGCTCTTTCAGGCGCAGATGGCCTCGGAAGATGCTCCGCTCGCCACGCTCGCGCTGCTGACGGACGAGCTCGAGCGCGTGCTGACGTCTCGGGCCGGGCGCTTCCTCGAAGACGCGGGGCTGCAGCTGCCGGTGGGCCTGAGCTCGCTGACGCCGCTGTTCCAGCTCATCGCGCGGCACCCGCGGTTGCAGGGGCTCGTGCTCTCGGCGCCGGGAGCGACCGCTGCGCTTCGCTTCGAAGACGCGCCAACCATTCGACGCTGGCGGCTCATCGGCGCGCCGCTCGACGCCTCCACGCGCCTGCCTCCCCAGCTTCAGCGCCTCGAGCTCATCGACACACCGGTGTTCCCGGGAGCGGAGGAGATGCTGACAACGCCCGCGCCGAACCTGCAGACGCTCGTGCTGGGAGACGAGCACCTCGAGATCGAGCGGCTGGTGACCCGCCTCGCGCCCGCGACGCACCCGGCCCTTCGAACGCTGCGCCTCATCGACGATCTCGCAGACGACATTCTCATCGCGCTCTCGCAGAGCCCGCTCTTGAAGCAACTCGACGAGCTGCAGCTGCACGGGCCCTTCACCGACGTGGGGCTCGATGTGGTGGTGACGTCAGCCGCACGCTTCGCACGGATTCCAAAGCTCGTCTTCAGCGGCGGCGCCGCGTCGGGCTCGCTCAAGCGCATCGCGCACAAACGCCTGCCCCAGCTCGAGCTGCCGCCCCGACGACCGACGACTGCCTGGACAGGTTGGTGACCCATGGAGACCTTCGAGCCCTACCCTTCTCTCGCGCTGGCCCTGCTGAGCGGGCTGCTCATCGGGCTGGAGCGCGAGCACTCGAAGCCCGGCGCCGACGAGAAGCGCGGCTTCACCGGCGGCGTGCGCACGTACCCCATCTTCGCGATGCTCGGCGCCACCAGCGGGCTGCTCGGGCCACTCCCACTGTTCGGCGCGGCGCTCGGGCTGAGCCTGTTCCTCGCGGTGGGCTACTGGCGCGACGTCGAGCAGGGCCACGTGGGGCTCACCAGCGAAGGCAGCGCGCTGCTCACGTTCTTCCTCGGAGCGCTCGCCACCGCGCAGGTGATTCAGCCGCTGCGCATGCGCATCTTCGTGGTGGCCAGCATCGCGGTCGCCATCACGCTGCTGCTCTCGGCGAAGACCGAGCTGCGACAGTTCTCGGCGAGGCTGTCTCGTGACGACGTCATCGCGACGCTCAAGTTCCTCATCATCGCCGTCATCGTGCTGCCGCTGCTGCCGAACGAGCCGCTCGGCCCGTACGGAGCGCTCAACCCGTACCGCATCGGCTTCATGGTGCTGCTCATCGCGGGCATCGGCTTCGTCGGCTACGTGGCGATGCGGCTGTTTGGGCACGGCAAGGGCCTGCTCATCACTGGCGCCATCGGTGGGCTCGTGTCCTCCACCGCCGTCACGCTCGCCTCGGCCGCCCGCGCGAAGCAGACGCCCGCCCTCGCCACGGTGAGCGCGCTGGCCGTCGTCATCGCGAGCACCATCATGTTCGTGCGCGTGCTCATCACGGTCGCGGCCGTGGAGCTCTCGTTGCTGCCCGCGCTCGCCCTTCCGCTTGGCGTCATGGCCGCCGTGAGCCTGGGCGCGGTGGCATTGATGGCGTTTCGCGATCGCGCGCACCGCTCCGAGACCGGCGAGGTGAAGCTGAGCAACCCGTTCGAGCTGAGCAAGGCGCTCCAGTTCGGCGCCTTCTTCGTCTTCATTCTCGTCGCCTCACGCTGGGCCACCGACACGTTCGGCAACGCAGGCACCTACCTCGCCGGGCTGCTCGCGGGCCTCACCGACGTCGACGCCATCACGCTCACCATGGCCAACCTGGTGAAGTCGAAGGCGCTCGAGCCAGCGGTCGCTTCACGCACCATCGTCATCGCCGTGGCGAGCAACACGGTGGTGAAGGGCGTCATGGCGGTGGTGCTGGGTGGCTGGCCGTTCGCGCGGCGCATCGTCGAGGTCTCGGCCATCGCGCTGGTGCTGGGGCTGGGCCTCGCCATCGCGCTGTGACAGGTCCGGCTGACGGATTGCCCATGCAGGCGGGTTCGGGGTAGCCACGACTCATGCGTTCCCTGTTTCCCAGTTCGACGCTCGCCGTCGCGCTGCTCAGCCTGCTCGTCCCCCACGTCGCCGAGGCCCAATGCGGCCGGCCGGGCGTCAACGGCTACGCGAACTTCACCTTCCCCAACGGCATGACGTCGGGCGACACCATCACCTACGCCAACGTCGGCATGCTCGGTGGGCAGGCCGTCGACGTGCGGGTGACGCGGCTGTCGACGACGCCGTCGACCGGCTTCACGCACACGCTGCAGGGCATCTCGGGCGCGGCGGTCGTCACCTTCGCGAGCGCGGGCGCTCCTGGAACGCCTGGCACCGCGACGCTGCGCCTGCGCTACGAGATCTTCCTCACCGGCACGACGACGCCAGCCATGGGCGACTTCTCGGCCGAGATCGGTGACCTCGATCGCACCACCAACTTCACCGAGCGCATCATTCCCACGCTGGGAGGACTGACCGCGTACGAGCTGTCTCGCGCGCCGCCGACGACGGTTCAAGCCGGAGCCCGCGCCACCGAGATCGTCTTCAGCGGCACCGCAGACAACGGCGTCGGCTCGGGCGCTGACGACAACGCCGTGGTGCTCACCTTCCGCAACCGCACCTCGTTCGACATCGCCTACGAGGTCGAGCACGACGGCACCACGTTCAACCGCTTCTTCGCGCTCGACGCGTCGCTGCCGAACTTCATCACCTCGGCGACGCAGACCGTCTGCGTGCCCGTCACCGACACCGACGCCGATGGCGTGCCGAACCTCATCGACGTCGACGACGATGGCGATGGACTCGACGACTCGCTCGAGGGCTCGACCGACGTCGATGGTGACGGCATTCCCAACGTCATCGATCTCGACTCCGACGGCGACGGCATCAGCGACACGCTCGAAGCGGGTGGCGCCGACACCAACGTGAACGGGCGCCTCGATGGCTGTCCTCCCGTGCAGGCGAACGGGCGCTGCACCTCGGGCGGCATCGCCACGCCGCGCTCCACCGATGGCGATGGCCGCCCCGACTTCCTCGACGCTGACTCCGACGACGACGGCATTCCCGACGCGCGCGAGTATGGCTACGCCGACACGAATGGAGACGGTCGCGTCGACTCGGCGCTCGACGCGAACAACGACGGCTTCCTCGACGCGCCCCGCACCAGCGGCGTGAACACCGACGCAGACCTGTTCGCCGACCACCTCGACCCCGACAGCGACGCCGACGGCGTGTCTGACTTCATCGAGGCCTTCGACACCAACAACGACGGCACGGCCGACCGCATGAAGGCGAACGCCGACTCCGATGGCGACGGCATCGACAACGCGTTCGACGTGACATGCACGGGCGTGGGCGTTCCCGCTGGCTGCGCGAGCGCTGGCGTGGGCGTCACGTCTCCCCTGTCGACCGCGCGCAACCGCGACGGCGACGCGCTGCCCAACTGGCAAGACACGTGCGCCGATGGCTACCTGCGCGGTGGCGAGGCGTGTGACGACGGCAACGGACAGAACGGCGACGGCTGCAACTCGATGTGCGTACTCGAGCCTGGCTTCTCGTGCACCGGCACCACGCCCACGCGCTGCACGCAGGTGACGGCGCCGACGATTCAGACGCCCGCGCAGAACGCCACCGTCGGCCCGAACCCCTCGCTCTCGGGAACCGGCCTGCCCGGCGCGCTCGTCACCGTCACGCGAATGGGCGGAGCGAGCGTTTGCACCGCCACCGTCAACGCCGGCGGCAATTGGAGCTGCAGCTCGGTGCTCGGCAACGGCATGTACACGGTGACGGCGACGCAGACGCTCAACATGGTCACTGGCCCCGCGAGCGCCGCCCGCACCTTCACCGTCTCGGGCACGCTCCCCAGCGTCGTCATCTCGATGCCGCCCGCCATCAACGCGATGAACGCCGCGACCTACGTGGTGAGCGGCACCTGCACCACCGCTGCCGGCAACGTCTCGCTCACCGTCGGCTCCATCATGGCCACCGCGCCCTGCACGGCCGGCACCTTCACCAGCACCGTCAACGCCACTGCGCTGCCCGACGCGCTGCAGGTGAGCATCTCGGGCTCGCAGACGAACGCGAGCGGCACCGTCATCGACACGAAGTACGCGCTCAAGGACACCGTCGTTCCCGGCGCGCCAGTCATCACCTCGCCCGCGAGCATGAGCCGCACCACCGACACGCGGCCCGCCATCACGGGAACTGCAGAACCGGGAGCCACCGTCACCGTCACCATCGACGGCAGCGTCGCCGGCACCGCGACGGCCGATGGCAACGGCGCGTGGACGTTCACCGCCGCGAACCCGCTCCCGCTCGGCATGAACACGGTGAGCGCCACGCAGACCGACGTCGCCGGCAACACCGGCCCCGCGAGCCCGACGACCACGTTCTTCATCGAAGCGGCGAACCCTCCGCCCGTCATCACCACCCCGCAGGACGGCGCGATGCTCTCGACGCGCACGCCGCCCATCGGCGGCACCGCGAGCCCGAACGTCACCATCACCGTGAAGCTCAACGGCATGGTCGTCGGCACCACCATGTCGAACGCGCAGGGCCAGTGGAGTTTCACGCCCACCACGCCGCTGATGCCCGGCACGTACACGGCCGTCGCGACCGCCACCAACGTCACCGGCAACGTGAGCGCCAACAGCAACACCGTCGTCTTCACCATCGCCGCCGGAATGACTGACGCGCCGACCGTCACCGCTCCCGCGAACGGCGCCCTCACGAAAGACAACACGCCCGAGGTGACGGGCACCGCGACGCCAGGCGCCACCGTCACCGTCATCATCGACGGGCAAGACGTGGGCACCACCACGGCCGATGGCTCGGGCGCGTGGACGTTCTCGACCACCACGCCGCTCGCCGAAGGGCCGCACGACGTGCGCGCGAGACAGTCGACCAACGGCACCACCAGCGCCGACAGCACCTCGAACCGCTTCACCGTCGACACCATGGGCCCGCCGACGACGCTCAAGGTCGACCCCACCGACACCTTCGACGGCACCCGCGTCACCGCGACCGGCGTCACCGAGCCCAACGCCACCGTCACCGTCTTCGTGAATGACATGCCCGTCGGCACCGCGATGGCCGATGGCGCGGGGTTGTGGACGCTGCCGATTCCGCAGGCGTCACTGCCCGTCGGCGAGTACCAGGTGGCGGCGCAGGCGACCGACGCGGCGGGCAACATGGGCCCGAAGACGCAGGCCGTGGCCGTCATCGTTCGCCGCGTGAATCAGCAGTGGGGCGGCGGCGGCATCGGCGGAGGCAACGGCTGCTCCACCGCACCGGGCCTGATGCTCATGGGCCTGGCGGTGCTGCTCTCGCGGCGGCGGCGCGCGCCTCGAGCTGACGTTGCTGGCTCAGGAACATCACGAAGAGGTTGATGATGAGCCCCACGTTCGCGAACGCGCCCAGCACATAGCGCCACTCGGGCCAGTGCACCGAGGCGATGGCCATCAGCCCGAAGCCGACCGACGTCGGCCAGACCTCTTTCACCAGCACCGAGGCCACCGCGCCGCTGATGAGGCCCCAGTAGACGAGCAGCACCGGCACGACATGGCCGCCGATGCCTCCGAGGCCGAATCGCAGGTACAGCAGCCCCGCCGCCTGCACCACGAGAGCGAAGCTGAGCAGGTGGGCGATCTTCTCGTTGAGCGGCGTGCGGCGTGACAGCGGCGTTCTTCGCACCATCACGAAGAGCGTCAGCAGACTCAGCAGCGAGATGGGCACGGCGCCGAGCGTCTCGTCGTACTGCGGGTTCGCCCGATAGAAGAACAAGCCGACGATGGGCGCTGAGGCCCAGATGACGCCGAGCATCGCGGCCGTCACCATGCGCATCACGCTGCCCGTCAATGGGTCGAGCGACTCGGCGAGCCGGTGCAGGCGCTCGAGCTCACGCTCGTCGTGTCCGCGCCCCTGCTGCTTTCGATCCTCGCCGTGGGCCTCGCCGTGAGCGTGCTGCAGGCCGCGACGCAGGTGAACGAGGCGACGCTCTCCTTCATCCCGAAGCTGCTGGTGGCCGCGGCGGTGCTGGTGGTCACCGGGCCGTGGCTCATGGCCGTCATGGTCGACTACATCCAGCGCGTCCTCACCTCGATTCCCTCGGCCATCGGCTAGGGGCGCCCCGTGCTCTCCTTCACCACGGCCCAGCTCGAGGCGCTC
>JBEOKA010000038.1:0-8278 GCA_040275325.1 Myxococcaceae bacterium | reverse complement strand
CCACGTGATCGTCTTGGCCTTGGCCTTGAGATCCTGGTCGAACTTGGCGGCCTTCTCGTACTCGCGCGTGGTGACCTTCAGCTCGGCGCGCATCGACTCGATGACGGCGATGATCTTGCGGCACGCGTCGTGGGCGAACTCGAGGGCCTGCACCATCTCGGGCTCGGTGACCTCGTTGGCGCCACCTTCGACCATGACGATCGCGTCCTTCGAGCAGGCGACGACGAGATCGAAGTCGCTCGTCTCACGCTGCTTGTAGGTCGGGAAGAGCACGAACTTGCCGTCGATGCGGCCGACGCGCACGCAGCCCACGGGGCCGCCGAAGGGAATGTCGGAGCACGCGAGCGCCGTCGACACGCCGTTGAGCGCGAGCACGTCGGGGTCGTTGTTCTTGTCGGCCGAGATGACGTTGACGATCAGCTGGGTCTCGTACGCGTAGCCCTCGGGGAACAGCGGGCGGCACGAACGGTCGACGATGCGGCTGGTGAGCGTCTCCTTCTCGGTGAGCTTGCCCTCACGACGGAAGTACCCGCCGGGGATGCGGCCAGCCGCGTAGAAGTTCTCTTTGTACTCGACCGTGAGCGGGAGAAAGTCGATGTCCTTCTTGTCCTTCGCGCTGACCGAGGTCGCGAGCAGCACGGTGTCGCCGTAGCGCACGGTGGCCGAACCGTCGGCCTGCTTGGCGAGCTTGCCGGTCTCGAGCACGAGCTCGAAGTCGCCGATCTGAACCTTCTTGGTGATGACTGCCATGGTGATGCTCCTGTTCGTTCGTCTGGTGAACGGAGCTCCTCATCGGTCGTCTCGTCTGGATCCCTGATCGCAACAGCCGCCAGAGGGCAGCTGCTCCGACCAGAAAGCCAGCACGGGAACTTCAGCCGCGAGGAGTCCGGTGCTGCGGGGAAAACCAACTTCCAAAAACACGTCTAAAACGACAAAGGGCGCCGGACCACCCGACGCCCTTCGTTCGACTGCGGCTGTTACTTGCGGATGCCGAGACCGTCGATCAGCTTCTTGTACCGATCGGAGCTCTTGTCCTTGAGGTAGTCGAGCAGGCGGCGGCGCTGACCGACCAGCTTGAGCAGACCACGACGGCTGTGGTGATCGTTCTTGTGGCCCTTGAAGTGCTCGGTGAGGTGGCTGATGCGCTCGGACAGCAGCGCGACCTGCACTTCGGGAGAACCCGTGTCCTTCTCGTGGGTCCGGTACTTGGCGACCAGCTCGCCCTTCTTCTCTGCCTGAACCGACATCGTCTTCTCGTTTTCAACCCACTCCGTTATTCGAATCCGCCCGGGTCCGCGGAGGGGTGCAGACCGGGTGGGCCGTTGCCTGAAGCGGCGAAGGCGCGCGGCTTGTATGCCGAGGTGGCACACAGGTCAACCCGCGCTGTCCTGAGACAAGCCGATTCAGCGCCGGCGACGGAGCTGCTTCTTCTCACGCGTCTCGCGCACCAGCGCCTCGAGCTCGTCGAGCTTGCGCTTGAGCACCGGCATCAGAATCGGGTTGGCGTCGACGCGATCGAAGAGCGAGAGGATCTCGTCGACCTCTTTCTCGATGGCTTCGGCGCGCTCGGGCGTGATTCGGCGCAGCAGCATGTCGGCGCCGGCCTCGATCAACACCCGCGCGACCGCGTCACGATCGGCCAGCGGCTCGATCTTCTTCTGGCCAAGCCCGTTGATGACCCGCAGCTTCGGCGCGGCGTGAAGCTGAAACTCGAGCTGGCGTTCGTCCTTCTTCATGTCGAGCCACCTTACGGGCCAGGGCTGACACGGGAATTTTTCGGCCGCGCTGCTGCACGCCTGTAGCACCCGTTCGTGCCTCGCCATCAGGCGCGGCTATGGTGGCGGCTTCCGATGCGCGCCCTGCTCCTGCCGCTCCTCTTCTTCGCTGCCTGCAAACCGCCTCAGCAGCTGGGCGGCATGCGCGTGGTGGTGTCGCTCGACGAGGGCTCGGCGATCTCATGCGTCGAGCTCAGCGCCGAGTCGCTCGACACGCGCACCATTCTCACCAGCCAGGCCGACGTGGCGAACCGGCCGGTGCTGCAGGTCGGCATCACCGAGACGCCCAGCTTCTCGGGCCGGGTGCGGGTGACGGTGCGCGGCTTCTCGATGCCGGGCTGCACTGGAACGCCGTCGGTCGTGTTGCCCTCGCAAGAGGGCGTGCTCGGCCCGCCCCCATTCGACATGCCGCTCGAGTTCCGCTTTCGAAGGACGAGCAGCGATGGCGGGGTGACCGATGCTGGAGTCGACGCCGGAGCGCTCGACGCCGGCGCCCCAGATGCCGGTGGCCTGGACGATGCGGGCCTCGCCGATGCTGGCCTCAGCTGTGACATGACGACGTGCTCCTCGATGAGCGACTGCGAGACGGCGCTCTGTGGAGCAACCGACTGCGTGCGAACGAACCGGCCGGCCGCGACGCCCTGCGATGGCGGGGTCTGCAATGGCGCTGGCGTGTGTCTGGCGCCCAGCGGCTGCGTCTTCGGCTCGGCGTGTGACGCAGGCTTGAGCTGCACGACGACCGGCACCTGCTCCGATGCTGGCGTCTGCGTTCCTTCGTTCGGAGGCTGCGTGGCGCCACCGTGTCTGCGCCGGCTCGACATGTGCGCCGCCGATGGTGGGTGCGCCTTCGAGGTCGACCCCACGCGCGTCGCGACTTCGTGTGGCGGCGGCTCGGTCTGCTACGCAAACGGCGAGTGCCAGCCCTTCCTGCGCGCGGCGAACGTCTCGGCGGCCCGCGCCCCCTGGCCGTCGACCCCGATCGTCTTTCGCGCTGACGGCGGCGCCTGCACCTATGGGTGGGACACGACGCCCGGTGCGGTCGGCGCGCCCTTGAACGGAACGCCCTGCCCGTGGCCCGTTGGCGTTCAGCCCGTCGCGCTGTCGCAACAAGGCAACGGGCCCGAGGTCATCGCGTTCGTCGGCACGCAGCTGGTGGTCGAATCGGGGGTGAACCTTCGCTTCCTCGGCAAGCGGCCCGTGGTGTTCCTCATTCACGGCGACGCGCGCATCGAGGGCCTCGTCAACCTGCGCCCCATCAGCCCGGCCTTCCCCGGCGCGGGCGCTGACTCGGCGGCCTGCGGTGTCGGTGGAGCCGGCGGGGCCTCGGCGCGAGAAGGCGGCGGCGGCGGCGGCTTCTTCGACGTGGGCGGCGCTGGTGGCCGAGCGTCGGTGGCGAACGGAGGCGCTCCCAACGGCAACGCGGCGATCGAGCCGCTCCGGGGTGGCTGCAGCGGCGGGCTCGGGTGGAACGGCGTCGACGCGGGCCTGGGTGGCGGAGGTCTTCAGCTGTCGGTGCGTGGGGTGCTGCGCATTCTCGATGGTGGCATCGCGACTCCGGCGACGGGCGGGCCTGGCGGCGTGGCGGGCTCGGCCGCAGGCGGCGGTGGCTCTGGCGGCGCGATTCTGCTGCAGGCCTTCACCGTGATCGTGCAGAACGGCTTCCTCACGGCGAACGGTGGCGCGGGTGGCGAAGGTGGCACCAACCGCAACGGCGTGACGGCCAACGGTGACGCAGGCGCCGACGCTGCGTTCCGCACCGCAATTCCGGCCACCGGCGGCACCAACGGCAACTGCTGTGGCGGCAACGGTGGGCATGGCGGTGCCGGCACGGTGGGCCCGGGCGATGGAACGAACGGCCTCACGACCTCGAGCAACGAGCCGGGCGGCGGCGGTGGCGGCGGCAGTCGGGGCCGCATTCGGATCGATACCCCCAGCGGTGGAAGTTGTACCCTGAACCAGTCGGTGATCTCGCCGACGGACAACCTTCAGGGTCCGAACACCACCTGCATCACGAACTGAAGAGCCGCGGGCACCATGGCTGGCGCGATTCGAATTCTCATCGTCGACGACTCTGCGCTCACCCGAGAGACGCTGCGCCGCACGCTCGAGCTCGACCCACGCCTCAAGGTCGTCGGCGAAGCGAAGACGGGCGAAGAGTCGATCGAGCTGGTGCGCGCGTTGTCACCCGACCTGGTGACGATGGATCTGCAGATGCCCGGCATGGGCGGGCTGAAGGCGATCGAGGTGATCATGCGCGAGCGGCCGACGCCGATCGTGGTGATCAGCGAGCGCAGCTCGGCGGGGGTCGTCGACTACAACTACGAGGCCATCAGCCGCGGCGCGCTCGAGCTGGTACCGAAGTCGTCGGTGTTCGGGCAGGGGCCAGACGACGTGCGCCGGTTCGCCGAGCGCATTCGCCGGCTCGGAGAAGAAGGGCTCAGCGACGATCGCCCTGCGCCGGCGTCGAGCCCGCCGTCGATTCCCGTCACCAATGAAGCCCCACAGCTGCTGGGGCTGGGCGCGTCAACGGGTGGGCCGCGCGCGCTCTCGAAGTTCCTCACCGAGCTGTCGCCCGACTTTCCGCTGCCCATCGTCGTGGTGCAGCACATGGCCGAGGACTTCTTCGAGAGCTTCGTGCGCTTCCTGGCCGACTCCACGCGTCGCCGGGTGGTGATGGGCACGGCCGACATGCCGCTGGTCGCGGGCACCATCTGTGTCGCGCCGCCGAGGCAGGAGCTGTTCGTTCGAGAGAACCTCACCGTGAAGCTGCTGAACCCGCCGCCCGGCCAGCTGATCTCTCCCTCGGTCGACAGCCTGTTCTTCTCGATGGCGACGGCGCTGAAGGGCCGGGGGCTGGGCGTGCTGATGACGGGCATGGGCGATGACGGCGCGCAGGGCCTGTTGCGCATGCGGCGCATGGGCGCGCGCACGGCCGTGCAGGATCGGGTGAGCTGCGCCGTGTGGGGCATGCCGCGCGCGGCACTGGAAGTGGGCGCGACCGACGTGGCGCTGAACGTCGAGAAGCTCGCCGCGTGGTGCACCGAGATGTGCCGCGGCATGAGCCCGTCACCGCCACCCGTCGCGGCGCCTCCGAAGAAACGGCGCGTGCTGGTGGTCGACGACGATCACGCCGCGCTCGAGTTCGCGCGAAGCCAGCTCGAGCGCGCGGGCTACGAGGCGCACACGCTCGACAACCCGATGATGGTGGCCGCGACGCTGCGTCGAACGCCGGCCGATCTCGTGCTGCTCGAGAGCGAGCTGGTGACGGTCTCTGGCGCGGTGGTGGCCGAGGCGCTGCGCAAGAACGGGCTGGGCCACATTCCCCTCGTGCTCCACTCGAAGCTGCAGGGCGACAAGCTGAAGCTGCGCGCCACGGAGTGCGGGGTGCTGGGCTTCGTGCACAAAGGCGACCCGGCGACGATCGATCTCATTCGCGGGCTCATCGGCGGGCCCAACCGCAGCTGATCAGCGAACGACCAGCTCGATCACCTGTGCGTCGCGCACCTTGATGCGCCGTGGGGCGCTGCTGGCGAACGAGAGAAACTCAGGCTCGGAGTCGGTCTGCCAGGACCACGTGCGCTCGTCATCGCGCGCCTTGAACGTGACGGTGTACGTGCCGCGGCTGGTGCCCAGGCGCTCGTGAACGCCGCGACGCGCGGGGCTGACTGGGCCGAGCTCGAAGCCGTCTCCTTGCGAGAGGTCGACGCGATCGAGCACGTCTTCGAGGCGCTTCCACGTGAAGTACGGCGCGCGGTGAGGCACCTCTTTCCACACGGGTACCCGGCGGGTCTTCTCGACGGTGCGAAACGCGGGCTCGGAGATCGTTCGCGTGACGGTGCGGGTGCTCGGCACGCGCTCGGTCTTCGTCTCGTTGCACCACTTCGGCGTGCAGCGCTCGCGTTCGCGAGAGCACTCCTTTCGACAGGTCGCGAAGCCGTTGCCGTTTGGTTTGCAGACCTCGCGACACGTCTCGCGGCCCGGTGAGCAGTCTTCGCCGCAGCGCACCCGCTCTGTGTGGGAGCGCGTGTCAGTGCCATCGGCGACCTGCTCGGTGATGGTGCGGCTGCGCGTGCCGTCGGGCACCTCTTCTTCGTACGTCTCGAGCGTCCACCCGTCCTGCACGCGCTCGACGTGATGAACGCGAGTACCCGCAGGCTTCACCTCGACGGCGTCGGCAGGCAGGTCTTGCTCGAAGCCCTCATGCGCGACGAGCTGTTGTCGCTCGACGTCGACGCGACGCTCCCAGTGGCCGCCAGTGACCACGACGTCGACCTCGAGTTCTTCCGACTGGCCGACGAAGGGCGCGGGGGCCGTGCTCTTCCGCGAGAGGTGGAAGATGGCGCCGCCTGCGACGACCAGCCCGATGAAGGCCATCGCCATCAGCCCGAGAATCGACGCGCAGCCCCAGGTGCAGCCAGTGGTGCGAATCGGCGTGGGCGCGCGCGCAGGTTTGCCGGCACCACAGTTTCGGCACGAGCCATCGGCGTTGCGCTGGGTCGAGTCGCAGTGCACGCAGCGCCAGTCGGGGCCTCCCTTCGCGAGCGCGAGCAGGGCCGGGTCAGTGACGGAGGGTGCCGCAGCCGTGTCGGCCGGCATCTCCCAGTCTTCCGAACCGTCCATCGGGTTCGAGCAGCG
The DNA here is from genome assembly GCA_040275325.1 of Myxococcaceae bacterium. Classification (GTDB taxonomy): domain Bacteria; phylum Myxococcota; class Myxococcia; order Myxococcales; family Myxococcaceae; genus Xiheimicrobium. The sequence continues at coordinate 1,868 of JBEOKA010000038.1, read as the reverse complement.
CTGGCAGACGGTGTGTCGGCCGAGGTTCTGATGACCGCAGCTCGAACACCGCCAGGTCATCTCGATCTGCCGCTCAGTCATCGTCGCTCAATCCCTCCAGTCGGGGCTGGGCACTGACGGAGAAGCTGGTGATCGATTCACTTCCGACGACGAAGGAGCAGCAACGCCAGCACGAGCGACCACTCGGAGCCCGAGGTGGCGCACCCGCAGCCAGTCGCCATCGGCTCGGCGCCTCCACCCGCAGACCCACCAGCAGCCGCACCGCCTGCCGTCGCCGTTCCGCCTGCGGTTTGCGCTGAGCCACCACCGAGCGCGAGCCCTCCAGCCGCACCGCCTGCTGCGGCCGAGCCACCACCGAGCGCGAGCCCGCCTCCAGCCGAACCACCTGCTGCCGAGCCGCCGCCCGCCCCACCGGCCTCGAGCACGCAGGCCGACGAGCAGCCATCACCGGAGCGCGTGTTCCCGTCGTCACATCCTTCCCCGCCTTCGCGCGCGTGGTTGCCACAGGTGGCGACGATCACGAGCGGTCGTGGCCCGTAGGTCGGCAGTGAGGCCCCAGCTTCATACGCGCCGAGATCGGGAGCGCTGCCCATCGCGCCGTCGTTGATGCCGCTGAGCGCGACCCCGGTGTCGACCGCAGGCGACGCGTTGCCCAGTCGGAGATCGACGATCGCCTGCTCTGGAAACGGGCTCGAGGGAAACGAGATGCTGGACGCGAAGATCGACAGGTCGACCTGCTGACCGTGCGCCTCGGTCGTTCCCGAACGCATCGCCGCGAGTGACATGAAGCTCGCGCTCCCGATGCGCCCCTGAAACGAGCCCGTGCCGATGGAGCCGAAGCCGTCGTAGTCGTAGCTGCACGCGGTTCCCGACTGCGCGAGATCGACCACGCGCCCCGAGCCATTGCCGAAGCCGCCGTACGTGCCGAAGCCGGTGCCTCCGATGAACACGTTGTTGCGGAAGAACGCGCGCTGCCACGCGACGCCCGAGTAGATGCCCAGGCCATCGCCGGTCTTCACCACGGTGTTGTGGAGCGCGACATCACCCACGCTCCCGCGGTGCAGCTTGAAGGGCGAGTAGATGACGTTGAACATCACGTTGCGCACCGAGTACGCGGGCCCGCCGAGCGTGGGCTGCCCCGAGATGCCGACGAACGAGTTGCGAATGCGGTTTCTCAAGATGCGCACGTTGCCCATCGAGAAGTCGGCCTCGATCGCGTCGTCGGCGCCGATCTCGAGATCGTTTCCGATGATGTCGATGCTCGTCTGGTTCTTCGCCTCGCCGTCTTCGAGCGTCGAGATGCAGTCGCGAAAGCCCTTCACGTGGTTGTACGCGATGACGTTGCCCGCGCCGGTCAGCTCGATGCCCTCGCCCAGGTTGTTGCCGTTCGCGCCGACGGTGGCGTTCGAGAAGGTGGTCGAGCCGGTGATGTCGTTGTCGATGACGGTGATGTTGAAGACGGCCGAGCCCGTCGTCGTGTCGTAGGCCACCACGCCCGAGCCCGCGGTCTGAATGACATTGCGCGAGATGACGAGGTCGTGCGCGTTGTTGAACTTCACCTGCGCGTTGATCCGCAGCCCTTCGACGACCCAGAACGAGCGCCCGTCGAGGCGCACCTCGCCGTTGACGATCGCACCCTGCGGGTTCTCGGCCTTCAGCCAGATGTGCTGGGAGCCCGCTGCGCCGTTCCGCGTGACGGTGATGGGCGCGTACATGCCGTCGGCGAGCAGAAGCACGTCTCCCGGGGTCGCAGCAGCGAGCGCCGCGCCGATGGTGGAGGGCGTCACGCGTCGGATCATCGCGGTGGCCGAGGGCTCGGGCAGCTGCCGCGTCGTCGCCATCACCGTTCGGGTCGTCGAGCCGCCGTC
>JBEOKA010000037.1:0-19262 GCA_040275325.1 Myxococcaceae bacterium | reverse complement strand
CCCAACCTTCGGTGGTTTGGCCACTCGCGCCAGCCGGCTCGACTTCTCGCTCGACGTTCAGGGTCGAGCCGATGTGGAGCGTACGAACCCATCGACTCGCACGCTCATTCGAGTCGAGATGTCGGGGGGACTCCCGTGGGCCAATGGAGACTGGCTCACCTTTTTTGGCCGAGAAACGCCTTTCGTCTTCAGTGAGCAGCCTGCGCTGCCCGCCGGAGCCAGCCTCATCAACCTGAATGACAACTGGCAGGTCGACAGAAAGCCGCTGCTTCGAGGCAGTGCCGGCGACTCGTTCTCCGTTTTTCAGTCGCGGTCACCCTCGACTGCTCCGATCCCCTATCGCTCTGTGATAGCGGCCGGCAAGACGGTTGCCCCCGACCTGGTGGATGGCTCGAATGTCACCTTTCCCGTCGTGCTCAGTGAGCCCATGCCAACCAGTATTGGCGTTCGCCTCGATGTGCCGGCTGCGACCCAGGCCCTCCGCGAGTCCCGCCCTGCAACACCGGTCGCTGCCGCCGGCTTTGTCATCACCTATCGTCGGGGACTGCACCGTATCGGCGTCGTCAGTCGTGGCAACAATGGACTCGAGGCGGGCATGCAGGTCTTGTCCGCCGACCTTCCCGCCACTCAGCCCGTGTTTCAGGGGCAAGTGCAATGGGGCGACGTTTTCCCGCGTGAAGAACTGCTCGCGACGATGTCAGCGCGAATGAATGTCGTGGTCTCAGCGGGGCTCGCCGGAGGAACGCTCGAGGTGCCCTACGAGCGTTCACTTCCGCTCACTGGCTCCCAGGTCAATCTCGATGTCACCATGTCCGCGCCACGCGCGCTCTTGGTGAATGGCGAGCCGGCTGTCGGCAACCGAGTAGGCGTCACCACGACGCCGACCCTCTCATGGGCCGCGCCCGCTCGCGGCGTGCCAAACCGGTACGCGATTACGATTTACGACCTGGCTGACAAGACGCTCAATAAGAACTTCTTCACCACGCGCACGACGCTCGAGGTGCCCCCGCTCACGCTCGTGGCGGGCAAAACCTATGCGTTCGTCGTCGTTGCAGAGCGAGGTGCCTACGATCTGCTCCGGCCAACGTACACGCCAGCCGAGACGGAGCGGGTCGGTGCCTGCAGTGACGCCTTCACGCCGTGAGCGTGTCGCTGCGATGATGGCTGCATGACGCCCACGCGGTTCCTCGTCACCCCACAAATCCGCGCACTCCACGGCTCGCGGGTCGACGAATTCGGAGCCGCACTGCTCCGCTCAGACGTGCTCGCCGACGACGTGGTGCTCGCCTTCCGCGCACTCCCGCACGGGCAGGGCTGGGCTCAACTGCAGCGCGCGCTCCTCGGTGACCGCACCAGCCTGCACCCGGCCATCGCCACCTTCGTCGACTCCGCGTCCACCACGCCCACCTGGGTCGATCGCGAGACCGTCACCTCCGCCGGAGCGCTGCTCCTTCGCGCCGGCCCGCTCGGTGGCATGGTGCTCGGCCTCTCGTCGCTCCCCACCGGCTACGCCTCGCCCGCCGGCAACAAGCCGCTCGCCTTCTCGGGCCGTCTTCAGGAACAGGCGCCACGCCGCCTCATGGAGACCGCCCGCTTCGTGCACGCCGTCTGCTCCCCCGACGGCATGCGCCCCGGCGGTGAAGGCTTTCAGGCCACGCTCAAAGTCCGCCTCATGCACGCGCAGGTGCGCCGCCTGCTCTGGGACTCGGGCCGCTGGAACACCGACGCGTGGGGCCTGCCCATCAACCAGCACGACCTCGTCGCCACCACGCTCCTCTTCTCCATCGTGCTGCTCAACGGCCTGCGCACCTTCGGCCTCGAGATCTCCACGCGCGAGGCCGAGGCGTACATTCACCTCTGGCGCTCCGTCGGCTGGCTCATGGGCGCCGAGCCCGCGCTGCTGCCCGCCACCGAAGCCGACGCGTTTCGAATCGGTGATCTCATTCAGCTCACGCAGGGCGAACCCGACGCCGACTCCCGCGCGCTCACCGACGCGTTGCTGCGCTGGCGCCTCAAGGCCGCGAAGACGCCGTGGGAGCGCCGCATGGCCGAGGCCTCACTGCCCTTCGCCCGCGCCGGCGCGCACCTGCTGCTCGGCAGACGACTGGCCACGCAGCTCGGCATCGAGCGCTCCGTCGCCGAGCTCGGCATGCCGATGCTGCGACGCACCCTCAGCGGCATGGAGCGCGTTCGCCTCGTCTCGTCACGCGCGCACGCCTTCGCCATTCAGCGCGGCGACGAAGCCTGGCGACGCGTCGTGGAGCAGGGTCTCGAAGGCGTTCCCGCCGAGTTCCGCCCGCCCTCATCGCTCAGCGACCGCCGCGCCTGACGCGGCGGACTCGACTCCTCGATGAGGCTACGTGGTTCACCTCAGCAATCGCTGAACGCCGCCGAGCTGTGCGCCGGGTTCGCGGGCCATGGCCTCGAGCAGATAGCGCGGCTCCTGGGCGCCGTTGTCGGCCAACGAAGACAACGCGCCGAACTTTGCGACCAGCCACAGCGCGAACGTGAGCAACCACGCAGGCGTTCGAACGAGGCCATCGATCGCCGAAGGCGTCACCTCGAGACCACGCGCGCGAACGAGCCGAACGCCCTCACGCCACGCCTCCACCACCACCCTCGCACCACTCCACGTCAGTCGCGTCTGCGCGCCCGCCATCAACGGCGCCATCACCGCCGCATGCGTCGCCAGCCACGCCTCCATGTCGGAGCACTCGACGGTGGGAATCCCCGCGTCCGTGAACGCCTTCGCCCACCCGTCGAGCCACGCCGGCCTGAAGTCGCGCAGCGCTCCAATCGTGGTGATTTGCACCCGCTCGAGCGCCCGCGGAACGACCTGCGCCTCGAGCTTTCCGTCACGCAGCGCCGCGACGATCGCCGGAAAGCCCCACGCGAACCGTTCGCGCCCAACCGCCTCGCGCAATGCCTGTACACGGCGCCATTCGTTGAACATGAACATCAGGGGAGCCCCGCACGCCCTCAGCATGGGCAGCACCGCCTCGACCTGCCACGGCCGCACTGGAACGATGACGAGGTCGCACGATGGAATCGAATCGGAGATCCGCACCGGAATGCGCTGACCCGTCACGGTCACGATCGCCCCATCGCTCCGGAGCATCTCGAGCCGGGAACCGCGCGCCACCACCGTCACGTCATGCCCCGCGAGCGCCAGGCGCATCGCCACCGTGCTCCCGATGGCGCCTGCTCCGAGAACGACGACGCGCTTCATCACCCGCCGTACAGGACGAAGCCCGCCCAGTAGTACGGAGACTTGTATCGCTCCTGCGAGGCGAGCTCTTTCTGCGCACGCGCCAGCGCCTTGTCCGGAGGCAGGCCCAATTGCAGCACACCGACGTAGAACGACTTCATCAGCTCCGACGTCGCCTTGTCGTTCACCTTCCACAAACTGGCCACGACCGACCGCGCGCCAGCGTGCAGGAAGCCGCGCGCCAGCCCGATGAACCCTTCGCCGCGCACCTCTTCACCGAGCGCCGTCTCACACGCGCTCAACGTCACGAGATCGGCCGGCAACTTCAACCCATACACTTCCGCGAGCGAGAGGAAGCCATCGACGCTCTTTCCATCGGGCGAACGACGGGACAGCACGAGGCCCGAACGCTCGGGGTGCTCGGTGTCCAACACGCCGTGCGTCGCGATGTGAACGATGCGCGGCTTCCCCGACGCGTTCAGCTTCTCTTTCGAGGCATCGAAGTCGAGCAGCACCTTGCGCTTCGGCTCGGGCACGAGCGAGCCCAGAGCCTCGCACTCCGCCCGGCTCGAGATCAGCCGCTGGTAGTGCGCTTTCTCTCCCGCGCGCAGCTCAGCCACGCCGGCGTCGATGACTTCCTTCCCGCTCAAGCGTGGGTCATCGGCCTCGAAGACAGGGTCGCCAACGGCCACCAGCTCGCCCGTCGGAGGCGGACGCTTCAACGCCCGCTGCGCCTTCAGCACGCTCAACGACGGCGTCGACTGCACGGGAAGCTCGGGCACGAGCGCCGCCCACGGCAGCAGATGCAATGTTCCATCAGCCACGACCACGAGCCGGCGCTTCCCAGCCAGCAGTGACTCGAACGGTCCAACGAGCCCTTTGCGAAGCGACGCCTTCAGCGCGTCAGCCTTCGCGTCGGCATCGGCAATTCGCGCTGCACGAGCGGCCGCGTTCTCACCCGCCACGTCTTCATTCCGCGCCGAGTACAGCTTGTGCAGCGCCTCGGCCTGCACAGCGAGGTCCTTCGCTTCAAGCAGGTACGCAGCGGGTGTCTTGCCACCCAGCACCAGCGCATAGTTGCCATTTCGGCCCAGGTAATATTCGACGACGAGCGACTCAGCGCCCACCAGCGAGTCGACCTCGGCCAGCGTCACCAATGGCAATGATTGCAAGCTCGCCACGCGCGGATCTGCCGATTGCAGCTTCCCGTGAATCGCCTCGTACTCGGCCAACTTCAGCTCGAGCGTCGCTTCCTGTGGTGGCGTCCCCGCATCGGCTCCTGCCGTCGCCTTGAACCGCCGCGCCGCGTTCTCGAGATCGCGAATCTCGGCGCGCAGCTTGTCCTCGTCAGCGACGAGGCCCTGCTGATCCGCCGGGCGATCGAGATCGACCAGCATCAAGAAGTCGAGCAGCGATCGCGCGCGGGCCCGCTCGCTCGCCTCGACGGCCTTCTCGAGCCACTTCAGGTCCTTCTTCTCCATCGACTGCAGCGCCGCCGCCGCGACCCACAAGTCGTAGAACTTGCGAACGCCCGCCGTGTAGTACGCGCGTCGATCTTCACTCGCGATGCGCTCGCGCAACGAGTCCGTCATCGCCAGCGACTTCTCGGCCCACGCCACCGCCTCGGGGTAGTGCTTCGCCATCAGCTCCGCGCGGCCGAGCCGGTAATAGGTGTACGCCTCCCAGGTGAGGTCGCCGAGCTGCGCGAACAGCTTCGCGGCCTGATGGAGCGGCTCCATGGCCTCCGCCGGCCGGTTGAGCCGTCCCAACGCGCTCCCGAGCGAACAGAGCGTCTGCGCCTCACCGCGAACCGTCTTGATCTCCCGCCGCAAAATCAACGCCTCGGCGTGGTGCTTCAGCGCGACGTCGTCGAGCAGCGTCGACTCCATCTCTCCCGCCGCGTCGAGGCTGAACGCGAGCCCCTGCCGGTCTCCCGAGATGCGCCGCACCTCGACGGCCTTCAAATAGAACGGCAGCGCGCCCGCCCAGTCAGAGTGCACGTCTGACTTCATGCCGCCGAGATCGTGCAGCGCATGCCCGATGGCGCGACCGTCTTTCGTGAGCAACGCCGCCGCGTGACCACGCTCGAAGTGCGCGAGGCCCTTGTCCTTGTCGCCGAGTGATTTGTAGCCCCAGCCGATCGCGCTCTCGTACGCGGCAATCAACTGCGGGTCGCCTTCACGTCGCACGAGCTCCAACCGCGGCACCAGCTTGCCGACGCTCTGCGCATGTTCGGCCCGCTCGGCCAGGCTGTCGGACTCCGCGATGTCGATACGCGCGTGCAGCAGCTCATCGGTTCCGGCGATCGCGCGCGCGTCAGCCACGTGCTCTGCCGCGACCTCAAGCCGGCCCTGCTCATGATCGATCGCCGCGATACCGAGGTGCGCCGACGCCACCGTCTCGTACACGGGGCTCGCCATGGCCTCAGCGAAGCGCTGCGTCGCCTCGGGTTCACTCACGCGCAGCAGAAACTCCGCCGCCGTCACCAGGTGCTCACCGGCCCGCGCGCGATCGCCCAGCGCGTTCGCCTTCGCAGCGCCCTCGAGCAACGTCGCAGCCGCCTTGCGCAGCCCTTCTCCCGTCGAAGGAATCGTCGAGGCCACCGCCGCCATGAACGACTCGTCGAGCGCAGCCAGTTCCTTCAAAGTTGCAGGCGACGACACCGTCAGCGTGAACGCCTTCACCGTGCGCAGCGGCTCGGGAGGCGCGATCTCGAGCTCAACGCCCTCGGTCGAGGCCAGCGCGAGTCGTTCAGGCGCGTCACCCGGCCGGCGATCGATCACCGTGCGCGTCTCGCCCTTCACGATGATCAGCTGCGCGCCGCTGCGGCCACCTTCGAGTACGAGCTCGACCGGCGTCTCTGGCAGACGGAACCGCTGCGGAGCGGACGTCAGTTCTCCCTGAACGCGCTGACTCGCCTGCAGCCGCGCCGTCGACGGAGAACACCCCACCAGCACTGCGAAGAAGAGAATGGAAGTCGGCTTCACCGCGCCTGACCTCAGCACAAACTCACTCCGGTTCGATCGTCAGCTCGTACTCGGTGATCGTCGCTCCGTCGCTCTGCAGCACGACGGAGTGTCGCCCGCTCGAGAACACCGAGCCCGGCACCTCGGCCTGCACCGCAACGCCGTCGGCCTTCACGGGAGCCCCGCGCCACACCTCGCCCGACGGCCCCGCGACGATCACGTTCCACGAGCTGCGCGCCGGCTCTCCATCGAGGCTCAGCTCGAGCTTCACCGTGCGCGTGCTCTTGCCCACCTTCAGCGTGCGCGCAGCCGCTTCGGCGCGAACCGTGAGCGGGCGCAGCGACACTTCGGAGTCCGTGAGAGGCCTCGGCCACAGAACCATCACCGTCGCTCCGGCGACCGCGAGGCCTGCGGCGAACGCGAGCGGGAAGCGGCGTGTGCCGAAGAGCCTGGCGAACCACGACTCCTGCTTCACCGGCTGCGCCTTCACCTTCAGCCTGAACGCCCGCGCCGTGTTCAGTCGCGCCCGAAGCTCGGGGTCCGACTTCAGCTTCGTGTCGAACCGGTCACGCCGCTCTTTCGACAGCTCGCCCGACAGGTATGCGTCCATCAGCTCGACCTCGTACGCTCGCAGCTCCTCGAAGCGCTCGTCGTGGTCGAAGGCCTCGTCCTCGAGCTGGCTCGCTCGATCGTCGGGCAGCTCCCCGAGCAGGTACGCGAAGGCGATGTCGACGTCGATCGGCCGCATCTCACCAGCGGGTGTCGTCGGGCCGGTTTTCATTTCTGGCCACTTTCCAACTTCGATTGAACGCAGGTCTCGAGCCGTGCCCGAATGCGAAATGCCCGCACCCGCAGCGCTCCCACGGTGGTGCCGAGCGAGTCTGCAAGCCGTTGACGTCCTTCGATTCTCGTCGAGCCCTCGTCCCGGTAGTAGGTGAAGACCAGCTCACGCTCGGCCGGCAGCAGGCCCTCGAGGCACCCGTCGAGCGCCTTCAATCGAACTTCAACATCGTCATCATTCGCAGGCACGGGCTCCGAGGCGTGCTCCTCGAGCGGCACCTCTCGGCGATCACGTCGCGCCGCCTCGAGCGCCACCATGCGCGCGACGCCGAGAATGAACGCGTGGGGCTGGGCCGTGCGAACCTCGTTGGCTTCGACTCGTCGCGCGACCCGGTCGAACGTCTCGTCGGTGAGCCCGGCGGGATCGACGAGGCCCTTCCAGCGGAAGAACGACTCCACCTTCTCGCGAAGCAGCCGATATCGCTCTGCACGGCGCGCGGGCTGATCAGCGCCCACGAAGTCGAGCAACCGCTCGAACGTCGCCGCGTCGGGCTGAAACGGTTGTCTGGCCTGACGGGGAGCCGCCTGCGTCACGAGCGGCACACAATCGCAGTCGATGCGGACAGACAAGCGGTTCTGTCCCACTTTCGTTTCACACGGGTCGACACCAGCGGGTCATTGCCCACGTTGCAGGCAGGTGTGGCACGCGTGCCATGATTGTCACAGAGCGTCGGACTGGAATGACGCCCTAACCAATTGAATCGACGAGACCAGGCTGACGGGCATGTCCCTTGCTGACTGGGTGCGTCATACCGACTGAGGCCGGTCGGTGCGTGAAGGAGCAGGCGATGGAAACCACGACGTTCATGAAGCCAAAGTTCGTGATCTCGGCGCTGCCGGGCACTGGCGTCATGCAGGTCCAGGTGAAGGCCTCGTGCGAGAAGCCGGCGCCCCGAACCGTGGTGCTGCAGACCGCCGCTGGCTCGTCGATGAGCTGACTCAGGCGCCTCGCTCCCGTTGACCCCCGGCCCTGCTGTCTGACAGACGGGCCCACATGACCCCACCGCTCGCAGCTGTCGTGCTCTGTGCTGGCAAAGGCACGCGCATGAAGTCTGAGCTGGCCAAGGTGCTGCACCCAATGCTCGGGCGCGCGATGGCCTGGTACCCCATCACCCGCGCCTTCGAGGCAGGCTGTCAGCAGGTCGTCGCCGTCATCGGCCACCAGGGCGAGCAGGTGAAGGCGTCGCTGGCGAAGTCGTTCGAAGGGCAGGCGCTTTCGTTCGCGGTGCAGGAGCAGCAGAAGGGCACCGGGCACGCGGTCGCGTCGGCGCGTCAGGCGCTCACGGGCTTCAGCGGCGCGGTGCTCATTCTCTGTGGCGACGTGCCGCTCCTCACGGCCGAGACGTTGACGAAGCTGGTGGCCGCCTTCCGCGCCGGCAAAGGCCCACTCGCGATGGTGACGTGCCGGCCCCCGAACCCGACGGGCTACGGGCGAATCGTGCGCGGCGCGGGCAACAGGGTCGAGCGAATCGTCGAGCACAAAGACGCCACCGAGGCCGAGCGGCAGATTGGTGAGATCAACTCCGGCATCATGGTGGCCGACGCGCGGTTCCTCTGGGGCGCGCTCGAGACGCTCACGCCGGCCAACGCGCAGGGCGAGCTCTACCTCACCGACATCGTCGCGAAGGCGGCGCAGCAGGGAGAGGTTGCCGTCGTCGAAGCCGACGCGCGTGAAGTCGAAGGCGTGAACGACCTCGCCGAGCTGGCCGAGCGCGCTGAGCTCATGCGCGCGCGCATCAACCGCCGCCACCTGCTCGCGGGCGTCACGCTGCAGCACCCGGCCTCGACCTTCATCGACGAAGGGGTCGAGATCGGCCCCGACACCGTCATCGGCCCCAACGTCACCATCTCGGGCGACTGTGAGATCGGCTCCCGCGTCACCATCGGCCAGGGCTCGGTGCTGACCCACTCGATGGTCGGAGACGGCACCGCCGTGAAGCCGTACTCGGTGCTCGAAGACGCGGTCGTCGGCCCCCTGTGTCACGTCGGCCCGTTCGCGCGGCTGCGGCCCGAGACGGTGCTCGACGAAGGCGTGCACATCGGCAACTTCGTCGAGACGAAGAAGACGCGGCTCAAGAAGGGCAGCAAGGCGAACCACCTCGCGTACCTCGGCGACGCGGAGATCGGCTCGGGCTGCAACATCGGCGCGGGCACCATCACCTGCAATTACGACGGCGTGAACAAGCACAAGACGGTGCTGGGTGACGGCGTCTTCGTCGGCTCCGATACGCAGCTGGTCGCGCCGGTGAAGGTCGGCGACGGCGCGTTCATCGCGGCGGGCAGCACCATCACCGAGCACATTCCGGCCAACGCGCTCGGCATGTCGCGCGTGCCGCAGACGAACAAAGAGGGCTGGGCCGAGCGGCGCCGCAAGGTGCTCGCGGGCATGAAGTCGAAGGAATGAACCGGGAATTCTCCCGCGGGCACGAGGTTCGAGCCGCGGGAACCCCAGCAGCAGTCGTCAGGAGCCGTCCATGTGCGGAATCGTTGGCTACGTCGGTGACAAGCAGGCAGCAGGCGTTCTCGTCGGGGGCCTCAAGCGCCTCGAGTATCGCGGCTATGACTCCGCAGGCGTGGCGGTGCTCGACGGCAGCCAGCTCACCGTGCTGCGCGCGACCGGCAAGCTGAAGCACCTCGAGGGCAAGGTCTCGACCGAGCAGCCGAAGGGCACCGTCGGCATCGGCCACACGCGCTGGGCGACGCACGGCCGGCCGTCTGACGACAACGCGCACCCGCACACCTTCGAAGGCGTCAGCGTGGTGCACAACGGCATCATCGAGAACCACCTCGCGCTGAAGGCCGAGCTCAAGGGCAAAGGCCACGTGTTCTCGAGCGAGACCGACTCCGAGGTCTTCGCGCACCTGATCAGCGACGCGCTCAAGGCCGGCAAGGCGCTGCCCGACGCGGTGCGCGCCTCGACGAAGCAGGTGAAGGGCACCTACGCGCTCGTGGTGGTGACCGGCGCCGACCCCACGCGCATCGTCGCGACCCGTGAAGCGCAGCCGATGGTGCTGGGCTTGTCCGAGGGGCAGAACTTCGTCGCCTCCGACGTGCCCGCGCTGCTCGATCACACGCGCGACGTCATCTTCATGGAGGACGGTGATCTCGCCGTCATCGAGAAGAGCGGCATCACCGTGACCGATCGGTCGTCTGCTCCCGTGAAGCGCAAGGTGACGCGCATCGACTGGACGCCGGGCATGGCCGAGAAGGGTGGCCACAAGCACTTCATGCACAAGGAGATCATCGAGCAGCCTCGAGCGATCGCCGACACCCTGCGCGGGCGTGTGCTGCGCAGTGAAGGTGACGTGCACTTCGACGGCTGGAACCTCTCAGAGGCCCAGGTGAAGTCGATGGAGCGCGTGTGGATTCTGGCCTGCGGCACCTCGTTCCACTCCGGGCTCGCGGGCAAGTGGATGATCGAGTCGCTCGCGCGCATTCCCGTCGAGGTCGAGCTCGCCAGCGAGTTCCGCTACCGCGACCCGATCGTTCAGAAGGGCCAGCTCGCCGTCGCCATCAGCCAGTCGGGTGAGACGCTCGACACGCTCGCCGCCATGCGTGAGGCGAAGTCACGCGGCGCCACCACGATGACGCTCTGCAACGTCATTGGCTCGGCCATGACCCGCGAGGCCGACTTCACCGCGCTCACCAACGCCGGCCCCGAGATCGGCGTCGCCTCGACGAAGGCCTTCACCACGCAGCTGGCGGGCCTCTATCTGCTGGCCATCAAGCTCGGGCGGCTCAAGGGCACGCTCTCGGCGAAAGACGCGCAGGCCCACCTCGAGAAGCTGTCTGAGGTGCCGAAGCTGGTCGAGCAGGTGCTGCACACCGAGGCGAAGGTGAAGGAGATCGCGCGCGTGTACCTGAACGCGCAGGACTTCCTCTTCCTCGGCCGCGGGCCCATGCAGTCGGTCGCCCTCGAGGGCGCGCTGAAGCTGAAGGAGATCTCGTACATTCATGCCGAGGGCTACGCGGGCGGCGAGATGAAGCACGGCCCCATCGCGCTCATCGACGAGAAGATGCCAGTCGTGGTGGTCGCTCCCTCGGAGCCGCACGTTCACTACGAGAAGATCATCGGCAACATCGAAGAGGTGCGCGCGCGCGGTGGTCAGGTGATCGCGGTCGTCGAAGAGGGTGACGCGCACGCGAAGTCGCTCGCGAACCACGTCATCGAGATTCCGAAGACCAGCGCCCTCGTCGCGCCCATCATCGCGACCGTGCCGCTGCAGCTGCTCGCGTACCACATGGCCGATCTGCGCGGCACCGACGTGGACCAGCCGAGGAATCTCGCCAAGAGCGTCACCGTCGAGTGAAGGCGCTGCGGTGGGGCGGGCTGGTGCTCCCGGTGCTGGTTTGGCTGGGGCTCACGCTGAAGGTGTTCCTGCGAGGTCAGGCGGGCGGGAGCAGCTTTGGCCCAACCGTGGGCGATTCCCTGTGGATGAGCCTGTTCACGGGCGCCTTCATCTCGTTCGTGTTGGCGCTGCTGTTGTTGGTGTTGAAGCGCAACGCGTTGGTGGTGCTGGCCGTGCCGCCCTTCGTCGCCTTCGTCGTGATGGGCGCCGTGGTGATGACGGGAGGCAGTGGTGGCGGTGGCGGCGTTCTCAATCTGGGGTTCGCCGACCTCGTCAACTTGCCCGCGTACCTCGTGCTCGACGGAGCGGCTTCGGCGGGGAGAGCTCGCGCACAGACCTCGAAGGGACTCACCTTCGTCGAGGCACAGGAGCGGGGCTTCTCGGCGGCGCTCGTGTCGGTCGCGGCGGTCTCCGATGGCGGCGCGGTCGTGCTGGGCTGCCTCTCGCTGCACCACGATCGTTCTCTCATCGACGGCAGGCTGTTCGGCCTCGATGCCCACGGAAAGCCGCGCAGCACCTTCGGTGAGCGGATCTCCATTCCAACCTGCAAAGAGCTGTTGTTGGCGGCGACGCCGACGCGCACGGCCCTGCTCGGCAGCAGCACTGGCTTCGGTATTCACGAGCTGAAGCTGTTCACCGCGAGCGGCCAGCAGCCCGGGCCCAATCTCAACGGAGCAACCGCTGTCACATTCTCGCCAGACGAGCGGCCGTGGGTGGGCCATCGCACGGCTCGCGAGCCGCACCGCCAGACGGCCATCAGCACCGTGAAGGACTCGTGGCCCGTGACCGCGTTCGAGCTGCCGCAGGCTGGTGGTGCCGAGCGCTCCATTGCGGTCGCGCTTCGGGTTCGGGCTGATGGTTCGGGCGTCGTTGTCGCAACGACACCGACCGAGCTGGTCCGTACCGAGTTCAGCGGCGAGGGGCCCTCGGAGCCCCTCGTGTTGAGCGGTGAGGCCCAGGTGACTGCGGCGGGCATCGACGAGTCGGGCCGGGTGATCGTCTATCGCGCGAAGTCCGAGCGGAGGTGGGCGCGATACCTGGCCGACGGAACGGTCGACGCCAGCTTCGCGCCTCCGCCCGAGCTTCAGGTCAGCTCGCTGTCGGTCGCCGACGATGGCTCGACGTGGGTGGTGGCCGAGCGGCCGACTGGAGCTGCGGTGCTGCGCCTCTCGCCAGATGGTCGGCTCGACCCGACGGTGTCGTACGCCCTCGGGGCAGGTGAGGGCGGAGAACTGCTGCGCTGAAGTCACTCACGTCGCGCGAGCGCAAGTCGCGACGCGAGCGAGTTGGGCTCAGTGGCGCTCGAGCTGCTCGAGCCGGCGCTCCATCGCCTTGAGGCGCGCGTCGGTCTGCTCGAGCTGGCGCAGCTTCTCGTCCTGGGCTTTCAGCGCCTCGACGAGCAGCGGAACGACCTTGTCGTAGCTCACCGTCATCGTGCCGTCGGGCAGCGTGATGACCGCTTCGGGCAGCACCTTCTGAACGTCTTGCGCGAGCAGGCCGACGTCACCGCCCGAGGTCGCTCCGAACTTCGCCTGCGCGTCCTTCTTCCACGTGTAGTGAACGCCGTTGAGCATACGGAGCAGCTCACGGGCGCGCTCGATGGTGACGATGTTCTCCTTGAGGCGCGCGTCGGAGGGCACGAGGACGTTCGTCGCGAGCACGTTGCCGTTGACCTGCAGCTTCTGGGTGGGGGCCGCGATTCCGATGCCGACGTTGCCGGTGTTGCCGACGATGCGCATGCGCTCGGGTTGGCCGTGGCCTGCGTAGAACTCGATGTCGCCGTTGCGAACGTCGTTGCAGAACCAGCTCTGCCCGATGCTGTTGTCGCCAGCGTAGATCTTCACACTGTTCTCATCGGGGCCTGGGCAATTGGCGCTGGGGCCCGGAGTGCAGAACGTCAGATTGCAGCTCGCGCCTCCCGAACGGTTGGCGTCACCGGCTCGCAGAACGAGGTTGCCACCCGAAGCGCCACCGCCTCCTTGGAAGGCGCCACCTGCAGCGACCTCGAGATTGGTTGGAATGCCCGTTGGGCCTGGCCCGATGAATCGATTCCCACCCGAGCCAATCTGCACGCTCCCAGCCGAATAGAGGAAGGTGCCTCCCCAGGAGAGCGCCTGATCCACCTGAAGACCGCCGTCGTTTCCGACGAACAGCAAAGCACCCGGCACGAATCCTCCGTCTGGCAGACGAGGGGCACCTCCAGCTCCTCCGGCGCCGTTGCAGACGTACCGCGTGACGAGACCCGCATCGCCCAGCCCGATGTCGCCGATGCCGGTGACCGCGAGACCACCAGCCGGGCACCGCGCGCCCGCAGCCTCGGTCGCGACCGTCACCGAGATGCCGTCGAGGCCGTTGAGCCCGTTGGTTCCGTTCGTGCCGTTGGCTCCGTTCATGCCCGGCATGCCGTCCATGCCGTTCGTGCCGTTCATGCCATCTCGTCCCGGAGGACCCGGAGGACCGACCGAGGCATCAGGCGTCGACCCATTGCGGCCGTTGCAGACGACGCGGCGGCCATCGCTCGCCACCAGCTCGACGCCGCCGTTGGGACAATCGGTGTTCCCCATCGGCAGCACGTTGACGCGCACGGGCTCACCCGCAGGGCCGGTCGCGCCGGGGTCGCCCTTGTCGCCTTTGGGGCCCTGCTCACCTGGAGCCCCGCTGCCGTTCGCACAGGCGAGAGTCACGACACACAACGAGGCAATGACGAGTTGTTTCATGGTCACTCCACGGCGGGGGAAGATCACAGACACATTCTGTTCAGGCAGGCACGGCCGGTCGCGCAGGCGTTGCCACACGACCCGCAGTTGCGCGCGTCGATGCTGGTGTCAGTGCAGGTCGTGCCACACAGCTGTCTTGGCGAGATGCAGCCGTTGACCGCCGCGCACACGCCCTCGTTGCAGTACTGGCCAGTCGCGCACGCGTTGTTGCAGGCGCCGCAGTGCTTCGGGTCATTCTTCGCGTCGACGCACGCCATGCCGCACTGCCGGAGCGAGCTGCTGCAGCTCACCGCGCACGCACCGGCGGTGCACACGCTCCCTGATGGGCAGGCGTTGCCACAGGCGCCGCAGTGCTGGGGGTCGACCTTCAGATCGACACACGAGGTTCCGCACGCGGAGCACTCGCGAGGCGGCTCTCCAAGGCACGAGCAGAGCAGGGCGAGCGCGAGCAGGGCGCTGCGTGGAGCGGGGGTCATCCTCATGGTCCGCGGACGATAGCTGCTGATTCCGGGAGCGCGAGTCGGAAGTGCGGGCTCGACCTGCGGCGGCTGCTGTGGCCCACTTTCCCCATGCGCGAACTCCTGCTTCCGATGCTGCTCCTCTCGTCTGTCGCCGCTGCGCAAGAGACCTTCAGCGTGGTGCTCACCGAGCCGGGGCCCAACAAGATCCTCGTCATCAAAGAGGTGCGCACCGCGACGGGCCTCGGGCTCAAAGAAGCGAAGGACCTGGTCGAAGCGCCCATGCCGCAACCCATCAAGAAGGGCGTGTCGAAGGAGACGGCCGACGCGCTGGTGGCGGCGTTCGAGAAGGCAGGCGCGAAGGTGGAAGCGCGAGGCCTGAAGAGCTCGACGGCTCAGCGCCCATCGGTGCCGGTCGAGGGCTCGTACTCGGTGCGGCTCGAGTCGTATGGCGCGAGCAAGATCGCCTGCATCAAAGAGGTGCGGCTCGCCACGGGCCTCGGGCTGGCCGAGACGAAGAAGCTGGTCGAGTCGGCGCCCGTGTTCGTGAAGGAAGGACTCACGAAGGAGCAGGCCGACGCGCTGGTAAAGGCGCTGGTCGCTGCGGGCGGCACGGCCACCGCGGTGGGCATTCGCAAATAGTCAGGCGCGCCGCGTACGCCGCTTGGCGACCGACTCTGCCATCGGGTGCGAGACGTCTCCGGCAGCGCGGGCCATGAGGCAGATCTGCGTCACCTTCGCGCCGAAGCGCTCCCACTTCGCCTCGCCGGTGCCCTTGATGCGCAGGAACTCGGGGCGCGTCGTGGGCAACGCCGCGGCGAGCCCGTACAAGGTGACGTCATTGAAGATGATGAACGGCGGCACGCCGAGATCCTGCGAGAGCTCGCGGCGAAACCGCTTGAGCTCCTCGACTGCGAGCACGCTGTACTGCCCGGGGAGCGCCGACTTCCCGAGCGAGGGCGCATCGGCGCGGCTCGACGATCTGGCCGGCACCTGTGTACGCCCGCCCTCGCACACGTCACAGCCGCCGCACGTCTGCCCCCACACGGTCTCTTCACCGAAGTAGCGCAGCAGAAAGCCGCGGCGGCAGCGCTTGGTGTACGCGTACTCGGTCATGCGCTTCAGCAGGAGCAGCTGTGTTCGCTCCTGAGAACGCACGCGCTCGAGCGAGACGCCCAGCGAGTCCCACGGCTCGTCCTTGAGCGCCTGAATCGTGCGCCCCGCAAACGGCCGCTGCACGGTGATACAGCCCGCGCGCTCGAGCGCCGACAAGCCGTGCCGAATGCGCTCCTCGTCGAGCCCGCAGCGGCGAGAGATGAGTGACAGCTCGGTGGAGCCGCGCGCGCCGATGGGGAACGCGGCGAGCAACGCGGTCCACAACGCCTTCACCTCGGGGCTGCGCGGGTGGTGACCTGCCGACTGCGGAAGAATCGTGATGCCGTAGCGGCCTTCGCCCCGGCTGCCGCGCGCGAGCAGCCCTTCACGCTCGAGCACCTTCAGCGCCGCGGAGACTTCGAACTCGCTCGAGCCAAGCTGCGCCGCGAGCTGGTTGACGCCCCGCTGAAACGTCGACTCCTGGCGCAGCACCTGCCAGAGATCGCGGAAGAGCGTCTCGGGCGGGTGGTTCGACTGAATGAGCCGCTCCTGCGTGTAGACGTCGGCGTGGTTGAAGAAGAGCACCGCGTGGGCAGGGTTGCCGTCACGGCCCGCGCGGCCGATCTCCTGGTAGTAGGCCTCGACCGCTCTCGGAATGCCGGCGTGCGCGACGAACCGAATGCCGGGCTTGTCGATGCCCATGCCGAAGGCGTTCGTCGCGACGGCCACGGCGTTCGGCCGCTCCATGAAGGCTTCCTGCGCCTCGCGCCTCGCGTCGTCGGCCATGCCCGCGTGGTAGAGCAGGGCGTCGACCTTCGCGGTGGTGAGGCCCTGGTGCATCGTCTCGGCCTGCTTGCGCGTCGAGCAGTAGATGATGCCGCTGCCCTCGTTCGCGAGCGTCACGGCCGCGCGGCGCTTGTCGTCTTCTCCCGCGACGTTCACGACCTCGAGGAAGAGGTTTGGGCGATCGAAGCCGGCGACGAAGACCTGCGGCTCCTTCATGAGGAGCACCCGCGAGATGTCGTCACGCACCTCAGGCGTCGCGGTGGCCGTCAGCGCGACAGTGCGCGGTGGGCGAAGGCGCTTTCGTACCTGGCCGAGCAACGCGTAGTCGGGTCGAAAGTCGTGGCCCCACTGCGAGATGCAGTGCGCCTCGTCGATGGCGTACAGCGCGATGCGGGCGTCGACGAGCGCCGACACGAAAGCCTCGCTGCGAAACCGTTCGGGCGCGACGTAGACCAGCTTGTACGCGCCGCCGCGCAGCTTGCGTTGCCGGTCCTGCCGCTCGCTCTCGCTGAGGCTCGAGTTGATGAAGGTGGCGGGAATGCCGCGCGCCGACAGACTCTCGACCTGGTCCTGCATGAGCGCGATGAGCGGAGAGACCACCACCGTCACGCCGTCGAGCAGCGTCGCGGGCAGCTGGTAGCACAGCGACTTGCCGGCGCCGGTGGGCATCACGACGACCGTGTTGCGGCCCGACATCACCGAGCTGATGACCTGCGCCTGTCCGTGACGGAAGGAGGAGAGCCCGAACGCCTCGAGGCCCTTCGTCATCTCGCTGTAGAACGGCAGGTCTGCTGACACCGCGCGCATGAGTGCACTCCCGTCGATCGCAGGTCAATCGACTTCGTCGGCGAACGCCTGCCGCCGCGCCGAAGCGGAGCCCCGGCCACTCTCGAGCAGCCCCTTCTCGAGCATCGACACGTAGCCGCTGTCAGAGAGCACGAGGTGATCGAGCAGCACGATGTTCAGCGTCTGGGCCGACGCGCGCAGCCGGCGCGTGGTGGCCACGTCTTGAATCGACGGCTCGGGGTCGCTGCTGGGGTGCGTGTGGAGCAGCACGATGCCGCTCGCGCGACAGCACACGGCCGGAGCCAGCGCCTCGCGCGCGTCGACGTGGCAGTGATCGGAGCCTCCCGTGCCGGCGCGATCGAACCGCAGCACGTGGTTGCGCGAGTTGAGCGAGACGACCCACGTCTCTTCGAGCCGGTGCTGAATGAGCTGCGTGCGCGCCCAGTTCGCGATGGCGTTGGGGCTGTAGAGGCGTGGCCGCTCGAGGCGTCGCGCGGGCACCCGTCGGCTCAGCTCGATGGCCGCGTGCAGGCGCGCCGTCAGCATCGGCGCCACCTGAAAGCCCAGCTCGGGGGCGTCGAGCAGGTGCGCCAGCCCGTGGAGCAGCACCGGCTTCACCTCGCCCTCCGACGCCGCAACGCCCAGCACCGCGAGCAGCTCGACGTCGGTGAGCGCGCTCGCGCCGAGTCGTTTGAGCCGGCCGGTCGCTTCGTCACCAAAGCTCGAGCGCGTCGACTCACCCGACGCCACCAGCACCTTCACCTCACTCGCCTCGTACCAGTCCCCGTCCATGCCCGCCTCCCGGTGCGAACGTTGAGCAAGGTGAGTGCCGTCGCGGCGCTGACAGTCATTTCGCTGCGATCACGCGCGCACCTCATCCGCTCCATCGGACGAGTGTGGATGCACCACCGCTTTCTCGCGCGTCGAGAACGTCGCGAGCGGTACGATGCCGCGCATGTCGTTCACCGCCTCGCTCCCCACCATCTGTGCAGCGTGTCGCAAGGCCGGTGCGCTGCGGCTCGTGCAGTCCCTCGAGAAGGGCACGCTGACCTGGGCCGAGTCGTTCGCCTGCACCTGCGGGCACGGGTTCGAGGCGAAGAACGCGGGGCTTCCGATGCCGGCCGCGCGCCAGGCGTTGATGGTGGCGCATGGCACGTTCCGCGTGTTCGTCGACGCGCTGCCCAAAGGTGGCAAGGCCGTGAGCGTGCTGGCGAAGGTGCTCGACGCGAGTGAAGCCGACGTCGCCTCGGCGCTCGCAAGGCTTCCCGCGCTCGTGTGGGAAGGCACGAAGCCCGAGAGCGAGTTCATGGAGCAGGCGCTGAAGAAGGCCGGCGCCACCGTGCGCGTCGAGCTCGTCAGCGCGAAGCCGCCCGCCCCGCGCGCTTCGGCGAAGCGGCCGAAGAAGAAGTGACGGTCAGCGCAGCGACGCGGCGGCGTTGACGACGTCCCACAGCGGTTTGCCCTCGAGCGCGACGCCGACCGGAGCGCGCGCCTTCGACACCTGCAGCAGCGCCGAGGCGAGCTCGAGCAGGGTGATGGGCTGGTACTTCGTCAGGCCCAGCAGCGAGGTGATGGTACGCGCCCCTGGCATCGACTGACCTTCTCTGTCTTCGAACGCCGAGGGCCGCAGCACGGTGAAGTCGAGGCCGCTCTCACGCACCAGCGCCTCGGCCTTCGCTTTCGCCTGCAGGTACGCACCGAGGGGACGCCCGGCGCCGACCGACGAGAGCAGCACGAGGTGATCGACGCCCGCCTGCTTCGCCGCGTTGACGAGCGCACGCGTGGTGCCGATGTCGCTCGACTCGTACGTGTCGCCCGAGGCGAAGCGCTTCTTCATCGTGCCGATGAGCTGCACGACCGTGGAGCAGCCCTCCATCGCCTTCGTCAGGGCGGCGGAGTCGTCGAGCTCGACGGCGACCTTCGCGGGGTGGGTGAGCGTGGCAGCGCTCTTCGGCCGAACGTGTGGGACGACGGCGATCCCATGACGATCTGCGAGGGGCACCAGCACGCGCCCCACGGCGCCGGTCGCGCCAGCGATGAAGAGGCGGCGCGGTTTC
>JBEOKA010000036.1:0-3585 GCA_040275325.1 Myxococcaceae bacterium | reverse complement strand
GGTGAGCGGCCGAACGCTGACGGGCTTCGCGCACACGCTCACGTCGAAGGGCAGCGCGCGGGCTCGAACGGCGTTGGCCTTCGCGGTGATGGGCTTTGGCGGCTCCACGACGACCGGGTCGGGCGTGGGCTTCGCCGTCGTGCAGGCGGCCGCGACGAAGAGCAGGAGAGAGGACCGCATGCGAAGGGTCTACCGCTTCTTCGAGGCGAGGGAACTTCCTGAGCGCCACTGGCCCACAGACGCTCACACCATCGAAAACGCCGGCTGGAACCCAATCGCACGCGCGGTGTCGAGACGCGCACCATGTCAACGACTGCGCTGGCCATCTCGGTGCGTTGGGGCGATCGGCTGATCAGCTCCCACCTGCTGCGTCACGAAGACAAGAAGACGTTCTCTCTCGGGCAACTGCCTGGTGATGACGTCTCGGTGCCCCGCGCGGGCAACGCCTCGTTCAGCTTCGGAGAAGACGGCGCGGTGGTGCGCTTCACCGATGGCGTGCGTGGCCAGGTGATTCGAAACGGAGAGACCGAGCTGGCGATGTCAGACGCGATTCACCGCGGGCTCGCGCATGAAGAGCGCGACGGGTGGACGCTGCCGCTCGGCCGGCGTGATGGCGTGGTGCTCGAGTTCGGCAACGTGGCGGTCGAGGCGTGGCCGGCGAAGACGCCGAACCGCGTCGGGCTGTGGAGCAACGTGTGGGACTACCGGTGGCTCAACGTGTTGCTCGCGACCGCGATGCTGGCGCTGTTGCTGGTGCTGCGCTTCGAGCTGTTCGCGATGGAGGGCGGCAGCATCGATGACGACGGCCTCTCGTCGAGCGCCGCCACGTTCACCCGCGTGCTGGTGACGGCGGCGAAGCCCGAGAAGCATGCGCGCACCAACGAGCAGGCGCCCGAGAAGAAGGAGCCGAAGAAGCAGGCCGCGGCCGAGGGCAGCCCGAAACCGAAGCCCACTCCGGTGACGCGCGGTGAAGGCGGAGCGCGCGCCGTCGGCCCCGACATCAAGAAGCTCTTCGCCGGTCTGGGTGGGCAGGGCGTGCTCGGCCACGGCGGTCTCTCGAACGAGCTGACGAGCGCGCTGGGCAACGTCGTGGGGGCGTCGAACGGGCTTGGCGGTATCGGCCTGCGCGGCAACGGCGGCGGTGGCGACCTCGGTGGACCGCTGCGCATCGGTGGCATCGGCCTGCGCTCGGGGCCGCCTGGCGGAAGCCCCGACGTGTCGCTCAAGAAGCAGGAGGGCAAGGGCCCCGAGATCGACGACACGCCGCCCGTCGTCACCTGCGCCGCCGTCGGCTGCCTCGACAAAGAGCTCATTCGCCGAATCGTCCGCGAGCACCTGGGCCAGGTGAAGTACTGCTACGAGAACCTGCTGCCCTCGAACCCGAACCTGCAGGGCCGCGTCGTCGTGAAGTGGCACGTCACCGGCAGCGGCCTCGTCGATGCGTCAGAGGTCACCTCTTCGACGGCGCAGACGCCCGCGCTGGGGCAGTGTCTGGCCGGCCGTATTCGCACGTGGAAGTTCCCGGCTGCGAAGCAGGCCGAAGCCGGGTTCGTCGTCTCGTACCCCTTCGTGTTCAAGCTCTCGGGGCAGTGAGCGTCACGGGTCGTGGAAGTAGTCGCCCATGGCGTTGTCGGCGTACGTGTTGCCGGTGACGGCGCCACGCTGGGCCGTGTTGAAGTAGATGCCCCAGCCCGCGCTGTGACGAACGGTGCTGTTCGTCACCGAGACCTGCACGCCGTGGCTGTCGCTGGCGGAGTTGATCATCGCCTTCCACCCGAAGCGCTGCCCGCCACCGCCGTACTCGATGATGCAGTGGTCGAGCACGTTGGCGGTGTTCAGCGTGGTGTCGAACTCGATGCCGTCCCACGAGCCGTTGGTCTTCTCGCTGCCGGTGATGGTGATGGGCTTGGCCGTGGTGCCGACCGCGTGGAAGCCGACGGCGTCGGTGCCGACGTCGATGCGGGTCTGCGGGCGCATCTCGAGCGTCACGCCGGGCTCGAGCGTCCACACGCCCTGCGGCTGAAGGTTGATGCCGGTGAACTGGTACGGCACGCCGAGGTCGTGCCAGGTGACGTTGCCAGTGACGTAGCGGCCGTCGACGAAGACGCGGTCGACGTCGTTGCCCGTGAAGAGCGTGTCGGCGCCGAGCTGGTGCACTGCGTTCGCGTCGACGAGGGCCGGGCCGAGCGCGTTCTGCGTGAAGGTGTTGCTCTCGAAAGTGAAGAGCCGCGCGGTCCCACCAGCGCGCAGGCCGTAGCCCTGGCTCTCACGCACCGTCACGTGGTCGAGCTTCACCTGCACGCCGTGGCTATCGGCTTTGAGGATGAGCGCGGCCGCTTTGGCGTCAGACGAGATGTTGCCGGCGTACTCGATGCGTGAGTAGCGCAGCTGGTTGAGGCCGTTGTTGCTGCCGTCGAAGACGATGCCCTCCCACGCGCCACGCGTCTGCGTCTCTCCGGTGAAGACGACGGGGTTGGCAGCCGTGCCTTCGGTGACGAGCGCGCCGGGGTCAGTCGAGATGGTGATGGCGACCTCGGGAGCGAGCACGAGCTTCACGCCGGCCTTCAACGTCAAGGTGGCAGTGGCGACGTCGAGGTCGCTCTTCAGGTGGAACGGCACACCAAGGTTCTCCCAGGTGGCCGAGGCCGTCAGGTCGGTGCCGCGAACGAGCACCTCGTCTTTCCCGTTGCCGGTGTACGTCGACGCCGTGTCGAGGCGGCCGACGGCCATCACGTCGAGGCTCACCGGCGTGAGCGCGTTCTTCGTGATGACGTTGGTGGTGAACGTGGGTAGCTCGGAGCTGCCGGTGAGCCAGAGGCCGTGGCCTGCGCTCTCGCGAATCGTGGAGTGGTTGATGCCGACGCGCGCGCCGCGGCTGTCTCCGGTGAGCTTGATGTTGGCGGCGTCGGCGTCGCCGGTCGTGTTGCCGCCGTACTCGACGGTGACGTAATCGAGGTGGCTCGCCACGCTGTTGAGGTTGAAGAGCAGGCCCTTCCAGTGGCCGCGAACGGGCAGGGCGCCGGTGAAGATGATGGGGTCTTGCTCGGTGCCGATGGCCTCGAGCACCTGCGCGTCAGCGATGCGCAGCATGGTGTCGGCCGAGAAGACGAGCTTCGCGCCGGGCTCCATGACGATGGTCACGCCAGCGGCGATGACGGGCGTCTTGAGCACCAGCCAGCAGCCCTTCGCGACGGTGTAGTTGGTGTCGATTCGCTCGGGGAAAGCCCTGACGCACAGGTCGGTGCCGGCGTCGGTGCCTCCGTCAGCAGGTGGTGGGTTGATGGGGCCGCAGCCGAGCGCAACAAAGACGAAGGCGGCCACGAAGACGGCATGGGTACGCGACATGATCGGCTCCTGGGAGATGGAGACCGTCGAGTCAGTGCATCGCCCTCGCCACCTCGAGTCGCGCGAGAATCGGGAGGTCAGCGTGCGAGCCGCACGCACCCGTTGCGGAAGGAGCGCCGAGTCGTGCGCGAGTGGCTTGATCGCGGTCGAGCGCCTTTATGCAGCGAGACATTATTCCGACCTGGTGCGGTGCGCGCCAGTTGATGAGCGTCTGACCACGGCCCCAATGGCTTAGCGCCT
>JBEOKA010000035.1:0-56426 GCA_040275325.1 Myxococcaceae bacterium | reverse complement strand
GCGCAGGCGGCGGAGGCGACTTCACCTGCTCACCCGGCAGCAACCGTGCCCCCACCGCGACGAGCAGCAGCGCACCGAGCACGAAGACGCCGACCTTCCAGCCGCCGCCCGGCTCCTGCACGAACGACGACACGCGGTTGGGCACCGTCGACTTCTGGCGGCCCGGCGCGACGCTTCCTGCCGTCTCGATGAGCGGCTCGAGCGCGTTGGCGATCTCGACGGCACGGTTCGGGCGCTGCTCCGGCTCGGTCTCGAGCAGCTTCGCGACGAGCTCGTCGATGACGGGAGAGAGCCCCGGCACCTTCTCGGTCGGCAGCTTGAAACGGCCGAGCGGCAGCTCTCCGGTCAGCAGCTCGTACAACAAGACGCCCAGCGAATAGAGATCGGCGCGGTGATCGACGTGCTTCGCGTCGCGGCGCTGCTCGGGCGCCATGTAGTTCACCGTGCCCATGGCGACGGCGGTGGCGGTCAGCGCGATGTTCTTCTCGCTGTCCTTCATGCCGGCGAGGCCGAAGTCGGCGATCTTCACGTGGCCGCGCGGGTCGACGAGCACGTTCTCGGGCTTGAGATCGCGGTGCACGACCTTCTGCTCGTGGGCGTAGTCGATGGCGCGCGCCACCTGCACGATGATGCGCAGCGCGTCTTTCGGAGACAGCCGCCGCCCGGTGAGCAGCTCGCGCAGGTTCACGCCCGTCACGAGCTCCATCGCGAAGTAGTAGTGCGACCCCGCCTGCCCGCGATCGATGATCTGCACGATGTTGGGGTGGTTGAGGGCGGCGAGCGCAGTCGCCTCTTTCTCGAAGCGGGCCACGAACTCGCGGTCGCTCGCGAACTTCGACGGCAGAATCTTCACCGCGACCTGCCGGTTCAGCGACGTCTGTCGCGCACGCCACACCTCGCCCATGCCTCCGCGCCCGAGCAGCTCGACGAGCTGATAGCCGGGCACCTGCGGGGCGGGCTCGGCGATGGCGGTGTCGGAGCCGTTCTTCGGTGCTCCCGACGACGCCGTCAGATCGACCTCCACGTGTGACGGAACGGGTGGCGACGGGCGCTCTTCACCGGGCGGGGGCGAGGCTGCCTGATTGGCGGGTCGCGCCGGCGAGGTTCGACCTTCGATGGAGCTCTGCCGAACGTCGGTGCGGCGCACCTCGAACCGAATGCCGCAGACGCAGGTGATGAACTGACCCGAGACGTAGACCGCCGTGTCATGAACGCGCGCGCAGTTGGGGCAGCTCTGGGTGACAGCCTGGCGGCTCGACCGCGTCACGACTCCTTGAAGCCGAGGATCCGGAACGTCGGAACCCCCTTCTCCTTGCCCTTCACCTGCAGCACCGAGACTGGTTCGACGATGAAGCCGGGGCCTGCGCGGCGAACGGTCGTCTCGCTGGCGAGCACCTCGGCGCCCTTGGCGAGGCCGCAGAGTCGCGAGCTGGTGTTGACGGAGTCTCCGATGGCCGTGAACTCGTGCCGCTCGGTCGAGCCGATGTAGCCGACGACCGCCGGGCCGGTGTTCACGCCGATGCCGACCTCGATGGGCTTCTTGCCGGCTTCTTCACGCTGCCGGTTCATCTCGTGAATCTCGTCGAGCATCTCGAGGGCGCAGCGGAGCGCGCGCGAGGCATCGTCAGGATGAACGATTGGCGGGCCCCAGGTGGCCATGACGCAGTCACCGATGAACTTGTCGAGGTTGCCCTCGTACTTGAAGATCACGCCGGCCATCGCGGTGAAGAAGGTGTTCAACATCGCGACGGTCTCTTGCGGGCTGTCGGCCTCGGCCATCGAGGTGAAGCCACGAATGTCGGCGAAGATGACGCTGACCTCGGCGAGGCGGCCAACGCGCAGCAGCTCGACCTTGCCCGACACCACCGCTTCGGCGACGGCGGGCGCGAGGAAGCGCGAGAGCTCGGCGCGCGTGAGCGCTTCTTTCTCGATCTTGCCGGCGAGGTCGGCGTTCTCGAGCGCGATGGCTGCCTGCGAGGCGATGCCGGCGAGCACCTTGAGATCCTTCTCCGAGAAGGCGTTGGTGCGCTCGCGCGTGTCGCAGAAGAGAATGCCCTTGAGCACGCCCTTCGAGAGCAGCGGCACGGCCATGGCGGAACGAATGCCCTGCGCGACGATCGACTCCGACGACGAGAAGCGCGAGTCGAGAATGGCGTCGGCCGTGAGCACCGCGCTGCGGGTCTCTGAGACGCGCTTGAGCACGGTCTCTGAGACGGTGACCTCGGTGTTGTCGGCCTTGCGGCGCTTGATGGCCTGCGGGTTCAGCTCACCGTCATCGTCTGCGAGGAAGATGACCGCGTTGTCGGCGGCGAGCAGCTCGAAGGCGACGCCGAGAATCTTGTCGAGCAGCGACGGCAGATCGCGCTCCATGCCGACGAGCCGGTGGAACTCGTTGGCGATGCGCAGCTTCTCGTAGTCCTGCTTGAGCGTCTCCATGTCGGAGAGCTTGTCGGCAGGGCGAAACTCGGCCGACTCCATCTGCGCGACCGTGGCGAGGAAGGCCGGCATCGAGTGCGCCGACTGCACGACCGTGACGCCGGCGTTCGAGGTGGGCGTGGCCCCCGCGTGATCGACGCCCGACATGAAGACGAGGCGGCTGTTCCCCAGCGCGATCTCGTCACCATCGCGCAGCCGCAGCTCACGAACCTTGCGGCCGTTGACGAAGGTGCCGTTCGACGAGTTGAGGTCGCGCAGCAGGAACGTCGCGCCCACGCGCTCGATCACGCAGTGCTCTTTCGAGACCTCGCGATCGACGAGGCGCAGCGTGTTGTTCGGGTGGCGGCCCAGCGAGGTCTTCTCGGCCAGGGGGAACTCTCCCTGCTTGCCGTCGGCGAACTTTCCCGCGAGCCGCGGCCCCTTCAGTTGGCCCGGCGCGTACACCTGCGCAGGCTTCGGTTCGCCAGCAGCGGCGAGGTTGGTCAGGGGAATCGGTTGAGGAGCCAAGCGCATGGGACCCTAGCAAGAGGAACGCTCCTGACAAAACGAACGTGACGCATCCAAGTTCTGCTCGCGCCGCAAAAGTCGCGTAGAACGCGGCTCCATGGCGAAGCCGCTTGGGAAGAAACCAAAGAAGTCGGCAACCACCCGAACTCCCTCGAAAAAGACGCCCAAGAAGGTCACGAAGCCGGCGCGGGCCGCAAAACGCACGGTCACTGCGCCCCAGCCTCCGCCTGCTCCGAAGGTCAGCCCTGCTGAACGGCGAGCCCTGGTTCTGGCGGCGCTCGAGGCGGCGCAGGCCCTTCACTGGCCCACGAGCGTGGTGACGACTTCGACGGTGGGCGGGGTCGAGCTGCGCGTGACGAGCAAGGCGGGGCCGAGGCCGTTCTGGTGGCTGCGCACGCATGGCCTGTCGAGCGTGGCCGGGGTCGAGTTGGCGATGCGCGTGCCGCAATCGAAAGACGAGCCGCAGGTGCCGGCAGTGTTCTTCCCCGTGCTCGAGCGGTTGATTGGCCTCGCCCGGGAGCGCCAGCTGCACGTCGGGCAGATCGTTCGCTGGCCGAAGCCGTTCGGTGAGACGGCCGAGACCGATCTCGAGGCGTTCGCGATCACCCTCGACCCCTCGTTTGGCGAGCTGCGCACGGCGCATGACTTCGTCCCTGTGCTCCTCGCGGTGGGCCTGACCCAGGACGAAGCGAGGCTGGTGCGTGAGTGGAGCCCGCAGGGGTTGCTCGAAGTGCTCTCGAAGGTCGACCCGACGTTGAGCACCACGCTCGATCGCGGCTCGTTGCTCGCCTCTCCCCGCGCGCGCCAGGCCATCGAGCAGCGAGTCGAGCGTGAGGGCTCGTCGATGGGCGTGCTCCAGGCGGCCGTGAGCGAGGTGACCGGGAAAGAGCGCGTGGTGTGGAAGCTCGACGCCGACGCCGCCGACGCCGTGATGAGCCTGCTGAAGGGCCGCATCGGCCACCAGCGCCCCTTCCTCGTGAAGGGTGAGGCCTCTGACCTCGAGGTGACGCCCGGTGACGTGCCTGCGATCTCCATCGACGGCGAGAAGGCGACGCTCAAGCTCACCCAGACGGTGGCCCGCGCGGTGCGATCGACCCTCAAGGCCCGCCCCGGCACGTACACGTGGGACGCCCTGCCCGCCCTGACGGTCGAGGTCGTGCCGACCCCGTAGCCTTCGAAGCGGAATCTGGCCCCGGCCGCGCGACGCACGCGGTAAAGCACGCTCCATGAAGCTCAAGCAGCGGCCAGAGGACTTCTCGGTGAAGGAGTCGTACCGCTTCGACGAAGACGTCGATGGCCGGTTCCGCGTCTACTTGATGGACAAGCAGAAGCTGTCGACCTTCGACGCGGTCAACCGCATCACGAAGAAGTTCGGGTTGAAGCCGGGCGCCATCAGCTTCTGCGGCCTGAAGGACAAGCAGGGCCGCACGGAACAGCTGATCGCCGTCGAGGGCTTCGACGTCGACATGCAGGACCCCGATCTGCGCCTGAAGTTCCTGGGCCGCATCGCCGCGCCGCTCACGGCCGCGAACACCACGTCGAACCGCTTCGCCGTCACCGTGCGCCAGCTGCGCGAGCAGGAGCTGCAGGACGTCACCATGGCCGTCTCAGAAGTCGGCCGCCTCGGCGTCGTGAACTACTTCGACAACCAGCGCTTCGGCTCGCTCAAGCACGGCCAGGGCTTCATCGCGAAGGATCTGCTCAAGGGGAACTTCGAGGCCGCGCTCAAGAACTACATGGCGGTCCCCTCCCCGCTCGATCTCACGGACGACGCGAAGGTGAAGGCGTTCTGGGCCGAGCACTGGGGCGAGTGGACGGCGCACTGCCCGTACGACGCCGCCAACAAGAAGTACGGCCGCATCTTGAACGTGCTCCGCAAGGCGCCGCGCAACTTCGTCGAGGCCTTCCTGCAGATCGACGCGCAGTACCGCGCGCTGCTGCTCTTCACCTACCAGTCGTATCTGTGGAACGAGTCGGCCCGCCGCCTGCTGCAGCTCATCCTTCCGCGCGAGTCGTTGTTCGTGATGCCGTACCAGGCAGGCTCGCTGCTCCATCACCGCGACGCGCCGTCCGATCTCCTCGCGTGGATGCGGCAGGTCTCAGTGCCGCTCGTGGGGCCCACCACCACCTTCACCGATCGCCGCGTCGAAGAGGCGGTGAACTGGGCGCTCGGCAAAGACAAGCTCACGCTCGATCAGCTCGTCGTGAAAGAGGCGCCGCGCCTGCTGTTCTTCAAGCACGAAGAGCGCCCGCTGCTGATTCAGCCGCAGAAGCTGGTGATCGGTCGCGCGAGCAAAGACGAGCTCAACCGCGGCTACCTCAAGGTGAACGTCGCCTTCACGCTCCCACCCGGCAGCTACGCCACGCTCACCGTGAAGCGCCTGTTCCACTTCGGCGTCGAGCAGCTCGAGCGTGAAGCCGCCGCCGTTCCCGTGCGTCGTGAGGCGCCGGCAGCGTTCCAGCCGAACAAGGACAAGGGTCGCCAGCCGAAGCGTGAAGGCCCGCCCGAGCCGCGCGGCCTGGGTTTCCGCGACCGTCAGAAGCAGCGCAAAGCCGCCAAAGCCGCCGCGCGCAGCTCGCAGCCTCGAAAATAACCCGCCAACCATTTGTATTTCGGGTTGTTTTCAGGTCTGCCGATTGTCGCAATGAGGGGGTGGGCGGGTCGTACTGCGTGACGTGAACGCACTTGCTGAGCTGGCTCCCTCGCTGTCGATGTCGCTGGGGATCATGAGCGCCGAAGCAACGCAGCCCTGGGCCGAGGAGGTGCGGCGTGCGCGCCGTGGAGACTCCTCTGCCTTTGAAGCGCTCGTGCGCGGCATGCAGCGGCCGGTCTACGGCCTGTGTCTGCGCCTGCTGCGGTCTGAAGCCGAGGCCACCGAGGTCGCCCAGGAGACGTTCCTTCGCGCGTACCAGAACCTCGAGCGCTTCGATGACTCGCGCCCGTTCGATCTCTGGGTGCTCACCATCGCCCGCAACCTGTGCCTCGACATTCTTCGCCGGCGCCAGAAGGTGCAGACCGAAGACGTCGAGCCGCACGCGCCGATGCTGGCGTCGAGCGAGCCCAACAGCGAAGACAAGGCGATCGAGAAGCAGCAGCGCCAGTCGCTCGAAGACGCGATGGCCACGTTGTCGAGTGACGACCGCGAAGTGCTCGCGCTCTATTACGTGCAGAAGCGCACCACGAAGGAGATCGGCGTCATCATGGGGGTCGCTCCCGGCACCATCATGGCCCGCCTCTTCCGTGCGCGTGAGAAGCTGCGCGTTCGCATGATGGCCGCAGAACGAGGTGCCGCATGAGCGACCCGATTCACGATGACGACGCCGAGCTCGAGCGGCTGCTGGCCGAGAGCGCTCCTGATGAAGCGGGCCGTGAGGCGCTGCGTGAAGCCCACCGCCAGCTCGAGAAAGATCTGCTGCGCCTGGCCGATCCGCTCCCGCCGCCCGACTTCCTCAACAAGGTGATGGCGAAGGTCGAGGCCGAGCCGAAGCGGCTGCCCGCGTCTGAGATTCGCAGCGCCGTCTTCATCGCGTTCGCGGCCCTGGCGGCGTCGGTGGTGGCGTTCGTCTCGTCGGGCGCCTCGCCCGATGGCGTCGCGGTGTCGTTCGCGCAGACGTTCGTGTCGGCGCGTGAGGTGATGGTCGGGTTCGCGAGCGGCCTGGCGGCGGTGTGGCGCACGGCCGGGTTGCCGCTGACGGTGACGCTCGCGACCGTGGTGATGGTGTCTCTGGTTGGGTTTCGCCGGCTGATGGGCCCGGTCAACGCAAAGGTGGTGTCGTGATGATCGCGTCGATGCTGATGGCCGTGGCGATCGCGGCTGGTCCCGTGTCCGTGCAGTTCGAAGGCCCGCTCAAGCAGGGTTTGACGGCCATCGCCGAGCGCGGTGGGCTGAATGTGATCGTGGTCGGTGAGCTCGCCGAGCCCGCGCAGATTCACCTCACCGATGTCACGGCCGAAGAGGCGCTCGAGACCGTCGCGAAGGTGTACGGCCTCGAGGTGACGAAGCAGGGAAAGCTGTACGTGCTGCGTCGTTCAGCCGCGCCCGTCGTTCCCATTGCGCCCGTCGCGCCCGTTCCGCCGGCGACGCCTGACGTTCGGGTCGCTCCGAAGAGCCCTGAAGCTCCGGCCGAGGTGAAGCAGCTGCTCACCGAACTGCAGAAGCTCGAGGCCGAACAGGAGCGCCTGCAGTCCGAGACCGAGAAGCTCCAGGAAGAAGCCGAACGCCGTGATGAGCTGAAGCAGGATCGCGACGAGAAGCTCGAGGAGCTGGCCGCAGCGAAGGCCGAGCACGCGAAGGCCGAGGAGCGCGCGGGTCAGGTGACGTCAGCCGGCAAGCCGGTGGTGATCGCGAGCGGCGAGACGGTGAAGGACGCGGTCTCGTACGGCGGGCCGATCACGGTCGAGGCGGGCGCGCGCGTGAAGGGTGACGCCGTGGCCTTCGGTGGAGACGTGGTGCTCAAAGACGGCGCGATCGTCGAAGGTGACGCGGTGTCGTTCGGTGGCCGCGTGCTGCGTGAGGGCAACGCGACGGTGAAGGGCGAAGAGGTGTCGTTCGGTGGCTCGGGCATGGTGTCATCGATGGCGGCGCACGCGGTGAAGGCCTCGAACGCGGTCGATCTCGAGAAGGCCGAAGAGCACTCCGGCGGGCTCTCGCTGGCGACGTTCCTGGTGCAGTTCGTGGTGTTCTTCGTCTTCGGTTTCTTGCTGATGGTGTTCGCGCCGCAGCGCATGAAGGGCCTCGAGTCGGCCGTGCGCAGCCAGCCGGTGCTGTCGGGAGTGGTCGGCTTCCTGGCGCTGGTGCTGGCGATGCCGCTCACCATCTTCCTGCTCATCACCCTCATCGGCATTCCGGTCGCTGCGGTGCTGTGGCTGGCGCTCGCCTTCGTGGTGCCGATGGGCCTCGCCGCCATCGCGAACACGGTGGGCACCTCGATGCCGCTGGGTCGCATTCGCCGCACGCAGGCGATGGTGCTGGCGCTGGGGCTCTTCGTTCTGCTCCTCGTCGCGCAGGTTCCCGTGCTCGGCCCGCTGATGCTGTCCCTGGCCGTCTGCGTGTCCCTCGGCGCGGTGCTGCGCACCCGCCTGGGCGCGACGCCGAAGGGCCTGCCCGTCATGGAGTCCGTCGAGCGTCTCAACGCCTGACCTTGCACAGGGCCGGGGCCTTGGGCGACAACACCGCTCATGCCCCGCGTCACGCAACGCCCTGCCGTCGCTCCCCGAGCTGTCGAGACCCCTGCTGCCGCCCCTGCGAAGCCGCCCAAAGCTGACGCGACGTGGAGCGCCCGTGGTGGCCGGCCTGCCCAGAAACCACCCCTCCTCGGAGGGCCCGCCGCGTTCCAGACGCCCGCGACCACCGCGCTCGGGCCCGCGAAGCTGCCGTCGAGCACCATCGCCGGCGTGAAGGTGCAGAGCGCCACCGAGCTGCAGTTTCAGGGGCTCACTGGCGCGAACCCGCTGATGACGAAGTCGCTCGATGTGCGGTTCGGGAAGCTGTCGCAGCCCCAGTTCGACGCGCTCAAGGCCGAGTTCGGAGGCCTCTCGCAGGTGAAGTTCGACGCCGCGCGCGAGTACTCGGCGATCGACTTCCTGCCTCCCCCGGTTCAGGCGCTCGTCAACCGGGACATCGACCCGGGCGGGCCCATCACCATCAAGGGCACCAAGAAGCTCAACGACGCCATGGGCAACGAGGGGCGCGGTGATCTCGAGATCAACTCCACGCCGAACTGCCACGGCACCGCGTGGGAGATGATGCGCGCGTACCAGGGTCAGCCTTCGACGCACGTGAACCTGCTGTACGGCGACGCGCAGATGCTGGGGCCCGAGTACGACGACGCCGCGAAGTTCTCTCCTCTCGGAACCGCGCAGCCTGGGCAGAAGGCCGAGTTTCTCTCGTCGCTGAAGCCGGGCGATCTCGTGGCCTTCAAGCGGGGCGAGTACGAGCTGCTGCACTCGGCCGTCTACGTCGGCGGCGGCCTGTTCTTCGAGAAGCCGAACACCGAGTCTGATCAGTACGACGAGTCTCCGTATCGCCTCGTCACCCTCGAGCAGGCCACTGCGCCGATTCAGGAATACCTGGGTGAAGCGCCGACGCTCACGGCTCTGCGCCCGAAGCAGCAGCTCGCGCCTGGCACCGAGGCGTTCACGACCGGCGAAGATGCGCAGAACCTCGAGGCGTGGGCTGCGAAGAAGGGCCAGACGATCGGCAAGCAGCTCGTGCGCGAGTTCGAGGTCAGCATGGGCGGCGGCATTCGCGGGCTGCACTTCAACGCGGTCGAGACGCGGCGGATCGAGATCGGCACCGATGGGCGCGGCGTCATCCGGTGAGACGTGTGTGCCTGGCGTTGCTGGCGAGCTGCTCGACCGGCTCGGTGAGCGTCGAGTCACGGTCGCAGGCCATCTACGGCGGCCGTCCCGCGCCTGACGATCACGCGGTGTTCTTTCTATCGTCGGGGTGCACGGCGTCGCTGATCGCGCCTCGCACGCTGCTCACCGCTGCCCACTGTGTCGACCGCGGCGTCGACTGGGCCACCAACGCGATGGAGGGGGAGACGGGCACCCCGAGGTACGGGGTCGTGCGGGTGCAGTGGCCTTCGGGCATCGTCGGCGACTGGTCGCCCGATCTCGGGCTCGTGTTGCTCGATCAGGCGCCTCCGGTGACGCCGCTGCGGTGGCGAGCCACGGGCCCACTGCCGACCGTCGGCACGCAGGTTCGCCACGTCGGCTACGGCCTCACCGAGACCCAGTCCGTCGGACAACGACGAACGGTGGAGCTGCCGATCACCGGCGCTGGCGCGCCGCAGTCGTTCGGCATCAGCCTCATGACCGGCGGGAACGGCGTCAGCATCTGCAACGGCGACTCGGGTGGGCCTGCGCTCGTTCGTGATGATCAGGGCGAGCTGGTGTTGGGGGTGCACAGCTTCGGCTCGGTCATGTGCGGCAGCTCGAGTGGCTCGGCGCTCATCTATCCGTACCACGCGTTCATCGAGACCTGGCTCGCGCGCTTCGAGGCCGCCTCGTGCGCCCGCGACACCCGCTGTGTCTCAGGCTGCGTCCCCGCCGATCTCGACTGCACCTGCGGCCCCGATGGCCAGTGCAGCGCGGCGTGTGTCGATGGCGACGACCCCGATTGCCCCTCGACCTGCAGAATCGACTCCGTCTGTTCGCCGCTGGCCCAGTGCCCGATCGATCTCGACTGCCTGCCGCTCGGCACCAACTGTCTGCGCGAGAACCAGTGCGCGAGCCGAAGCTGCATCTCCGATCCCCAGAACGCGACGCGCTACTGCTCCATCGCGTGCAGCGCCGCGGCACCCTGCCCTTCGGCGTTTCAGTGCGACGCGCGTGGGCTCTGCATCAAACGGCAGCAGGAGGTGTTGGTCGAAGGCGCGTTCTGCGCTCGAACCGATCGGTGCGAAGCGGGCACGAAGTGCGCTGCGGCCGGCTCGCCCGTGATGCGCTGCACGCGCGCCTGCACGTCGACCCTCGAGTGCCTCGCCGGCACCGCCTGCGACTTCTCGGTCGGAGTCTGCGCACCGTCGCCGCCCATCGTCCTCGATGGCGGAGCGTCGTGGAGCGGCCCGCTCGCGGAGGTCGGCTGCACCAGCACTGGTGTTCCCGGGTTGGGCGCGCTGTTGGTCTTGCTGATGCGCCGAAGGCTCAGCCGGGTCGTGAGAACCGGCGCACGACCGACCGGCTGATGAAGACGATCGCAGCGCCGACGCTCGCGCCGTACAGCGCTCCCGCGATCACGTCTGACGGCCAGTGCACGCCGACGCCGACCCGGCTGAGCGCGATGAGCGTCGCGAGTGGAATCGCCACGAAGCCCGCGCGGGGAATCGCCAGCGTCACGACCGTGGCCATCGCGAACGCATTGGCGCTGTGCAGCGACGGCATCGAGCCGACGTTCGCGGCGGGGCTCAACACGCGCACGAGCGGCTCTGCCAGCGCGTAGCTCGGCCGCATTCTCCCGAACCAGGGCTTGAGCACCCGCGCGCCCAACGCATCGACGACCCCGAGTGAGGCGGCGACCTGCGCGACAGGGAGGAGTGCCTTTCGACGCAAGACCACGAGGAGACAGCCAACGAACCCGACGCCTGCGATGACCCCGAACGGCCTCGACGAGAGCGCCACCCAGAGCACATCGAGCCAGCCCCATTCCAACCCGTTGATGGCGTGAAAGAGCGCCTCGTCCCACGCCCAGCGAAAGTCGTGGACGCCCGTCGCGCTCGCTTCAGGTTGCAGGTGACGCGACCTTCGGCGCGATCTCGATCGTCAGATGATCGACGGGCACCGCGGCTCGCACCGCGCGCTTGTACTCCTCGAGCGAGGTCTTGCCCGAGGTCGTCAGCGAGGCGACGCAGACCAGCTGCGTCGGCCCGACATGCCAGAGGTGGAGATCGGCGACGCGGGTGTCTTCGAGCGCTTCGAGCGCGTGCTGCACCTTGTCGCGCAGCGCCGTCGAGGGGCCGAGATCGATCAGCTGCCGCGCGCAGTCGGTGATGAGCCGCCAGGCCCACTTGAGGATCACGAGCGCGGCGATGATCGCGACCACCGCGTCGAGCCAGACGAGCGAGAAGTACCGACCGGCGACGAGCGCCGCGATCGCGAGCAGGCTGGTGAGCGCGTCTGCGACCACATGCAGGTACGCGGCGCGCAGGTTGTGATCGTGCCCCATTTCGTGAACGGCCCGACGCAGCGCCTCGGACTGATCGGGCTGGTGAGCGTGCTCGTGATCGTGGTGGTCGTGATCGTGGTGCGCGTGATCGTGGGGCGCGTGATCGTGGTGTGCGTGATCATGGCCGTGCGAGTGGCCGTGCTGCGACGCATCGAGCAGGAAAGCCGAGACGAGGTTCACCAGCAACCCGATGATGGCGACCGGCAGGGCGTCGGCGAAGTCGACCGCCTCGGGCGTGATGAGTCGCTGAATGCCGCTGGTGACCATCTCGAACGACACCAGCAGCAGCAGCGTCGAGCTCGTGAAGCCGGCGAGCGCGTAGACCTTGCCGGTGCCGAAGGCGAAGCGGGTCTCGGAGGCGTGTGTGCGCGCGTACCAGTACGCGAGGGCCGAGAGCCCCAGCGCGCCGACGTGGGTGGCCATGTGCCAGCCGTCGGCGGTGAGCGCGAGCGAGTGCGTGAGGTAGCCGGCGACGAGCTCGGCCACCATCATCACGGCAGTCAGGCCGACCACCCACCGCGTGCGCGCCTCGCCCGACGGAGAGACCTTCGGAGGGACCCGCGCGGAGCACGCAGGATCAACGGCGTTCTGGAGTTCTTCGGCTGGTGTCATGCAGAAGCGGCGCAGGAGTCGCACTTGCCGCGGAGTTGGATCTCGACCTGTTGTTTCGACAGCGCTCTGGGAACCCCACGGCCCTGCTTCACCTTGAGCGTCACCTCGGGCAGGCACGAGACCGAGCCACAGTCGGTGCACGTGAAGTGCGGGTGCCTCGCGTCGTCACCGTTGCCCTTGCTGCGCTTCAGCTCGAAGCGCCACACGTGGTCGCCGAGATCGGTGCGCGAGACGAGCCCCACCTCGGTGAGGTCGACCAGGTTTCGGTAGATGGTCGTCCGGTCCATGCCGTCGCTCGAGAGCGCGTCGACCAGCTCTCCGTGCGAGATGGGGGTGCTGGCCACCGAGAGCCGACGAAGCACGGCGATGCGCGGGGCCGTGCTTCGCAGCCCAGACTTGCGAATGGTGGATTTCAGCTCGTCGAGTGAAGGGGTGAGGTCGTACGCCATGAGTTGTTGCAGTTGTAACTGACCCCGAAGCCGTTCGCCACGCCCTACTCGGCCGTCATGAACGGGTAGTCGAAGCGCGTGGGCGGGGTGAGCGTCTCTTTGATGGTGCGAGCCGAGACCCAGCGCACGAGGTTCAGCATCGAGCCGGCCTTGTCGTTGGTACCCGAGGCGCGGCTCCCGCCGAAGGGTTGCTGGCCGACGACGGCGCCGGTGGGCTTGTCGTTCACGTAGAAGTTGCCGGCGGCGTGGCGCAGCTCGTTCGAGGCCGTGACGATGGCGCTGCGGTCGCGGGCGAAGACGGCTCCGGTCAGCGCGTAGGGCGAGGCCTTGTCGCAAGCGCGCAACGTCTCGACGTACTGATCGTCTGGGTAGACGAAGAGGCTCACGATCGGCGCGAAGATCTCTTCGGTCATCAGGCGGTGGTTCGGCGAGCTGCACTCGACCAGCGTCGGCTTGATGAAATAGCCCTCGGAGCGATCGCCCGTGCCGCCCGCGAGCACCTTCGCGTCGGCGCCCTTCGCGAGCTCGAGGTACTTCGACGCGTTCGCGAAGCTCTTCTCGTCGATCACCGCGCCCATGAAGTTGCGGAAGTCGGCGACGTCGCCCATGCGAATCGACTCGATCATCGGCAGCACGCGCTCCTTCAGCTTCGGCCACAGCGACTGCGGCACGAACACGCGCGAACACGCCGAGCACTTCTGGCCCTGGTACTCGAAGCCGCCGCGCACGATGGCCGTCGCCACCGCGTCGAGATCATCGGCGGCCGAGGGATGAACGAAGATGAAGTCCTTCCCTCCGGTCTCGCCGACGATGCGCGGGTACTGGCGGTAGCGGGCGACGTTCTCGCCCACCGTCTTCCACATGAAGTTGAACGTGTTGGTCGAGCCGGTGAAGTGAATGCCGCCCAGGTCGGGGCTGGCCAGCACCGTGTTGCCGATGGCTGGGCCGGGCCCGGGGAGCATGGTGATCACGCCATCGGGAAGGCCTGCCTCGCGCAGCAGCTCCATGATCCAGTGGCCCGAGAGCATCGCCGTCTGCGCCGGCTTGAAGATGACGACGTTGCCCAGCATCGCCGGCGCCGTGCAGAGGTTGAGCGCGATGGCGGTGAAGTTGAACGGCGCGATCGCGAAGACGAAGCCGTCGAGGGGCCGGTAGTCGGTCTGGTTCCACATGCCGGGCGACGACAGCGGCTGTTGATCGAGCAGGGTCTGGGCGAAGTGCACGTTGAAGCGCAGGAAGTCGATGGCCTCGCACGCCGAGTCGATCTCGGCCTGATGCGCCGTCTTCGACTGCCCCAGCATGGTCGCCGCGTTCAGAATCGGCCGGTACTTCGTCGCGAGCAGCTCGGCGGCGCGAAGGAAGATGGCCGCGCGATCGGCGAAGGCCATCGAGCTCCACATCGGCTTCACCTGCATGGCCGTGGCGATGGCGGCCGCGGTCTCGTCGGGCCCGACCTCGTGAAACGTGCCGAGCACGTGTGAGTGACGGTGCGGAGCCCGCATGGTCCCGAGCTTCCCGGTGCGAAGCTCGTTGCGACCGATGCGCACGGGAATCTCGAGCTGCTCGCTGCCCAGCTTCGTCACCATCGCCTTGAGCTCGGCGCGCTCGGGGCTGCCTGGCGCGTACGACTTCACGGGCTCGTTCGACGGCTGCGGGACTCTCAGGTTCGCGCTGATCATGCGCGCTGCTTGCCCGAGCCCCTGCGCGATTTCCACCCGCGTGACGAGCTG
The DNA here is from genome assembly GCA_040275325.1 of Myxococcaceae bacterium. Classification (GTDB taxonomy): domain Bacteria; phylum Myxococcota; class Myxococcia; order Myxococcales; family Myxococcaceae; genus Xiheimicrobium. The sequence goes on along the minus strand of JBEOKA010000035.1, from coordinate 42,023 downwards.
TGCCCCGCGCGACGCGTCAGGGTGGGTCAGCGGCGCTCGCGAGGTCTCACGCACCCCGCCCCCCTGAAAGGCTGGCGGCCGGCAAGAACCACGAACACATCTGAGACATGGCGGTGGCCTCCTTCGGGTTCTCGATTCTGCAGCGGCAACGGCTGGTGCTCGGCGCACGCTTCGCTGAGCGCTACCCGCACGACTGGCTCATCTGGGAGGCAGGCCCCTGGCGGCCCGCCACGACGAGAGCGGCGCGCGACACCGAATCGACGCGGCTGCCTGACAGCGCCGGGCCCGCGCGCCCGGTCGGTGAGGACTTTCTCTGCTTCGCACTCGACGGCAGCCGCTCGCCCCTGCACGTCGGGCGGGCCACGACCAACGACATCGCCATCAACGATCTCACCGCGTCTCGCGATCAGTTCGTCTTCGCCTTCGAGCACGGCGTGTGGCGGGTTCGCAGCCTGCAGCCGGGCGCCTTCCTCGACGGCGTCGAGATGACCGACCAGCCCGCGCCCCTCCGCTCCCAGTCGCGCATCACCGTCGGCGCGGTCTTTCTCACGTTCCTCAGCGGGGGAGATCTCATCCGTCGACTCGCGACGGCCGAATCATCGCAGCCAGCCCTGTAAGCGTCCCACGCACCCCGGCAGTGTTGCGAATGGAGCGGTCGCGGAGCACGTTTCCCTCGTGAGTTCACCTCGCAGCCGCATCGCGATCGTCGACGATGATCCCGGCAGCCGGAAGACGGCGACCGACCTGCTCACGCCACTCGGCCACGACGTGAAGACGTACTCGAACGGGCGCGCGTTTCTCGATTCGCTGAGCGAGGGCTGGCCAGATCTGGTGCTGTGCGACGTGATGATGCCCGACCTCGACGGCCTCGAGGTGACGCGGGCGCTGCGCAAGAAGCCCGAGCTCGCGGCGCTGCCCATCGTGCTGGTGACGGCCCTCGACGCCACGAGCGATCGCGTCGCGGGGCTCGAGGCCGGTGCCGACGACTTCCTCTCGAAGCCGGTGCACGGGCCCGAGCTGCGCGCACGCGTGGGAAACCTGCTGCAGGTCGGCGCCTATCGAAAGTGGCTCGAGGCCGAACGTGAGGCCGCGAAGCGTCAGGTCGATCAGGTGCAGCAGCAGCTGTTTCACGCAGAGCGGCTGGCCACGCTCGGCACCTTCGCGGCGGGCATCAGCCACGAGCTGAAGAACATCGTGGCGGTGTTCTCGTCGATGCTGGGCACGCTCGACCGGCTTCCGAATGGCTACCTGCTCGACGACGAGGCCTTCACCGCGCTCAAGCAGACGACCCAGCACGCCTCCGAGCTCGCGCACTCGGTGCTGCAGGTGTCACGCGCCAACGGGCCCAGCGACGATCGCGTCGAGCTGACGGGCGTGGTGCGTGACGTCACCGCGATGCTGCGCGCCGCCGGTCGCACGCGCCACCTCGACGTGAGGATGACCCTGCCGTCGCAACCCGTGACCGCGCACGCCGCGATGCTCGAGGTGCAGCAGGTGCTGCTCAACCTCATCGGCAACGCCACCGACGCGCTCGGCAACAAGCGTGACGGGCGCATCGAGATCACGCTCAGCAGCGACGACGAGCGCGCGCTCCTCGTCGTGTCCGACAACGGCTCGGGCATTCCCGATCACGTGAAGGCGAAGCTCTTCACGCCCTTCTTCACCACCAAGCCGCCCGGCAAGGGCACTGGCCTGGGCCTCAGCGTCATCAAGCAGATCGTCGAGAAGTGGCACGGCTCCATCGAGCTCGAGTCGACGGTGGGTCAGGGCACGTCGGTGCACGTGAAGCTGCCGTTGGCGACGGTGACCGCCGATGACTGAGCACGACCTCGCGCTCGCGCGCCTCGCGGGCCGGGTCGCCAGCTTCAGGTGGAGCCTGTCGGGCGAGGCCACGTTCTCGAGCGAGTGGTGGGCACAGCTCAACCTTCCGGACGCGGGCCCGACGCGCCTCGAGGCGTTCACGTCGCGGCTCCACGAAGATGACGGCCCGCACCTGCTGAGCCGGCTGGCGGCCATCGGCGCGTCAGGCCACGCAGAGCCGTTCGAGTGCGAGTATCGCCTGCGCAGCCGAACTGGAGAGTTCCGGTGGTTTCGCGCAGCGGTTCAGCTCGAGCGAGACGCAGCCGGAGCGGCGAGCGGCTTTCGTGGCGCGCAGGTCGACATCCACGCGCTGCGCAGCGCCGAGTCACGACTGTTGACGCTGAACGTCGAGCTCGCCCGCGTCGCCTCGGCCCGCGAAGACTTCCTCTCGAGCATGAGCCACGAGCTGCGCACGCCGCTCAACGCGGTGCTCGGCCAGGCGCAGGCGATGACCGAAGGCACCTTCGGCTCGCTGACGCCGCCCATGCGCGAGGCCCTCGACGTCATCTCGGCGAGCGGCGCCCACCTGCTGTCGTTGCTGAACACCGTGCTCGACCTCGCGAGGCTCGAGGCGGGCGCGATGACGTTGGTGCGCGAGCAGGTCGGTGTCGCCGCCGTCGCGCAAGAGGCGCTGCACGTCGCCAGGCCGCTCGCCGCGAAGAAGCAGGTGACGCTCGAGCTCGTGAAGGTTCGCTGTGACGCCGACGACGTCGCGTGGTTCGACCGGCTGCGCGTGAGACAGGTGCTCGTGAACCTGCTGTCGAACGCGGTGAAGTTCTCTCCCGAGAGTTCGGTCGTGCGCCTCGAGGTTCGGAGGGAAGACGAAGCCTGGGCCTTCGAGGTGACGGACGCTGGTCCTGGCATCGACCGCGCCGATCAGCTGCGGCTCTTTCACCCCTTCGTGCAGGCCGACGGAGGCCGGGCTCGTCGCCATGACGGGGCGGGGTTGGGGCTCGCGCTGGTGAAGCGGCTGGTCGACCTGCACGGCGGCAGCGTCGAGTTGTCGAGTGAGCCCGGCAAAGGCAGCCAGTTCACCGCGCGCCTGCCGATTCCGCCCGATGCCCCGCCGCTCGCGCCGACGCCGGCCCCTTCACTGCGGGCCCTCAAGTCGGTGCTCATCGTCGACGACAACATCGTCAACGTCGAGCCGCTGAAGCGGTACCTCGCGCGCATGGGCGTCGAGGTGCGCACCGCCGAGAACGGGCCTCAAGCGCTGCAGTTGGTGGCGACGCGCGCGCCGCAGGTGATGTTCCTCGACTGGCACATGCCGGGCATGGACGGGCTCGAGGTGATTCACCGCATGAAGCAGGAGGTGTGGAGCCGCGACGTGCGCATCATCACGTTGACTGCGCTGGTGGGCGATCACGTTCGCGCCGAAGCGCTGGCAGCAGGCGCCGACGCCTTCCTGCCGAAACCCGCGCGGCTCGCCGAAGCCGCGGCGCTCGCCGACTCGTTGGTGAAGCGGGCCTGAGTCAGCCTCCGAGGCGCTCGAGCACGAGGGGCCTTCGAGGCAGCGCAGCCGCGCCGATGCGGTAGGCCGCGCGAACCCGCTCGACGACCTCGGGCATGCGGCGCTCGTCGTTCACATGTGCCGTCACGAGGGTCGTGCCCTCGGAGACGGCGTCGCCGAGCTTCTTCTCGAGCACGAACCCAACGCCGGGGTCGATGACGTCGGTGGTCTTCTCGCGGCCCGCGCCCAGCGTCATGGCCGCGAGCCCAATGGACTCGCTGTCGATGCCGGTGACGAACCCGCTGCCGGTGGCCCTGATGGCGATGGTGGTGCGCGCTTTCGGCAGGAGAGAGAGGTCGGCGATCGCCGAGGGGTCGCCGCCCTGCGCCGCCACGATCTCATGAAACTTCTTCTCGGCCGCGCCGTTTCGAATCACCTGGTCGAGCTTCGCGCGCGCCTCGTCGATGGAGCCTGCCTTCTTGCCCAGCACCAGCATCTCGGCCGTGAGGGCCAGGGTGAGCTCGGTGTAGTCGGCGGGCGCCTCGCCGCGCAGCATCTCGACGGCCTCTCTCACCTCGAGCGCGTTGCCGACCGTGCGCCCCAGCGGCTGATCCATGTCGGTCAGCAGCGCGACGACGTTCTTCCCCATCTCGGTGCCGATGCCGATCATCGTCTGCGCGAGCGTGCGCGCGTTCTCGAGGGTCTTCATGAAGGCGCCCGACCCGACCTTCACGTCGAGCACCAGCGCGTCGATGCCCTCGGCCATCTTCTTCGACATGATCGACGACGCGATGAGCGGAATGCAGTCGACCGTCGCCGTCACGTCTCGCAGCGCGTAGAGCTTCTTGTCGGCCGGCGCGAGCGTGGCCGTCTGCCCGATGAGACAGGCTCCGACGGTCTTCACCAGGCGGCGGTAGTCGGCGATCGAGAGATCGACGCGAAAGCCGGGAATCGACTCGAGCTTGTCGAGCGTGCCGCCGGTGTGACCGAGGCCACGGCCCGAGATCATCGGCACTGGAACTCCACAGGCCGCCGCGAGCGGCGCCAGGCTCAGCGACACCTTGTCGCCGACCCCGCCCGTCGAGTGTTTGTCGACCTTCACGCCCACCGTCTCGGAGAGATCGAGCACCTCTCCGCTCTCGAGCATGGCGCGCGTCCACGCGGCGAGCTCTGGGGGCGTGAGCCCGCGGAAGAAGATGGCCATCGTCATCGCTGACATCTGGTAGTCGGTGACGTCTCCGCGCACGTAGCCGTCGATGAACGTACGAATCACCTCGGGCGAGAGGGGCTTACCGTCACGCTTCGTCTTGATCACTTCATAGGGACGCATGGGCTCAAGGTATGCCCGCCCAGCGGCTGCGGCCACTTTGCGACTCACCACCGAAGCCGTGACGCGTGGGTGTTTCGGCACCACGAGCAACTCTGCTAAGTAGCAATCTCGCTACCTAGCACCTCTGCTACCTCGGAGCGCCCCATGTTCGCGACCAGCACTCCCGCCACCGCCGACGGCTTCTTCGATCGCACCGCCGAGCTGGCCCGCATCGACGACGCACTGATGAAGCTGACCCGGGGCGCGCCCAAGTGGCTCTGTCTCGTCGGCCCACGCAAGGTCGGCAAGACCAGCCTGCTCCGCGAGGTCGAGCGGCGTTCGAGGCGCCACGGCACGCCCCAGCCCAGCTTCGTCGTCGTCGATGTCCTCGAGACCATGCCTGCCTCGACCGAGGTGGTGCGCGCCATTGCCATTCAAGCCGTCGACGCGCTGCTGTCGAACGACGCAGGTCAGGCCCTCGCGCCCCTCGCGACGAGGCCCGAGGCCTGGCGCGCCGGCCTCATCGCCAGCCCGCGCTTCGTCACCCTGCCCGGCCCCCTCCGGCAGCTGCTGCTCGAGCTGCCGACCCTCGCAGACGATCAGCGCTCGCTCGCCGCGATGCTCTCGGTGCCCGAGCAGCTCGCCGAGGCGTTCTCGACCTGGCTGGTGGTGGCGATCGATGAGTTCCAGGAGCTCGCCACGATGACGCGCGGTGGGCCCGATCTGATGGCGCTGCTGCGCAGCACCTGGCAGCGGCACCGGCGCACGGCGTACGTGGTCTCGGGCTCTGCCCGCAGCACGCTGCTCGAGCTCGCCACCTCGCAGCACTCGCCCTTCTTTCAGCACTTCGAGGTGATCGAGGTCGGCGCCTTCGACGAGGCGTTCGCCGTGAAGCTGCTGGTCTCGGCCAGCACCGACGCGACAGCGCCCATCACCGAGGCGCTCGCGCGAAAGCTCTACCGGGCGCTCGGCGGAAACCCGTTCTACCTGCAGGTCGTCGGTGAAGCGGTCGCGCAGGACCGGGGCCGGGCCGATGCGCGCCTGCGCGATGCGCTGCAGCAAACCCTGTTCAGCGACACCGGCCGGCTCTCGCTCTACTTCACCAACGAGTTCACCCGCCTCGTGGGCCGCGCGACGACCCTCGCGGCGACCCTCAACGCGCTCGCGACCGGCCCTTTGACCGTCACCCAGGTGGCGACGGCCATCGACTGCGCGACGGCCGCTGCGGTGGGCTACCTCGAGCGGCTCGGCGACGCGGTTCGCCGGCGCGATGACGGTCGATGGGAGCTCACCGACGCGGTGTTCGGCCTGTGGCTCGAGTGGCGAAGGCCCGGCGGCGCCGTGGTGCCGATGCGCCTCGTGGGCGACGAGGCCGAGCTCGCCGTCGCTCAGCGCCTCGCCCAGCTGGGCTTCGAGTTCCTCTACCTCTCGCGCGGCTCGCGGGGGCCGTTCGATCTGCTCGCCTCACGCAGCGCCCGCATGCTCGCGGTGCAGGTGAAACGAAAGCCACTGCCGCTGCGCTTCTCGAAGGCCGAATGGCAGCGCATGCAGGGTGAAGCAAAGCGCTACGGGTGGAAGTGGGTCATCGGGCAGGTCGAGCGCAGCGGGCAGGTGCGGCTGCTCGACCCGAAGAAGGCGCGGGTCGCTGACGGCGTGACCGTCACCGAGCGGGCGGCCATCGACAACCCGCTCGCGTGGTTCGACGCGTGACTCACTGCTTGCGGCGGGCGCGGCCGCTCAGCCGATCTTCGAGCGCACGGACGAGCTGAATCGCTTCGTTGATCTGCTGCCAGACGACGACCGCCTTCATGGCGCCGTCAGCGTCGACCTGCAGCACGCTCCTCGCGGCAGCGGCGATCGGCGACAACGTGTCAGTGAGCGTCGAGAGCTGCCGACGAACCTCGTCTGGAACTGGCGCCTCCTTCGCCGCCCTCGGTGCGGGCTGCTGCACGAGCTTCTCGAGGATTGGCCCGAGATCGGTCTGGGGCGCTGCCGCGGGCCTCTCGAGGATCAGCCGTGTCAGCTCGGTGAGCTGCGACAGCACGGGCGTGAGATCGATCTGCTGCGCCTGTGCGCGTGCAGCCATGGCCTCGGCGACGTGGGCCAGCTGACCCAGCGCAGGCGACAGATCGACAGGCGGTCTCGCGTTGAGCTCGGTGAGCTTCTCGAGCATCGGCGCCAGATCGGTCGCGGGAGCCGTCTTTGCCGCGGCGAGCACCGCGTCTCGCAGCGCATCGAGCTTCGGGCCCAGATCGCTCTGGCGGGGCTTGTTGGCGGTCGCGGCGATCGTCTTCGTCAGCAGCTCGAGGTGGGGTGCCAGCGGAGCCTCGGCTGGGCGCTTCGCGACGTCGGCCGCCGCTTCCCGAATGCGTGACAGCTCTTCACCCAGCGCGGCGAGCGTACCGGTGACGCGCACGACCGGGTCGTCGTCTTTCCCGCCCTGGGTCTGCACGCGCTTGAACCCGCGCTTGATCTCGTCCCACCGGGCCTTCTGCTCGGGCGTCTGACGCTTCCGAAGCTCGGCCAGCTTGAGCAGGTTCTGCTCGGCCGAGGTCGTGAGCGTCTGCGACTCACCGGCGTAGTGCGCGTCGATGAGCGCCTCGAGCTCGTCGTTCGTCATCGCCGAGACGATCTTCTCGGCGAGCTTGTTCATGTTCCGGTAGCTGCCCTGCAGCTTGAACGGCGGCTCGGTGCGGTACTGATCGCTCTGCGAGGCCGACGCGATGTACTCCTGGTTCACGCGGAGCAGCACCCGCTGCGCGAAGAAGAGCCGCTTGAGCACCTCGACGACCTCGGTGAGCTCTGCCGCCGAGTACCCATGCTCGAGCTCGGTCGTCGCCAGCGACTCGCCTTGCGCCATCTTGAACAGGCGGGGCACGTCGGCCGGCGGGCGCGTGGTGAGGGGCGCGGTGACGGTGTTCGCGGTGAGCGAGTTCTCGAGGTAGCTGAGCGCGAACAGGTCGTCTTTGCCCGAGAGAATGTCACCGAGGTTGTACGTGTCGGCGCGGTTCGCGAGCATGTCTGGAATTTTGAAGACCTCGCCCGACTCCGTGTACGGGTTGCCGGCCATCACCACGCAGAAGCGCTTGCCGCGCAGGTCGTAGGTGCGCGTGACGCCATTCCACACGCCTTCGATCTTCCGCTGCGCGTCGCAGAGCGAGATGAACTTCTGCAAGAGCTCGGGGTTCGTGTGCTGAATGTCGTCGAGGTACAGCATCACGTTGTTGCCGAGCTCGAACGAGAAGTTCATGCGCTCGACTTCGAGCTTCGCGGTGCTGTTCGGCGCATCGGCCGGGTCGACGCTGACGACCTCGTGGCCAAGCGCAGGGCCGTTCACCTTCACGAAGGTGAGGCCGAGCTTGCTGGCCACGTACTCCATGAGGGTCGTCTTGCCGTAGCCGGGCGGAGAGACGAGCAGCAAGAGGCCGTTGCGATCGGTGCGCTTGTTCTCGCCTGCGGTGCCGAGCTGCTTGGCGAGGTTGGCGCCGATGAGCGGCAGGTACACCTCATCGATGAGCCGGTTGCGTACGAAGCTCGAGAGCACCTTGGGCTTGAGTTCGTCGAGGCGAAGCCGCTTGCGCTCGTGCTCGGTGATCTCACGAACCTTCGCGCGGTACGCCTGGTACGCGGGCAGCCGCTCTTCGACGAACTTCGAGAGCCGGCGCTCGAACTCGTCGAGGCGGAGTGACAGCTTCTGGCCCTGAATGCGCGGGTGATTGCCAAGCAGGCCGGTGAGCTCGGTCGACAACAGCGCCGAAGACACCTCTCGCGACAGCTGACGCTCCTCGACCGCGAAGAGCGCCGCCGCCTCGAGCACAGGGCCGGTCATCGCCACGCTGGTGCCGGCCCTGGAGACGAACGCCTCGAGCCACGCACGGGTGAGCTTGAAGCGCTCGGCGGGATCGTCGACGGCGCGCAGATCGTCTTCGAACGCCCGACGCTGGCCAGCGACTTCGATCGACGAGAGCAACGACTCCCGGAGCGTCTGCGCGTCCTGACTGAGCACGAAGCGCTGGGTCTCTTTCGCGAGCTCTTCGGCGAGGTACCGACCAGCGAGCACGACGTCGCCCGGCGAGGCCTCGAGCGCGCAGCTCTTCGCCCAGTCAGAGACACGAGCGGCCAGATCGTTCGCGAGGCGATCGAACTCCGGGGCGTGCCCGTACTGCTTGCGCAGGCGACCCAGGCTCTGGGCGCGCCGCACGATTACCTTCTTCGCCTGTTCATCCTTCTGAGCGGCCCAGGTCAGCGTCGCGAGCACGCGCGGCCATGCGTCGTAGCGGAGCAACCCGGCTGACTCGTGCAGCAAGAGCAATGCTTCGAGGATCTTCGCGGCGTCGACGTCGTGAACGCCGCGCTCGTAGCCCTCATCGTAGCGGCTCTGGGCGACGTCCTTCGTGATCGGCAGCAGCCCCTTGCCTTCGCGCAGCGTCTCGTGAAACCGCGCGAACGACTGCCCGTCTCGACCCGACTCGCCGGCCTTGAAGAGCGTGAACGCGAGGTACTCGGCGCGGCTGACCTCTGGAGACTCGCTCGGCAGCGTCTGATCCCAATACGCCTTCGCGGCGTCGATGGCCGGGTCGGACAGCCGCTGGAAGTAGTCGGAGCCGGTGAGGTGCAGGAACAGGCCGTCGTCCTTCGGGAGGACGGTGGCCTCGAGCGGCTGCGTGTTGACGTTGAACCGGTGCGGGCCGAAGCGAACGACGGCCGCCCCACCCTCGTAGAGATCTTTCCGATCGCGCAGCGAGCGCAGCGCGTCTTGCCGGGCCGTCTTGAGCCGTGACTCCAGCTCGTCGGCCTTCACCGGATCTTTCAGCTCGATCAGCTGCGCGATGAACTGGCGAAGCTTCTGCGCGGTCGGATCAGACGCGAAGTACGCGTTGAGCTCGTCGTCGGTGTTGAAGCTGTTGGCCCGGCGCGCGATGCCCTGCAGCACGCGATCAGCCGCGCCAAAGAGGTTGGCCGCCTTGCGCTGGCGCTCATCGATGAGCACCTGCCGACGGCGCGCGAAGGCATCGAACAGCTCTTCACGACGCTGCGCGAGCTCACCTGCGAACTCGTCGACGTCACTGAACCGGCTCTCGAGCTCTTCGAGCTGCACCGACAGCTTCGCGAGCTGTTCGTCGACCTTCTCGGGCGTGTCCGAGAGCGAGAGCGCGCTGTCGATGCTCTGGGCGAACAGCTTGAACTGTGACGTGAACTCGGCGCGGGTCTCGAGGCCGAGCAGCTCCTTGCGGCGGCCTTGCACGGTGGCGCGCACGCGGTTCAGCTTCGAGAAGACCTCGCTGATGTCCTCGAGGATCTTCGCCTTCTGCGTGGCGTCGCCAGACGACAGCCCACCGACGACCTCACCGAGCACCGTCAGCCCCGTACCCAGCCGCTCGACCTCTTCGACCTGGCCCTTGAGCTCGGGCGTCTTGGTGGCCTTCGCGATCTCGGCGTCGAGGCGGGCGACGCTCTCGTGCAGGGGCTGAAACGCAGCGGGCGTGAGCAGGAACTCGACGGTCCACGTGCTCACCTGCTCGAACGACTTGATGACCTCGGCCTCGAGGGCGTCGACGCGGGGAAGATCCATGTAGCGGATCTCCTTCAGCGTGATGAGCACGCCGCGCTGCTTGCGCAACGAGGCGAGCGCAGTCATCAACGAGTCGGTCGAGCGCAGGTCGTCTTGCGTGAGCCCGCGAAGCAACGCCTCCTGGTGCTCGACGGCCTTCGCCAGCTCTTCGCTGGCGCGCTTCTGCATCGCCAGCACCTTCTCGAACTCGTCGACGATCAGCTCGGCCGACTTCTTGAGCTCGTGCACCTTCGCGAGGAGCTCGATCTCCTTCTGGCCGAGCCAGTGGAACGAATCGACGACCCGCTGACAGGTCGAGATGAGGCCTTCGTACGTGCGCCGCGTCGGCTTCTCGGCCTCGGCCATGCGCTTGATGGTGAGCACCTCCGAGATGCCGCGCACCAGCTCGGCGTTGCCCAGCTTGCCCAGCGCAGACTGAGGCGCGGGCTGAGCGGCAGCGAACTCGGCCGAGACGAACGGCGTCTGCCACACCTGCATCGGGTGAACGCGGGTGGGCTCGTTCGAGGTCGAGCGGAACACCACCATCTGCCCGTCACCGAAGATCGAGTACCCGTGGCAGTGAATCGGAGAAGCCACCTCTTTGCGCACGAGGTTGTACGGCAGCAGCACGTAGCGCCCGCCGTCACGCTCGTAGAAGACGTAGAGCACGTCTTCACCGTTGGGCGACTTGATGGCGCGCTTGAACTCGAGGCCGGTGACGTCGGCGTCGAACAGCTTCACCTCTCCGGTCTGCAGCGCGTACCCACCGGGGAAGATCACGCCCTGGTCCTCGGGCAGCTGCACGCACGACACGCCGATGGCGTCGACGCGCGCGACGGTGCTCGTGCGCGTGTTGAACACGAGGTAGCGGTACTTCTCTTCGCGAAACGGCTTCACCTTCAGCAGAATCAGCGCGCCCAGCTTCGCCCAGTGAAACTCGGCGTCATCGAGTGACTGGGTCGGCTCGTCGACGGGCTCGGAGTAGATGCCCTGGCCGGTCTCGGTGTTGTTCTCGACCTTCACCGTGAGATCGCCGCCGACGGTCTCGATGAAGACCTCGTCGAGCACGTTCACGTGCGGGTGCCGGCCCGAGACGAAGTGATCACGGGTCGCCTGCGTCCACGAGAAGTCGTGCGAGGGCGCCTTGGTGACGTCGCCTTCGCCGCGGTTGTCGACGTAGGTGACGACGCCCGAGACATCGACCGAGAAGCGCAGCACCTTCACGTCGCGCTCGGTCTGCCCGGTGCGGAACACCGCGAGCAACCGCGACTCGGTCTTGCGGAGCAGGTCGAGGCGCGCGTCCTTGTAGAACTTGAAGAGCTCTTCGAAGTCCTTCACGAACCGCTTGTCCTGCAGGAAGCCGCCAGCCTCGCTCGAAGGCAGGAGCGAGAAGTCGAAGCCGCCTTCAGCCGTGCGCTCGAACTTGTGGAGCGAGAAGACGTCGCCGACCGCGCGCTCCTGCTTGAGGCCCATGAAGACGTTGAAGCCGACGAGGAGCGACTTGCCGACGGGCACGATGTTGCGCGGCACGCAGTTGTGCTCGGTGCGCACGCGGTCGGTGCCGATGACGGTGAGTTCCTGGCCGCCGAACTCCTTGCGGCGCCGGTCGTTCAGCGCGTCGACCTTCGCGCCGAGCTCCTTCGCGTGGGCGATGAGCCGCCCACGAATGACTTCATAGCTACCGCCCTCGAGCGTGGACTCGGTGGCGGGCGCCTTCGCGTCGGTGGCCATGCGGTTCGGTGCCTCTCACCGTCACTTCGACGGCTTGCCCTCGTCGCGCACGAGCCGGCTCATCAGGGCAGCCGAGGCGAGGTTCTGCACGTCCTGGCTCGCACCGGGCTTCGAGAGAATCGCCTTCAGGTCGTCGGGCAACGAGCGGCCGCCCTCGAGGTACTCCTTGAGCAGCACCTTGAGCTGCTCGGAGTTGTTCACCGCGCCATCGACCGACTGGCCCAGGGTGACGGCCTTGACGAACTGGTCGAAGAACTGACCGTCGCCGCCGACGATGTTGATCTTCGCGTTCGACATGGCCTGCGCGAGCACCTGCGCCTGAGATGCGGCGATGTCCTTCTTGACGTGCAGGGCCTCGAGCTCGACGGCCTTGTCCTTCTCGAGCCGCAGGCGGAACTCCTCGTGCTCGCGGGTGACGCCCTCGAGCTGCTTCATGGCCGCAGCCTTCTCGGTCAGACCGCGCGCCTCGGCGAGCAGCTTCTCTTGCACGCCAAGCGCCTCGGCCTGCACCTTCGCCTTGACGGACTCGGCTTCTGCGAGGCCACGACGCTGCACCACGTCGGCTTCACCCTGCTCGACGGCAATGCGCGCCAGGCCCTTCTTCTCGTCGCCTTCGGCCTCGGCGAGCATCTTCGCCTTCAGTGCTCCGGCGTTGGCGGCGCCCTGCTTCTCGATGGCCTGAGCTTCGGCTTCCTTCACGCGCACCAGCGCGAGGCCGCGCTTCTCTTCGGCGATGGCCTGCGCCTCGAGTACGCGCGCCTTGGCGAGCCCATCGGCGGCCTGCTCGGCCTGAACACCCTCGGCCATGCGCATCTTCGCGCGCGCTTCCTTGTCGGCGGCCTCGAGATCGGCGTCGGCCTGAATGAGACGCGTCTTCGCGGTGTGCTTGGCGACCTCTTCGTTCGCTTCGGCGGCCTTCACCTGCGCGACGACGCCCTGCTGCGCCTTGCCCTCGGCCTCGATGACGAGCGCGTCCTTGTTGCGCTGCGCCTCGGCCACCTTCCGGAGCGCCTTGATGGCCTCTTCTTCGGCGGCGACCTTCTTCTCGACGGCGATGCGCGTCGACACCACGTCGGCGATGGCCTTGCGCTCCTGCTCGAGGGCCTTCTCCTTGGTGATGCGCTGCAGCTCGACCTCACGCTCACGCGCGATGGCCTCGAGGTCGCGATCCTTCTGCACGCGCTCGGTCTCGATGCCGACGACGCGCTCGCGGTTCTTCTGCGCGACCTCGACCTGGCGAGACTTGTTCTGCTCGTTGATGAGAATCATCTCTTCAGCCGAGATGCGCGCGTTCTCGGACTTGGTGCGCTCCTCCTGCTGCACCTTCTGGGTCTCGGCGAGCTCGCGGGCCTGAATCGTCTCGATCTCACGCTTCTGCTTGGCCGCAGCCTCGGCGCGCTGGCGCTCGAGCGCGAACACGGCCTCGTCGGCCTCGACGTTCTGCTTGGTGATCTGCTTGCGCTCGGTCTGACGGAAGTCGTTGGTGAGCACGTTCTGCTGCGTCGTCAGCTCGGTGATCTTCCGAATGCCGGCGGCGTCGAGAATGTTCTCCTTGTCCAGCAGATCGAGCGGCGTCTGCTCGAGGTAGTCGATGGCGGCGTCTTCGAGGTTGTAGCCGTTGAGGTCCTTGCCGATGACCTGAACGATCTGATCCTTGAAGGCCTCGCGCTCCTTGTAGAGGTCTTCGAAGTTGAGCCGCTTGCCGACGGTCTTGAGCGCCTCGGAGAACTTGGCCTCGAAGAGCTCTTGCAGCGTGCGCTCTTCACTGGCGCGCGCGCAGCCGACTGACTGGGCGACCTTGAGCACGTCTTCGACGGTCTTGTTCACGCGCACGAAGAAGCTGACCTTGATGTCGGCGCGAATGTTGTCGGCGCAGATCAGGCCTTCCTTGCCGCGGCGATCGATCTCGATGGTCTTCAGCGAGATGTCCATCACCTCGGCGCGGTTGATGATCGGCAGCACCACGGAGCCGGTGAAGGCGACCTTGGGCTCCTTGCCCATGGTGTTCACGATGAGCACCTGGCCCTGACTCACCTGTCGATAGAAGCGGCTGATGATGACGCCGATGAACAACACGAGCACGAAGCCGGCGACGACGACGCCGCCAACGATCCACGCAGTCTCTGACATGTCCCATCCTCCCCAGGAAAAGCCTGGCGACTCTATGACGCGCCTCGCTCCAGTCGTTGGAGTTTCAGCGCAGGTTGCGTAAGCACACGACGGCGCTGATCAACCATTTCCCTCTGCGGCAAGCCCTTGATCGGTCGTTTTGCCGTTGATCGACCGTGACAGCCTTCAGCCTCCGCGCGTTCGCATGCGCGAGGAGATCACCTGGCCGATTCGCGTCGGGTCGTTGAGCAGCTCGATCTCTTGCGGCTCGAGCCAGTCGAGGGGCTCGATCTCCCAGGTCTCGGTCGCGTCGTCGAAGCCGATGATGAGCGCCTTGTCGCCCTTCTTGAGCTGGTTCGCCTTCTCGCAGGCGACGTGCAGGTTGAGGCCCGCGCCGCCGTCACTCACCGTCGCCGTGCCGAACGCTCCGTCGACGCGCCCCGAGGTGATCTCACAGACCTTGCCGATGAAGTCGTTGCGGCGCTGCGGGCGCTCCGAGGTGAAGGCCTTCACCAGCGGGCGAATGGCGATCGAGCTCGAGAGCATCGCGAGGAACATGGAGGCGAAGAGCACGCCAAGGCGCGAGCCCAGGCCAGCTTCGGCTCCCAGCCACGACGAGCCGAACATCGTGAAGACCCACGAGAAGAAGACGAGGAAGCTGCCCGAGATGGTGGAAGGCACCTTGCCGAAGCCGAGCACCGACAACACACCATCGCCCGCAGGCGGAGCCCCGCTCTTCAGCGTCTCGGCTGCGGCCTTCGCGCCACCAGTCACCGCGTCGCCAGCGGCCTTCACGCCGCCCGCCACGGCATCGCCCGCGGCCTTCACGCCACCCGCGACGGCCTCGCCTGCACCCTTCATCGCGCCCGTGAGCGCGTCGCCTGCAGCCTTCGCGCCGCCCTCGAGCGCGCCATCACCATCGAACGCGACGACGCCCAGCAGCACGAACACCCAGTAGAGAAAGGCGATGCCGAGCAGCACCGTGAACGGCACCGCGGGGAACGTGAGCAGCGTGCGAAGGAAGCCATCCATCACGAGCCCCCGGTTCGAGTCGGCGCCACGTCAGGAAGTCGACCACGAGTCTTCGTCACCTGACAGGACAAACGGGTGCGGCCCGCGGGCATTGCTCACGCGTCGAGACGGCGAACGGCGACGTCGAGCGCAGCGCCATCACGCCGCACGGTCACCGCCCACGGCCTGCAGCAGACGGGGCAGTCTTCGACGTATTGCGCGCCGTCGGACTCTTCCATCGCGACCGTCACCATCACCGGCTCGTTGCACGACGGGCACGAGAACGCGTGGTCGAGCGAGAGGCTCTCGGGCCGAGCGAGAAACGCCTCAGGCCAGCGAGGCAGCAGTGGCTCCTGAGCGACCATCTGCCCCCAGGTGTCGATCACGCAGCTCTTCAACGAGTCCACGTCGACGCCATCGAAGTCGTCGCCCACCGAGCACAGCCGCTCGAGCGCCCGTGCGAGCAACCGCCGCGCGCCACCACCACGGCCGCTCTCGTGTTGGTGCAGCGCCGCCGCCCACAACACGAAGACCTGCAGCACACGCTTCTCGTCGGAGCGACAGACCCGCCAGCCCTCTTCGAATCGCTCGTGCGCCTCGTGAAAACGACGCGCCTCGAAGAGCCTTCGACCGCTCTCGACACTCAGCTGAAACCCGGGGCTCGCCACGCGAAGGTCATGTTGACGCGTCTGGAGTCGGCCAACACGAAAAACGAAAGGTCCGACGCTCGCTCTTTGGTCAGGCCTTCGCGCGCAACCCGAGGATCACGCGAGCCTCGGCAGGGCTCGCCACGGTGCGACCGGCGTTCCTCGCCGTCTTCGCGAGCGCTTCGATGAGCGGGCCGTTGCTCGAGGCCTTGCTGCCATCGGGCAGATAGAACGTGTCTTCGAGACCGGTGCGAAGATCGCCGCCGAGCTCGGCGCAGCGCTGGTGCAGCGCCCACACCTCTTGCCGGCCGATGCCGATCACCTGCCAGTGCGTGCCGGGCAGCATCTCTTCGAGCAACAGCGGCAGCCAGCCTGGCTTGTTCGGCATGCCCGACTCGACGCCCATCACGAGCGAGACGTGCGGCGGGTTCGAGACCATGCCGCGCTTCGCGAACATCACCACGCTGCGCAAGATGCCGGTGTCGAAGCACTCGCACTCGGGGACGATGCCGTTGGCCTTCATCACCTTCTCGAACGCCTCGATCTTCTCGACAGGGTTGTCGAAGAGCATGGGCGGCCAGGCCCAGTCGTTGTTCGAGCGAAGCTTCAAGTAGTTGAGCGAGCCCGCGTTGAGCGCCGCCATCTCGGGCTTCACGGCCTCGAGGCATGAAACGGGGCCGCTGATGTCGGGACCGACGACGCCGGTCGAGAGGTTGATGATCAGCTCGGGGCACTCGGCGCGAATCGCGTCACAGACCTTCTTCGCGTCGGCCGCGTCCCAGCTCGGGAGCCGACCCATCCCCGGCTCCTGCTGCCGAACGTGCACGTGAACGATCGAGGCGCCTGCGTCGCGCGCTCGCCGCGCCTCCTGCGCCATCTGCTCGGGAGTGACGGGCACACCATGCTGCGCGGGATCGGTGAGGACGCCGGTCAACGCGCAGGTGATCACTGCCTTGTCGTTCGCCATGGCGGCCGAAGATGGCGATTGTTGATTCTCAAGTCAACGTTCGACTCACCAGCTCTGGCGCAGGGGCTTGCCTTCGTCGAAGCCGGCCGCGCCTTGAACGCCGACGACCGCGTTGGCGTGAAACTCCTCGAGGTTCGAGGCGCCGGCGTAGGTGCACGCGCTCTTCACGCCCGCGACGACGTGATCGATCAGGTCTTCGACGCCGGGCCGGTGCGGGTCCAGGTACATGCGAGAGGTGCTGATGCCCTCTTCGAAGAGCTCCTTGCGGGCGCGGTCGAAGAGCGAGTCCTTCTGGGTGCGGGCCTTCACCGCGCGCTGCGACGCCATGCCGAAGTTCTCTTTGTAGAGCCGGCCATCGCCGTCCTGTCTGATGTCCGCCGCGCTCTCGTAGGTGCCTGCGAACCAGGAGCCGACCATCACCGTGCCTGCGCCTGCAGCGAGCGCGAGCGCGACGTCTCGCGGATGCCGAACTCCGCCGTCGGCGCAGATCGACTTCCCACGCTTTCGGGCCTCGGCCGCGCAGTCGAGCACCGCAGAGAACTGCGGCCGCCCCACGCCCGTCATCATGCGCGTCGTGCACATGGCGCCGGGGCCGACGCCGACCTTCACGAGATCGACTCCGGCGCTGATCAGATCGGCAGTGCCTTCTCGGGTGACGACGTTGCCCGCCATCACGGGACACTTCGGGTTCAGCGCGCGAACGGCCTCGACCGCCTCGAGCATCTTCCGCTGATGCCCGTGCGCCGCGTCGATGACGATCAGATCGATACCCCACTCCAGCAGCGCCTTCGCACGGCCGACGACGTCTCCGCTGATGCCCACCGCTCCAGCGACCACCAGCTTCCCGGCTGCGTCGACGGCAGGCTCATACAGCGTCGAGCGCAGCGCCCCTTTCCGGGTCACCACGCCGATCACCTGCTTGCCTCGCAGCACCGGAGCACATGACAACCGCTTCACCGACAAGCGCTCGAACATCGTCTCGAGCGGCGTGCCCTCTTCGAAGGTGAGCAACTCTGTCGACATCACACGGTGCAACTGGGTGAAGCGGTCGTGCCCGTCGGCGTCGTGCTCGGTGAAGATACCCACCGGCTCGTTGGCTTCGTTTACGACGATGACGACGCCGTGCGCGCGTTTGTGGACGAGGTTGATCGCCACCTGCACGGTCTCGGTCGGCCTCAACGTGATGGGCGTGTCGTAAACCGTGTGGCGCGACTTCACGTACTCGATGTTCTGCCGAACGATGTCGAGGGGGATGTCTTGCGGCAGCACGGCGATGCCACCACGGCGCGCGACGGTTTCGGCCATGCGTCGTCCAGCGACCGCCGTCATGTTGGCGACGATGATCGGCGTGGTGAGACCAGAACCCGCGGGCGGGCGCAGATCGACCTCGTGGCGCGAGCCGACCTCTGACTTCGTCGGAGCCATGAAGACGTCGTTGTACGTGAGCTCGTACTGAGGCTGTTTGTCGTCGAGGAAGCGCATAGGCGTCGCGAGCGTAGCCGGGTAGAGAGGCGCCGATGGATCTGTTCGACCATGCCGCCGGCACCGAAGCAGCCCAGCGTGCGCCCCTCGCCGAGCGCATGCGCCCCCGCACGCTCGAAGAGTACGTCGGCCAGGAGCACCTGACAGGCCCCGGCAAGCTGCTGCGGCGCGCGATCGAGATCGATCAGGTGCCGTCGATGATCTTCTGGGGCCCTCCCGGCACCGGCAAGACGACGCTCGCCCGCGTGATCGCCAACGCCACCGGCTCGCACTTCGAGGCCGTCTCGGCCGTGCTCTCGGGCGTGAAGGATCTTCGCGAAGCAGTGGGTCGCGCAGAAGAACGGTGGAAGCTCAACCGCAAACGCACCCTGCTCTTCGTCGACGAGATCCACCGCTTCAACAAGGGCCAGCAAGACGCGCTGTTGCCGCACGTCGAGAAGGGCACCATCACGCTGCTCGGCGCCACGACCGAGAACCCTTCGTTCGAGGTGAACGCCGCCCTCCTCTCTCGAATGCGCGTACTGACGTTGCGCGGGCTCGAAGAAGAAGAGCTGCGTGGCGTGTTGCGCCGGGCCATCGATGATCCCCGTGGGCTCGGCGGGAAGATCGCCGTCGACGACGACGCGCTCGCGTTCATCTCGCTCATGGCGGCGGGAGACGCTCGACGTGCGCTGACGGCCCTCGAGGTCGCGGCCCAATACGGCGGCGCGCGGGTGACGAAGCAGGGAGCAGAGGAAGCGCTCCAGCAACGCACGCTGCTCTACGACAAGGGCGGCGAAGAGCACTTCAACGTCATCTCGGCGTTCATCAAGTCGATGCGCGGCTCGGACCCCGACGCGGCCGTGTACTGGCTCGCGCGCATGGTCGAGTCGGGTGAAGACGTGCGCTTCATCGTTCGCCGCATGGTGATCTTCGCGAGCGAAGACGTGGGCAACGCCGATCCGCGCGCGCTGCAGGTGGCCGTCTCGGCGCTGCACGCCGTCGAGTTGATGGGCCTGCCCGAAGGCACGCTGCCACTCACGCAGGCGGTGACGTACCTGGCGATGGCGCCCAAATCGAACACCGCGCTCACTACCTACGCGAAGGCGCGCGACGCGGTGACGAAGCACGGGCCGCTGCCGGTGCCGATGCACCTGCGGAACGCGCCGACGAAGTTGATGAAGTCACTCGGCTACGGCTCGGGCTACCAGTACCCGCACGACTTCGACGGCCACTTCACGCCCGACAATGGCCTGCCCGAGGGCCTTCGCTCGGAGCGGTTCTACGAGCCGTCTGACAACGGCGATGAGAAGGCCATGAAGCAACGCCTCGCGCAGCTTCGCGCGCTGCGAGCGCCCACCGAACCCGGCAGTGACGGATAACCCTGGAGACCACCCATGACGACCCCGCTCATCAACCTCACCGACAAGGTGGCCCTCATCACCGGCGCGTCACGCGGCATCGGAGAGGCCATCGCGCACGCCTTCGCCGACGCTGGCGCGAAGGTGGTGCTCGCCGCCCGCAAGCCCGACGCGCTCGAGGCCGTTGCCCAGGCGATCATCGCGAAGGGCGGTCAGGCGCTCGCGGTGCCCACGCACACCGGCAAGCTGGACGACGTGAAGAAGCTCGTCGCCGCCGCGATCGAGAAGTTCGGAAAGATAGACGTGCTGGTGAACAACGCCGCCACGAACCCCTACTTCGGCCCGATGCTCGACATCGAAGACAGCGCCTTCGACAAGACCTTCGAGGTGAACGTGAAGGGCTACTTCTGGCTCGCGCGCGAGGTCGCGACGCAGTTGCAGGCGCGCAACGCGAAGGGCTCGATCGTCAACGTCGCCAGCGTCGCCGGCCTCGCCGCGGCCCCGATGCAGGGCGTGTATGGCATGACCAAGGCGGCGGTGATCTCGATGACGAAGTCGTTCGCGGCCGAGTTGGGCGCGGCGGGCATTCGCGTCAACGCCATCGCTCCGGGGCTCGTCGAGACGAAGTTCGCCTCGGCGCTCACCTCGAACGAAGACATCTTGAAGCTCGTCACCAACCGCACGCCGCTGGGCCGCCACGGCCAGCCCAACGAGATTGCGGGAGCTGCGCTCTACCTCGCGTCAGACGCGTCGAGCTTCGTGACGGGCCAGACGCTGGTGGTCGACGGCGGCTTCACCATCGGGTGAGTCAGGCCGACATCTCGTCGGGGCCATCTTCGAAGTCGTCATCGTCCTCGCCGCCCTCGCCCTTCTTCATGGTGCGGCCGGCGACCTCGTACTGCTTGAGCAGGCGACGGAAGTTCGACCGATCGACGCCAGCCGCCCGCGCGGCGCTCGACACGTTGCCGAGCGACTTCTCGAGCAGGGCCGACAGGTACCGGCGCTCGAAGGCCCGCATCGCGAGCTTCTTGGCCTGGGCGTACGGCAGGTGCGCGAGGCTGTAGAGCTCGACCTCTCCGCCGCCCTTCTGGTTGCTGCGGATCTCGGCGGGCAGATCGTCGACCTCGATCTGCTCGGTGGCGTTCATGACGACGGCTCGCTCGATCACGTTCTCGAGCTCGCGCACGTTTCCGATCCACCGGGCGGTCGTGAGGGCCTCCATGGCGCCCGTCGAGATGCCCGAGATCTTCTTGCCCATCTTCGTCGTGTAGATCTTGAGGAAGTGGCTCGCGAGCAGCGGAATGTCCTCTGGGCGATCGCGCAAGGGAGGCAGCCCGACCGAGATGACGTTCAGGCGGTAGAAGAGATCTTCGCGAAACTTGCCCTGCTCCTTCGCCTTCGTGAGGTCGACGTTGGTGGCGGCGATGACGCGCACGTCGACGCGCAGGGTGTCGTTCGCGCCGACCCGCTTCACTTCACCTTCCTGCAGCACGCGCAGCAGCCGCACCTGCGTCGCCGCGGGGATGTCGCCGATCTCGTCGAGGAAGATGGTGCCGCCGTCGGCCGCTTCGAACAGGCCCTTCTTGTTCGCCGTCGCGCCGGTGAACGACCCCTTCATGTGACCGAAGAGCTCGCTCTCGAGCAGCGTGTCGGTCAGCGCCGAACAGTTCACCGCGACGAAGGGCTTGTCCTTGCGCGGGCTGCGGAAGTGAATGGCGCGCGCGACGAGCTCTTTACCGGTGCCGCTCTCGCCCTGAATGAGCACGGTCGCCGTCGAGTAGCTGACGGTCTCGACGAGCTTGAAGACCGAGCGCATCTGCTGCGACTGGCCGACCAGGTCTTCGAACTGGTTCTTGACGTTGAGGGCCTCTTCGAGGACCCGCGTGCGATCACGCAGCGACTTCTTCTCGGCCGCGCGACCGACGGCCAGCGAGAGCACGTCGATGTTCTCGAAGGGCTTCGTCAGGTAGTCGTACGCGCCCGCCTTCACCGCCTCGACGGCTGTCTCGACCGTGGCGAAGGCCGTCATCATGATCACTTCGACGTCGGGCCGGCTCTGCTTGAAGGCCTTGAGCAGGTCCATGCCCGAGAGGTTGGGCATCTTGATGTCGAGCACCGCGACGTCGATCGACGGGTCCTTCGCGGCCGACAGGCCTTCGACCGCGTCGTCGATGGCCACGACCGAGTAGCCCTCACGCGCGAGAATCTCGCTGGCCGCCCGGAGGACGATCTTGTCGTCGTCCACCACCAGCACCTTGGCCTTCTTCACGACAGGTTGAACGTTGCTCATGGGGTTGCCCCTCCAGGCTGAACAGGAATCATGACGGTGAACGTGGTGCCCGAGCCGACCGACGACTCGACGACGAAGTGGCCGCCATGGTCTTCGACGATGCGGTAGGCGATCGCGAGGCCCAGGCCGGTGCCTTCACCGGGCGGCTTGGTGGTGAAGTGCGGCTCGAAGATGCGCGAGAGGTGCTCTTCGGGAATGCCGCAGCCCGTGTCGGTCACCTTGAAGTAGCAGTGCGCGTCGACGAGGCCGGTCTCGATGGTGATGGTGCCTTCGCCCTGCGGCAGCGCCTGCATGCCGTTCTGCAGCAGGTTGAGCGCCACCTGACCGAGCTGCGCCGGGTCGCCGTAGACGGCCGGCAGGCTGGTCGCGAGCTTCATGTCGAGTACCAGGCGCGGGTACTTCTTGGCCTGGGCGCGGAAGAGCACGACCGTGTCTTCGACACACTTCGAGAGATCGAACGAGCGGCGATCTTCGACCTTCGAGCGGCGGCTGAACTTCAGCAGGCTCTCGACGATGCGCTTGCACCGCAGCGCGCTCTCTTCGATCAGCTGCAGCGACTCGAGGTCTGAAGGCGTGCGCGACCCGTCACGCTGCATGAGCTGCGAGAAGGCCAGAATGCCGCCGAGCGGGTTGTTGATCTCGTGCGCGACGCCGCCCGCGAGGTTGCCGATGGCGATCATCTTCTCGCTCTCGACCATGCGCTTGGTGAGGTTGCGCTCGTCGGTCACGTCCCGGTAGCTGCACACCGCGACGGGCTCGTCCTCCATCGGGAACAGCTGGCCGACGAAGATGCGGCCCTCGCGCTGCAGCTCGACGGTCGCGGGGTCGGTCAGGTTCATGCCGATGGGGCAGTTGACGCACGGCGTGTCGCGCCCGAAGAGAAAGGCGTGGCACTTGGGCTTCTCGCCGATGGCGACGATCTCGCGGCCCGCGACCTGCGCTGCCGCCCGGTTGCCGCGTCGAATCGTCAGATCGGTGAGCTGCACCACCAGCAGCGGGTGATCGATGGTGTCGAAGGTGAGCTCCCAGTCGCGCTTGGCCTTCGAGAGCATGACGGTGCGCTGGGCGACCCGCTCCTCGAGGTCGGCGTTGAGAATGCGCAGCTCCTGGTTCTGGTTCTGCGTGAGGCGGAAGAGGCGCTCGTTCTCGGCGAACAGGGCGTGCTGCTCGAACGCGCTCTTCACGGTCAACACGAGCTGCGCGTCGTTCCACGGCTTCGAGATGAAGCGGAACACCTCGGAGCGGTTGATGGCCTCTTCGATCGCCTGCTGATCAGCCTGGCCCGTCAGCATGATGCGCTGCGTTCGCGGCGACAGCTCTTTGACGCGCGCGAGAAACTCGACGCCGTTCAACCCAGGCATGCGGAAGTCGCTCAGCACGACCTCGGGCTGGAACTGCTCGAACATCGCCAGCGCGGCTTCGGCATCGGGCGCCGTCTCGACGTGCCAGTCGCCGCGGCGAAGCACGCGTTTGAGCGAACGAAGAATGTTCTCTTCGTCGTCGACCAACAGCAGCCGACCGGGCCGACCAGGCATCTGTTCGGGCGTCATGACGATAGCGGGCTCCACGCGGGTCATCCGTGAGCAAGCGGACTGCCAACCCATGAGTCACAGCAACCCCATGAAGTTTCAAGGCAGGTACGACAGTCTGGTGGAGCCAGACGAGGTCGGAAATGACTCGGCCCTGTATTTCGGGTCGGTTTCGACCCCAGCCAGAGAAGGTTACCCGCGGGCGAGGTAGAGCGACGACTGGAACAAGCTGATCTTGTTTCGGCCCTCGCGCTTCGATCGATACAGGGCGTCGTCGGCGGTCTTGAGCAGCTGCTCGGCCGTGGTGACGCCGCGACCCGGGAAGCCAGACACGCCAAAGCTGCCCGTGACCCGGATGGCTCCGTCGACTCCGGTGCGGCTCGACTTGAGCGACTGACTCATGCGCTCCGCGACCGTCAGCGCTCCGGCGAGGTGCGTCTTTGGCAGCACCACCGAGAACTCCTCACCGCCGTAGCGCGCGATGAAGTCGGTCTCACGAACCGCGCCCTTGAGGGCCTTCGCGACGGCGCGGAGCACCTCGTCGCCGACCTGGTGGCCGTGCGTATCGTTCACCTGCTTGAAGTGATCGATGTCCATCAAGATGAGGGCCATCGGGTCGTCGTAGCGCTGGGCGCGGCGGAACTCTTCGCGCAGGCGCTCCTGGAACGCGCGGTGGTTGGCGACCTGCGTGAGGCCATCCGTCGTCGAGAGGGCGAGCAGCTCGTCTCGTTGGCCCAGCAGCACCGCCAGCCGCGAGGCCAGCGCGAACCGGCGGTCGAGGCGCGCGAGCAGCTCGTCGATCGAGATCGACGCTGGCACCACGTCGTCGGCGCCCAGCTTCAGCGCCTCGACCGTGAGGCCCACCGACTCGGCGCCAGTGAGCACGAGCAGCGGCATCGGCCGCTCGTCACCGCGCAGGTGCTGCACCACCGCCAGCCCGCTCTCTCCAGCCAGCTCGAGCTCGACGATGGCGGCCGAGAAGGCCGTGTCCATCGTGAGCTGAATGGCCTCGATGGCCGTCGTCGCGTGCGAACAGACGAAGCCGCGCTCTTTCAGCGCGAGGCGGCGAGCGTGCGCTGCCTCGGCGCCGCGATCGACCAACAGCACCGTTCTGGCCGCTTCGTCCATGGCGTGAGCGGCTCTTAGTCATTCCGTCCCATGAGAACAGCCCCCTGTGCTCGTTTTGAGCGGTCTGGAAACCTGCAGGCGCGATGAACCGCCTCGGCGGTGGACCAGCCCGGCCCCTCACGGGTAAAGCGCGCCCATGAGCCGACCGTCGATCAGCTTGTTCCTGCCCGCGTGGAACGAAGAGGACTACGTCGAGCGCTCGGTGAGTCGCGCCGTCACCGTGCTCGAGCGCCTCACCGACGACTTCGAGATTCTCGTCATCAACGACGCCTCGACCGATCGCACGAAGGAGCTCGCCGAGGCGCTCGCCGCGAAGGACCCGCGCGTGCGCTGCATCACGCACGAGGTCAACCAGAAGCTCGGCGGCTCGATGAAGACCGGCTTCTCGTCGTCGACGAAAGACATCGTCGTCTACTCGGACATGGATCTGCCGTTCGACCTCAACGAGATCGGCCGCGCGCTGCACCTCATGGAGTACCTCGAGGCCGACATGATCTCGGCCTTCCGCCACGACCGAACGAGCGAGGGCCCCAAGCGCATTCTCTACTCGTTCGTCTACAACGCGCTGGTGTCGTCGCTGTTCGGCACGCACGTCAAAGACATCAACTTC
This sequence comes from Myxococcaceae bacterium, assembly GCA_040275325.1. GTDB lineage: Bacteria > Myxococcota > Myxococcia > Myxococcales > Myxococcaceae > Xiheimicrobium. The sequence continues at coordinate 17,009 of JBEOKA010000035.1, read as the reverse complement.
AGCTTCAAGGTCGTGCACCGCCGCGTGCTCGAGTCGCTCGAGCTCAAGTCGCAGGGCAGCTTCATCGACGCCGAGCTGGTGGTGAAGGCGATCAAGAAGGGCTTCAAGGTCTTCCAGATGGGCGTCGACTACTTCCCGCGCACGCGTGGGGTGTCGACGCTCGCGTCTCCGTCGGTCATCGTGAAGATGATCAAAGAGCTCTCGGAGCTGTACACCGAGGTGAAGCACCCGACCGACCCCGTGCGCCCCGTGCGCCTCCCCGAGTCGGTGAAGCCGCTCAACAAGCACCGCAAGAAGACCGCCTGACATGGTGCGCCTGGTTCTCAACGCCGACGATCTCGGGCTGCACCCGCGCATCGACGAGGGCATCTTCCGCGCGCGTGAGGAGGGCGTGCTGACGAGCACGACGGTGCTGGTGACGGGCAGAACGGCGCGGTTCGCGATCGATCGCGCCCGCACGCTCGGCCTGGGCATCGGCGTGCACCTCTGTCTGACGACGCACCTCGCGCCCGCAGCCGAGGCGCGTGACGTGCGCTGGCTCGCGCCGGGCGGCCGTTTTCGAAAGAACTGGGCCGAGCTGTCGATGGCGTGGCTCGGCGGCCTGATTCCACGTGAAGAGGTGGCGCTCGAGTTCGCGGCGCAGCTGAGCCGGGCTCGGGCCATGGGCGCGCAGGTCGATCACCTCGACACGCACCAGCACCTGCACCTGCTGCCGGGCCTGGCGCCGATCGTCGAGGGGCTCGCGGCCCGCGAAGGCTTGCCCGTGCGCTGGCCGCGGGAGCGCCCGCAGGTTCGCTGGCTCGCCCACCCCGGCAGCGCCGCGAAGACGGCGTTGATCTCGGGCCTCGCGCGCGCGCAACGAAACGAGCAGGCGAAGCGGGTGCGGGCCTGGGGGGTGTTCGAGTCGGGGCGGCTCAACGTGACGCGGCTGGTGCGGCTACTCGAGAAATTGCCCGAGGGCGATCACGAGATCGTGATGCACCCGGGGCTGGCGCCGGGTCTGGTCAGTGAAGATCCTTCGTGGCGCTACGACTGGGAGTCTGAGCTGGAGGCCCTCACCAGCCCCGCCGTCACCGACGTGATCGCCCGCCGCAACATCGAGCTCGTGCGCTACTCGCAGCTCGCCTGACACACGAAACCCCGGGCTGAAACGACGGCCCAGGGCTTCGCGCTGATCTGACTGAAGACGACTACTGAATGCTGGGCTCGCAGGTGCACGTCGCCTGCTTGCACGTCAGCATCGCGCCGCAGGTGTTGCCGCAGTTCGGCGAGCACACGCACGAGCGGCTGTTCGGGTCGCACATGAAGGGCGCCACGCAGGTGCCGCCACACGGGTCGCCGTTCGCGTCGGGGCTGTTGTCGATCCAATAGCGGTACGAGACGGCCACCTTGGCGCCCATCTGCGGCCGGCAGGTTCCGTAGAAGACGATGCGGCGGGTGGCCGAGTCGATGTCCCAGCCGTTCATGCGGCTGCGCGGCACGTCGGCGGTGTTGCACGCGCCGGCGGTGCGGTTGGCCTCGATGGCGACCTTGATGGTCGGCGAGATCGGCGGGCGGTTGAGCTGACGGCCGGTGCCACCGATGGCGGCGCTCAAGATGGCGTCGATGACGGCCTCCTGACGGCCGCGCTGGGTCGCGTTCGGGTTGGGCACGTTGAACTCTTCGATGCTCGCGAGCACGCCGCTGGTGAGCTGCACCACCGTGCCGTAGGTCGGCGGAGTCGTCTCAGGCGTACCGTCACCGCAATCTCGACCCGCGGGGCAGACGATGCCGTGCGCGATCACCTGGCGATTGGCGAAGGTGGCCTGGAGCGCCGAGGTGAACTGCTGCGGTGACGTCGACGACTGGTCGCTCGTGTCGGAGAGGAAGATGAGGTTGACGTTGGCGTCGGTGCGGAAGGGGCCGCGGGGCGAGCCTCCGGTGCGATCGATGAACCCGCGCGCCGAGGGGAAGCCGCGCTCGGTGCCGCTGCCGCCAGTGCCGAACCAGTTGGCGCCCGACGCTTGATCGAACCAGGAGGCCATGGTCGCGACCATCGACGTCCACTCCCGCGTCGAGCCGTCGTTCGCCGAGTAGCCGGTGGTGACGGCCGCGGCGCGCCAGTCGAGGCCGGCGCTGTTGAGCTTGTTGCCGAACAGGGTGCCGGCGTTTCGAACCGCGTCCTGCGACGAGGCCATCGAGCAGCTGTCGTCGACCACCCAGAGGAAGTCGACCTTCGCGTTCGCGGTGGCGGTGAAGGCTTCACACTGAGTGGCCGTCAGATCGCCCGACTGCGCCACTGCGGTGCCACCGCCGACGTCGTCGAGCTGAAACAGGGCCGCGCCGTTGAAGAGCGACTGGGGAATGATCGCGATGACCGTGACGGCGCGCGTCGCGGTGCGGCGCACGTACACGGCCTGCACCTTGAATGGCCCGGTGGTTCCGCCCGTGCCCTGCAGCAGGCCGCCAGCGGTCATGCCGACGAAGCGCCGCGCGAGCTCGTTGACGGCGTCTTTGGCGTCTCGGTTGGAGGTGAGATCGTAGGTCGCACGAACACCGGGGAAGCCGTCCCACGTGGTGTAGGTCTGCGTCAGGGGCAGGGCCACGGTGCCGACGCCGCCGAGCACGCCACGGCCGGCCGTCTCTTCGGCCGTCGCGGTCGCGGCGACGCCCATGGTCTTCGAGATGGCGATGCCGCCGACCTTTGTCGCCGGGTTGAAGAAGATGATGCCTCGCTCATCGGCGCCGAGAGTGATCTTCGAGACCTCCATGAACTCGGGCACGAGCGCCATCTGAACGTCGGCGCTGCCCGAGGTGTGGAACGAGACGGGGCGCAGGTTGGCCGTGGAGCACGCCTGCTGCGCGGGGCCCATCGAGTCCATCGAGTCGTTGGGGTTGAGCTCGCCCATGTCGTTGCGGCCGTTCGAGTTCGTGTCTTCAGCGCCGTCAGAGACGCCATCGCCGTCGGTGTCTGCCGTGCACGCGCCGGTGCCCGTCGCAGGGTCGGCGTCGAAGGTGGTGGCGGCGACATAGCGGCAGCCCATCGGGTCGGAGCCGGGCGGAATGAGCTTGCCCTCGACGCCGTCAGACAGGCCGTCACCGTCGGTGTCCTTCAGCGTGGGGTTCGTCGCGCAGCCGGCGGCCATGTCGCGCGCCTCCTGCTTGTCCGAGTAGCCGTCGCAGTCGGTGTCGGTGCGCAGCGGGTTGGTCTCGGTGGCCTGACGGCGACCGTCCTGGTCGGCGTCTTCTTCGCCGTCCTTGAGGCCGTCTTGATCGGTGTCGCCGAGCGTGGGGTTCGACTTGCTGGCGGGGTCGGCGTCGGGAATGAAAGTCGCGCCACAGGCCGCGTTGGGCGTCATCGTCTTGCCCATCTCGAGGCCGTCGGGCAGGCCGTCGATGTCGGTGTCGCTGTTGCACGGGTCGGTGCGCGCGCCGTTGCCGTAGTCGGTGCCGTACTCCTCGAGATCGGTGAGGCCGTCGCAGTCGGTGTCGCGCGAGCCGTTGTCAGCCGCGACGGGGTCGCAACCGGTCACCATGCGAGCGCCACCGCCAGCCATACCGCCGCCCATGCTGCTGCTGCCGCCTGTGCCGTTTCCACCTGAGCCGTTGCCGGTGCCGGTGCCTCCACCGGTGATTCCCGAGCCGGCACGACACTGGCCGCCGACACACGATTGACCGCTGCCACACTGCGCGGTGCTGGTGCAGGTGCGCACGGGCGGGGTGCACGAGATGACGCCAGCGCTGATGAGCGCGACGATCGAGAAACGCGTCATGGTGAAGAACTCCTCCAGAGGTGATTGCTGCCGCGAAACGTAAGCGACGGCCCCTTTAGACGGGCGCGACTCTACGCACAGTCGGCGACGAAAAGCACATGGGGGGTGCTGTATCCATGGGAGAGCGAGACGCTCTCGCGCAGTGAGAAACCTGTCTCCTCGAGTGCTCGGTGCAGCGTCTCGCGCGGCTCGAAGCCCATGGCACCACTCTCGTGCGTGCGACGGAGCACGCGCACCATCACCTGCTCCTGCAAGAGGGCCTTCTTCGCCCGCCACGAGCCATCATTTTCGGCCTCCTTCAGCACGAGGCGGCCATGGGGCGTCAGCAGGGCCCGACATGCGCGCAGAAACCCGGGCCACTGCGCCGGAGGCAACAGGTAGAGGACGTCAGCCACGAGCACGGTGTCGAACTGGCCAGCCTCTTTCTGCGCGAGCTGCTCGACGGTGCCGACCTCGAGCCGAACGTTCGGGAAGCGGCCGATGCTGCGACGGGCCCAGTCGATCTTTCGCGCATCGGGATCGACGCCGACGACCGACCGATCGGGAAAGCCCATGGCCAGCAGTGACACCAGCACACCGTGACCGCAGCCGATGTCGACGAGGCGGGAGCCCTTCACGTGACGAGTCATGTCCTCGAGCGGCGCGGAGAACAACCGCGCGTGCACGAAGAGCCGCTCGGCGACCGGGAGCGACTCGAACGCCTTCAGCGCCGGGTGAAAGCCGCGCACGATCAGTAGAACCGCTTGCCGGTCTTCACGAGCTCACCGAGCAGCGGCGCGGGCGTGAACCGAACGCCGTGACGCTCCTGGTAGTGCTCGAGGCGCTGCTGAATGCGGCCCAGACCCTGCGCTTCGGCGTAGCGGAACGGCCCGCCGAGGAACGGAGGGAAGCCGAGACCGAAGATGGCGCCGATGTCGCCATCACGTGGGCTGCGGAGGATTCCTTCGCCGAGGCAGCGAATCGCTTCGTTCACCATCTGCAGCGCACAGCGCTCGGCCATCTCGGCTCGATCGAACCGTTTGCGATCCTTTCCGTGCGGCATGAGGGCGTAGATCGACTCGTCGACCTCTTTCTTCTTCCCCTCGGCGTACGTGTAGAAGCCCTTCTTCGCTTTGCGGCCGAGGCGACCATCGGCGACGAGCGCGTCGGTGGTGTTCGGCGCGAGCATGCGATCGCCGTAGGCGTCGTGCATGATCTTCGCGACCTTCGCGGCGACGTCGATGCCCACTTCGTCGAGCAGGGTGATCGGCCCGACGGGGAAGCCGAAGTCGGTGAGCGACCGATCGAGCTCGGCGATGTCGGCGCCTTCGGCCAGCACGAACGCGGCCTCGTTCAGGTACGGCGCGAGAATGCGTGACGTGTAGAAGCCGACGCCGTCGTTCACGACGATGACGGTCTTGCCCTGTTTCTTGCCGACCTCGACGCAGGTGGCGGTGACCCAGTCAGCCGTGCCGGGGTGCGTGATGATCTCGAGCAGTGGCATTTTGTGAACGGGGCTGAAGTAGTGCATCCCGATGACGGTCTCGGGGTGCCGCGACGCCTCGGCGATCTTCGTGATCGGCAGTGACGACGTGTTCGACGCGAAGATCACGTCGGGCCGACCGACGGCTTCGACGTCTTTGACGACCTGGTGCTTGAGCTTCAGATCTTCGAACACGGCCTCGATGACGAGCTCGGCGTTCTTGAAGCCCGAGTAGTCGGTGGTGGCGGTGACGAGCGCCATCAGCTTGTCGCGCTCACGCCAGGTGATGCTCTTGCGCTTCACGCGCTCGTCGTAGAGGCCGCGCACGTAGCCGAGCGCCCTGCCCGCTCCCGCGTCGTCCTTGTCCTTGATGCGCACCGGCACGCCCTGCAGCGCCGACGAGACGTAGGCGATGCCGCCGCCCATGAGCCCGCCGCCGACCATGCCGATCTTCGTGACCGGCCGAGGCTTCACGCTCGCGTTCTTCGTGCCGTTGTCCTTCTTGAGCGCGGTGGTGGCGAAGAAGATCTCGACGAGGCGACGAGACACATCGGAGACGACGAGCTCGCTGAACGCCTGCGCTTCGGCCTCGAGCCCCGCCTGCAGGCCCTTGTCGAGCCCGACCTTGATCACCTCGAGCGCCTTCTCGGGCGCGGGGTACTTGCCCTTGGTCTTCTTGAGCAGCTGCTTCTTCGCCTGATCGAAGAGCACCTTGCGGCCGACCGGGTTGTCTTCGAGCGCGAGCTCGGCCCACGCCTTCTGATCGGACAGGCCACGGAGGATGTCTTTGAACGAGCGGCTCTTCGCGACGCTGGTGAGGCCGCGGGAACGATCGATCGTCAGCTTGCCGTTCGCCATCTCGAGCGCGCGACGTTTGGCGACGTCTTTCAGAATCGGAGCAGGCACGACCTCATCGACGACGCCCAGCTTGAGCGCCTTCTTCGCCTTGAGCGTCTTGCCGGTGAGGATGAGATCGAGCGCGATCTGCGCGCCGACGAGGCGGGGCAGGCGCTGCGTTCCACCGGCTCCGGGAATGAGGCCGAGCTGCACCTCGGGCAGACCGATGCTGGTCTTCGAGCTGTCGGTGGCGACGCGATAGTCACACGCGAGCGCCCACTCGAGCCCGCCGCCCAGACACGCGCCGTTGATGGCCGCGACGACGGGCTTCTCGAAGGCGTCGAGCCGATCGAACCCGGCGTGGCCCTGCTTCACCACGGTGAGCGCGTCGGCTTGCGTCTTGATGGTCGAGAGGAAGTCGATCTTCGCGCCGGCGATGAAGCTGTCTTTCTTGCCGGAGATGAAGACGATGGCCTTCGCGTTGGTGTCGGAGGCGGCCTTCGTCATCAGCGTCTCGAACTCCTGGCTGATGGCGGGCGAGAGCGTGTTCACGGCTTCGCCTTCGATGTCGAAGGTGATGACCGCGACCTGATCTTCGAGGGCGTACGCGAAGCTGGGCGTGGGAGTGCTCATGATCAGGCTCGCTCCAGAACGACGGCGGCGCCCATTCCACCCTGGGCGCAGACGGTGACGAGGGCGGTTCCCAGGTTGCGGCGCTTCAGCTCGCGCAGGGCCTGGTGAACGATGCGGGCGCCTGTGGCCGCGAACGGGTGACCGAGCGCGATGGAGCCGCCGTTCACGTTGAGGCGTGAACGATCGACCTCTCCGAGCGCGGCCTTGCGACCGAGCTTCTCGGCGAACGACTTCGAGCCGAACGCCTGAATGTTGGAGGCGATCTGCGACGCGAAGGCCTCGTGCATGTCGATGAGGTCCATGTCTTTGAGCGACATGCCGGCGCGATCGAGCGCGATCGGCGCGGCGTACGCAGGGCCCTGGAGGAGCTGGTCGGCAGGGTCGGTCGCGGCGAACGCGTGCGAGCGCAGGAAGCCGAGCGGCGTGTAACCGAGCGCCTTCGCCTTCTCTTCGCTCATCAGCAGCAGCGCGGCGGCGCCGTCGGTGAGCGGCGAGGCGTTGCCGGCGGTGACCGAGCCGTACTTGCGATCGAACACCGGCTTGAGCGCCAGCAGCGCGTCGAGCGAGGTGTCTTCACGCACGAGGTTGTCCTTGTCGGCGACCGTCGCGTACTTCGGCGGCACCGGCACGTGCATGACCTCGGCGTCGAAGTAACCAGCCTTCCACGCGCGGGCGGCGTTCTGGTGCGAGGCGAGCGCGATCTCGTCCTGCTCCTTGCGGGTGATGCCGTTCTCTTTCGCCATCTTCTCGGCCGAGTCGCCCATCGACATGCCGGTCGTGTACTCGGCGATGGCAGGCGGAACGGGGATGAGATCTTTCGGCGAGAGCTTCTGAAACGGCTTCACGCGCGCGGCGAGGTTGCGGGCACGCGACGACTCGGCGAGCGCGTGGGCGAGCGGCCGGCTGGTGAAGATCGGCGGGTCGCTCATCGACTCGGTACCGCCGGCGATGGCGACGTCGGCCTGGCCGAGCGTGATGGCGTTGGCGGCGTTGACCATGGCCTGCACGCTGGTCGCGCACGCACGCGCCACCGTGTACGCCTCGATCTTTCGCGGAAGGCCGGCAGTGAGCACGACCTCACGCGCGATGCTGGCGGCGGTGAGCCCGGGAATGACCTGACCGAAGACGACGCTGTCGATCTCGTTGGGGTCGAGCTCGCTGCGCTGCACGAGCTCTTGAACGACGATGCGGCCGAGATCGAGCGCGGTCAGCTCGGAGAACACGGTCGCGGCCTTCACGAACGGCGTACGAAGCCCGTTCACGATCGCCACCCTTCGGTGGCCATTCGATGCTGCCTTCGCCATGCATCCTCCTTGGAGTGGGCGCGACGACGAGACGCGAGGCTTGTAGGGAGCGTTGATTTGCCGGTCAACGACAATGACGCGGCGCGCCGACGGGCGGGCGTTTCATTAGTGAATTCGAGTCATTCGGCGATCTCTTCGTAGCGATCGTCGTCGTCACGAGCGCGTCTGGCTGCACGCTCGGCCCGCGTGGCGGCGGCCTTCTTCTTTTTCGCGAGCGTCTCTTCCGATGGGCCGGTCGCATTGAGTCCGAGCGACGTCAGGGCCTTCGCCAACGCCGCGCTCTCGGGCGCTTCGAATTGAACCGACCCGAGCGTCTTGCGCAGGTGGCTGAGGTTGACCGCTTCGACGGCCGGAGGACCGATCAGCTCGACGTGTTGCAGCTTTCCGGCGGACTCTTCGAGCAGCGCGAGCAGCCGAAGCCCTTCACGAATGCGGCGAAGCTCGAGCCTGGTGATGCCGGGGTGCGAGATGAAGCGGCGAATCGTCGCTGCCCACGAGTCGAGCGTCACGCCGACGAGCGCTTCGAGTGTGAACGACAGCTCACGCAGCTTCGGCGTGTCCCAGCTCTGCAGATCGGTGAGCACGCGCGAGTCGAGGCGCCACGGCTTGAGCACGAGCCGCTTCAAGGAAGGAAACGTCAGGCCCTTTCCCAGGGTGTTGAGCGCGGCACGAAACTCGAGCGTCTCGATTCGTGACGCCACCGCCTGCAACGAGAGCAACGAGTCGATGCGCGGCCACGCGTTCTCGGTCTTGAACGACTGCGCGACGTCGAACTCGCCGAGCACGAGGTGGTTCAGGTGTGCAGGCCACTCGAGTGACGCGAGCACCTTGAGCGCGGGGTCGTACTTGCCCTGCGTTCCCGGCGAGCCGAACTCGAGCCGCTGCAGGAACCGACACGCGGGGCTGTTCATCACTGCTTCGACCACGTCGCCGATCGGAGCCGTGTACGGGCCCGACCAGATGCGAGCGGTGCGCGCGTAACCGAAGCTCCAGTCAACGGTGACCTGCGTGTGGAATGACGCGATGCCCGGGCCGACGAGCTCGTCGTAGTGCTCGCGAATGAACTCCTTTGCCTGACCGATGCTGCCGCGCACGCGCTTCGCGGCCTTCACCTGCAGACCGATGAGCTCGCCACGAACCGGGTCGCCCGATTCCAGCAACGAGTCAGCGAAGACGAGCCAGCGCTCGGGGTCGTCGTGGAGCAGCTCCTTCTCGGCCTCGGGCGAGAGCGTCTTCACCTCGGCAGCAGCCTCGTCGAGGAAGCCGTCTTTCAACCGTTGCGCGACGAGGTTGTCGAACGTCTTCTGCGCCGCCTCGGGCGACTTGCAGGGAATCTTGTTCACCGAGCCCGGCGTGCCGATGGCGCCGCTGCGAATGACCAGCTCGAGGCCTTCGAGGCTGATTCGCCAGAACCGCGGGTGCGGCTGCGATGCGTGGAGACGACGCTCCATGAATCACCTCGGGAACGATGGCTTCAGCGTGACGCTGCCCTTCCCTGCTTCGTCGACGAACAGCGTGCCATTCGCGCCCGAGTCCCAGATGGTGCGATCGCCGTCGCGACGAATCGCCTTGAACTCGAACGCGCCACCGATGGGCAGCTCGAGCGTCACGGGCAGCTTGAGCGCCTTCGAGGGATTCCAGTCGCCGAACTCGGGCCCGCTGCCGACGACGAACGCGCCTGCAGGGCCTTCGAAGGTCACGGAGCGCTTCTTCACGCCGGTTCGCCACTGCGGCTCGTGCTGCGCCATCAGCTCGCTGAACGCGCCGCGCTTCACGTCACTCACGAACACGCCGATGGACGAGCGCTTCCAGCCACCGGGAGGCACGAGCTCTCTGCTCGCTTCGCTCCACACGCCCGTCGGAAGGCTCGGGCGAACATCACGGCCGACGACGACCACCGCGAGCTGCGAACCGCACACCCGACCGAGCACGACCCCATCAGCGTTCGCGCTCACGATCACCGGTACGCCATCGGCCAGCGCGGGGTTCTTCTTTCGCGCGTCGAGCCAGAACGCGATCTCGGCCTTCAGCGGGTGCGGAGCGAATGTCATCGACTTGCGGTTGTCGGGCTCCTTCGCGCCATCGAAGCCCACCTCGGTGCCCCAGATGATCGAGGGCACGCCGCGCGCAGTGAGCATGAACGCCAGCGCGGTTCTGACCTTGTCCTGATCGCCACCGCAGACGCTCACGATGCGCGGCAGATCGTGATTGTCGAGCATGGTCACCAGCCGCGAGGGGTCGGGATAGCGCCGATCATTCGTCAGCACGGCTGCGAGCTTCGCCGGCGATTCTCCGCGGCAGAACACGTCACCCATCGCGAACCCGAGCGGGAAGTCGAACATCGAGGTGAAGCCGCCCTGGGTCCACGTCTTCGCGACGATGGAAGGGTCGCCGTCGAGCAGCTCTCCCAGCAACGTCGCCTGCGGAGCCGACGTCTTCATCTCTGCGTTCCACTTCGCCCAGAACTCGAGCGGAACGTGCTTCACCGCGTCGAGCCTGAAGCCGTCAGGACGAACGCGCTCGAAGCCACCTCCGGGACGAGTCCGTGAGGAACTTCGTCACGTCATCTCGTTCGGTGGCGAAGTCGGGCAGCCCGTGCACGTCGTAGGTCGTCAGCTGCACCGGGTCGTTCCAATCGGTCACGCCGCCGTGGTGATGAAACCACTCGGGATTCTGGCTCACGAGCGGCGCATCGGGCCCGACGTGATTGAGCACGATGTCGAGCACCAGCTTCATGCCGCGCTTGTGCAGCTCATCCGACAGCTTCGCGAGCTGCGCCTCGTCTCCGAAGCGGGGCTCGACGGTCGAGAGATCCCACGTCCAGTAGCCGTGGAACGCGCCGTAGCCGTGCCACTTCTCCGTGCGCATGCCGAACACGGGAGACAGCCACACGGTGTCGACGCCCAGCGACTGCAGCCAGTCGAGCTTCGAGAGCACGCCCTTCAGATCGCCGCCGTGAAACGCGTGCGGATCTTTGGCGTCGATCTCGACGTCGTTGCTGCGATCTCCATTGGCGAACCGGTCGACCATCACGAAGTAGATCGACTTCGGAGCCTCACGCACGCCCAGGGGCTGCGTCTTCGCAGGCGACGCTGGAACAGGCGCCGCCTTCGGAGCGCTCGTCGACAACACCCCGTCGAGCAACACGCCAAGCCGCGTCGCGATGTCCGTCGACGCCGCGTTGATGGCTGCGCTCTGCTTCTCGTGGTCGTACTGGAGAATCACCGGCAGCTCGAACGCATCACGCGTCTCGACGCCGTCGTTCTTCATGGCGGTCAGCGTCGACGCGACCTCCCAGCGATAGCGGCCGTCGAGCTGCGAGAAGAAGTGCACCCGCAACTCGACGAGCAGGAAGTACGGCGCGTCGGGCTGGTGGTTCTTCAGTGCGACCTTGCGCGTGTCGGTGATGCGGCCGTCTTTGAGTACTTCGAGCGGCGCCTCGACGACGCTCAGGTTTCGACCCTCGAGCTCTTTCGCGATGGCCTCTTTCAGCGAGTCAGGCGCGGTGGTGGCGTCACCCGAGTAGGTGGGGTCGACCACGTACCCGACGAGAATGGGCGTGGCGCTGGCGAGGCGCTGACGCGGCACCTTCGGCATGCACGACAGACACAGAAACGCGACTGCTGCGAACACCCGGGCCGACATCAGAACCACCCTTCCGACTCGAGCGAGATGAGGTGATGCCACCCGATGGTCGAGCTCGGGCTGAACACGTTGAACTGATCGAGCCGCTCGGCGAACGCGTTGCCGAAGGCGGCGTGCATGGTGCTGTACTGAAAACCGTAGAGCAGGCGAATCGACGGGCGGTTGTAGATGCCGCGCCCCGTGGGGTTCAGCACCAGGCCCGTCTTCACCTGCACCGTGTTGCGCACGTTCTGATCGCCGAACTCGAGGCCGCGCGAATCAGGCAGCCCGCCCGCCGAGCGGAAGATGGAGTCGAACGACCCGCGGAAGAGGTTGCCGTTGATCGACCGCTCCTGCGCCAGCGAGGTCTCGAGCAACACGTGCACCACGCGGGTCAGGTACAGCTGGAACCGGCCCACGACCGACATGTACTGCCGGTTCGCCTCGCTCGCGCTGATGGTGTCGGCGTAGTCGCGATCGGTGCCGTAGATGCCGGCGACGGCGAGATCGAGCCAGTCCTTCACGAGGTTGAGCTGCACCTCGTCGCCCAGCTGCATCACGTAGCGATCGCGCGTGAGATCGGCCGTGTAGACCGTCACTGACTGGCCGTTCCACGAGTCAGAATAGAAGTTCTGCGGGTGCAGCCGCTGGTAGCGCGCGAAGAAGTTGTTCCAGCGCAGCGGGCCAAAGCCGCCGAAGCCGAGGTACCCGACCGCGCGCCAGCTCGTGTTCATCTGCCCCGCCTGCTGGGGCCGCTGGAACTGATCGAACATGCCCGGGTTCTCTTCGAGGTACCGGCGCAACACCTCGCGACGCACGAAGTCCTCGTAGCGAACGTTCGGCGTCACGTACGACGAGAAGCGGTTGCCCGCGATGAAGGGCTCGACGCCGACCTGCCCGCCGCCGCCGACCTCGAAGTGATCGTTCACGTGCACGCGCACGGCGCCGCCGGCCGTGAAGATGGGAACGTACTGGGCTCCGCGCTGCGCGAAGCCCGAGTCACCGACCGTGAGCAGCACATCGAGGTGCTGGCTCTGGTACCGGCCCGAGAGGCCGATGGTGTCTTCGAAGAGCTGCGCGGGGCGAAAGTCATAGAGCCCGAGATCTCCGAAGAAGAACTGCTGCGTGCCGAGCTGCCAGATGATGTTCGGCGCGAGAATGTTGCCGGCGCGCGCGTAGAGCTGGCTCATGCGGAAGTTGTTCAGAAACCCGTTGAGCGGGTCGGCCGTCGACACCGTGCCGCCCTCGACGCGGGCGTGCAGGCTGGCCCAGATGTCGGTCGTGCCCGGCGGCGCCTGCAGCAGATCGAGCTTCATCTCGAGCGCCGCGTAGGTGCCTTCGTTCATCAAGCGCCCGTGCAGATTCCAGAAGCCGAGGCGGCCGTTGCCTCCCTGGAAGTCGGGGCGCGCGCTGATGCGGTAGTAGCCACCGGCGCTGAAGCGGCTGTCAGGCGCCTGCGCGAACGCAAACGCCGACAGCAGGAAGAAGCCCGCGAAGAAGGAACGGTTCACGCGTCAGGCGAGATAGCCCAGCGACGCGGGTTTTTCGCGGTTTCAGATGCGCTGCATCGCCGCACGCAGCCGCTCGATGGAGTCCATCAAGCGCACGTCGGGTTGCTCGAAGCGCAGGCCCATCGCGTCGCTCGTCGCCCACATGACGCGGCCGAGCACTTCGATGGGCTCTTTCGCGGTGGGCAGCTCCATGCGCACCGGCACCAGCGTCATCAGCGACAGCGGGTTCTTCGTCACCACGCACACGCCACCTTCGCTCACGTCACGCGCCTCATCGGTCAGACGCAGGCTGCTGCTCGACACGAGCCTCACGGGGAACGAGGCAGGCACGCGGGGGTGACGGCGCGCTTGCGTGTAGCCCGGCCTCTTGCTCACGAAGATCTCGACGCTCATTCGAATCGTCCTTCCCCCCTTTGCGACGGGGTCTTCTCGCGCAGGACGATCAGAAGCGCAAATCACAACGCGTCAGGTTCGCTGTGACTGTTATCTTTCACCCGGTCACTTCGACTCGAGAATGACCATGCTGCGCGGCTTGAGCGTGTACTGACCCGAGACCTCGACGCCGTTGTCGCGCCAGACGTTGTTCGACTTGCGCGCGGGCAAGCTCATCATCGTGAGCGTCGTCGCTTCGTCCCAATACGCTTGCGTGTCGATGACACGCTTCCACGTACGCCCGCCGGGAATGGTGAAGGGCACGTCGAACGTCTCACCGTTGATGAGAATGGCGAGCTCAGGGCCCTTCGTCTTGTCGTAGTAGTGCAGCATGAGCTGCTTCGAGCCCCAATTCGGCGGCTCGCTGTTGCCGGCGTTCTTCCACGAGAACGGAGCCGCGGTGCCTTCACCCGTGCTGCCGTACTCGCTCGGCGCGAACGCGTAGGCGTGGTCCTTGCGGAACTGAATCACGTTCTTCACGAAGTCGAACATGCGGTGCCGGTGGTCCTGCGACTGGTAGGTGCCCCAGTCCATCCAGTTGGCCTCGTTGTCGGCGAGCGTCGAGTACGCGTTGTTATTGCCGAGCTGCGTGCGCATCCACTCGTCGCCCATGTAGATGAGCGGCGTGCCGTGGCTCACCATCATCGCCAGGTACGTGTTGCGCATGAGCTGACGCTTCATGCCTTCGTTGGTGCCCCAGTCGCGCGAGCGGTTGTTGCTCTCTCCAGAGACCTTCTCGCACCAGGACGAGTTGGGCTCGCTGCAGCAGATCGGGTTCAGCGGGCCGCAGCCGTTCTGTTTGTTCGCGTACGAGAACAGGTCGTACATGGTGAAGCCGTCATGCACCGTGACGAAGTTGTACGAGTGGTACGGCTTGCGACCGTTCCACTGGTACCAATCGGTCGAGCCGGTCAGGAAGAAGCCGCCGTCTTTCACCTCGCGCGAGTTCAGGCGGAAGTTGTCGTCGTTCCAGAACGCGCGCCACCAGTCGCGGAAGCGGCCGTTCCACTCGCCCCAGCCCGTGCCCGGCTTGTTGGTGGAGTTCGGGAACAGTCCGATGCGCGTGCCGAAGCCGTTGGCGAACTCGTTGTTGTTGGGGCCGTTGAAGCTCTTGCCGAGATCGTAGCCGCCCGCCGCCCAGGGCTCTGACACGAGGCGCGTGTTGTACTTCTGCAGCACCGGATCGTCGGCGATGTCCTGCAGCACCGTGTTCTTCGGGTCGTCCCAGATCCAGTACTCGCCGTCGCGCTCACCAAGCACCGGCGCGAGATCGAAGCGGAAGCCGTCGACGTGCATCTCGTCGACCCAGTAGCGCAACGAGTCCATGATCAGCCGACGAAACGGCTTGTGGTTCGCGCGCGTCTGGTTGCCGACGCCCGAGTTGTTCCAGTACTGCTTGCGATTGTTGGGATCGAGCCCGTAGTACGCGTTGTTGTCGAAGCCGCGCATGTTGAAGAGGCCGACGACCTCTTCGGGGTCGATGTTGGTGAGCGACGCGTTCGTCACCCACGGGTCGGGGTTGAAGTCGAACTCGAGCTTCTGACGCCAGAAGCCGCCCTCGCCGGTGTGGTTGTAGACGACGTCGAGCAGCACCTCGATGTCGTTCTGGTGCAGCTGATCGACCATCCACTTGAACTCGTCGATGATCTCGTGCTGCTCGCGTTTCCACGCGTAGGTGTTCTCGGCGATGAAGAAGCTCAACGTCGAGTAGCCCCAATAGCCGCCGTCACTGGGCTTCTCGAAGGGCGGCATGATGTGAATCGCCGTCACGCCGAGCTCCTTCAGGTACGACGCCTTCTCACCGAGGCCGCGGTAGGTGCCGGGGTGCTCGACGCCCGACGCGGGGCTCGCGGTGAAGCCCTTCGGGTGCAGCTCGTACATGATGAGGTCGTTCCAGCGATGGCCGGGCGTGCTCTGGTTCTGACGCTTCTGACGGTAGAGGGTCTCGTTGGCGCTCCACTCGTAGAGCGACTTCACGACGACGGACTTGGCCGCCGCGGCGTACGTCGACTCGGTGCGCTTGGGCCCGGTGGCGACGCTGCCCTTGCTCCAATCGTGATCGCGGTGAATCGCCTTGCCGTACGGGTCCCACAGCAGCTTGTTCGGGTTCATGCGGTTGCCGTCAGCGTCGACGTCAGCCTTGAAGCCCGTGATGGTGCCCGGCACGAAGTCGGCCTGGTACGGCCAGTTCGGGCCGAAGGTGATGAAGCCGTAGTGCTGCCCGACGCCGATGCCTTCGACGTACAGATTCCACACGTCGCCGAAACGCTTCATCGGGAACTGGCGGGTGGGCGTCGTCGACTCGGGGTTGTCGAAGAGCAGCAGCTCGATGCGCTCGGCGCGCTCCGAGTACACGGCGAAGTTGACGC
The DNA here is from genome assembly GCA_040275325.1 of Myxococcaceae bacterium. Taxonomy (GTDB): domain Bacteria; phylum Myxococcota; class Myxococcia; order Myxococcales; family Myxococcaceae; genus Xiheimicrobium. The sequence continues at coordinate 1,085 of JBEOKA010000035.1, read as the reverse complement.
CCTTGTCGATGAGCGTCGGCCCCATGTGCTCGAGGTTCTCGATCTTCTGCGCGTCGAGCGACGGCGCCTTGTCTTGAGTCTGGTACAGCCGCGCGCTGGTGCCGGGGCTGCAGGAGACGACGAGCAACGCGGCGAAGACAATCGTGAGGAGACGCATCGCCCTGCGCTGTAGCAGAAGGCCCGCTTTCAAAAACAGCCCGCTCAGGCTGCCGCAACGACGTTCAGAATCAGAAACCCTCGATCGCTTCGGTTTCGGCCACTGGAGCGCCGTGTCATGCAGAAAGCCACGCCGCCGCGTGCGGCCTCCTGTACCGTGCGGCGCGTGTCAGGGCTGCGACTGGTCGGGATCAAGAAGAGCTACGGCGACAACCCGGTCGTGAAGGGCGTCGATCTCGAGGTCGCTCCGGGCGAGTTCCTGGTGATGGTCGGCCCGTCGGGCTGCGGCAAGACGACGTTGCTGCGCGTGATCGCCGGCCTCGAGCAGGTCGACTCGGGCCAGGTGGTGATGGACGGGCAGGATCTGACCAACGTGCCTCCGCGCGATCGCGACGTGGGCATGGTGTTCCAGAGCTACGCGCTCTATCCGCACATGACGGTGCGCGAGAACCTGGCCTTCGGGCTCGAGCTTCGAAAGGTGCCCCGCGCCGACATCGACACGCGCGTCGCTGAAGCCGCGAAGATGCTCGAGCTCTCGCACCTGCTCGACCGCAAACCCAAGGCGCTCTCGGGCGGCCAGCGTCAGCGCGTCGCCATGGGGCGCGTGATCGTTCGCCGCCCTCGCCTCTTCCTCTTCGACGAGCCGCTCTCGAACCTCGACACCGCCCTGCGGGTGCAGATGCGCGGAGAGCTCGCCCGCCTGCACCGCCAGCTCGGCGTGACGATGATCTACGTCACCCACGATCAGGTCGAAGCGATGACGCTCGCGACGCGCGTGGCGGTGTTCAACAAGGGCATTCTTCAGCAGCTCGGCCCGCCGCTCGAGCTGTACCACCGGCCGCAGAACACCTTCGTCGCCACCTTCCTCGGGTCGCCGTCGATGAACCTGCTCGACGTGCGTCGTGACGGCGCGCAGCTGGTGGGCCAGG
>JBEOKA010000034.1:0-4731 GCA_040275325.1 Myxococcaceae bacterium | reverse complement strand
ATGCGGGCGTGCCGTTCGATGCGGGCGTGCCGTTCGATGCGGGCGTGCCGTTCGACGCAGGCGTGCCGGATGCGGGCGCGTTGGATGCAGGCGTGGCGCTCGACGCTGGCGGTCGCGACGCGGGAGTCTCCGCACGAGATGGAGGGCCCGGGGAGCTCCGGCTGGAGACCCCCGACAGCGGAGTTGATGATCCTCCGCCCACGACCGGCTGTGGCTGCCAGGCCCCTTCGTCCTCATTGGGGGTGTGGGCCCTCGCGATGCTCGCGCTCGCCCGGCGGCGTGGTGTGCGCTCGCGTCGGTGATTCCCGCAGCGAGTCAGCGGCGCAGCTCGCGCACGAGCCACTTCGCGGTCGGCGCGTCGAGGTTGAAGTGACGACACAGCACGTCGAGCTGCGGTGAGGCCATGGCCGTCTCGAGCGCGTCGATACGAACGGCCACCGGACCAACCCGCTCGTAGCCCCACGCCTGCGGCTCGACGCCCCGAAGCGTGTCGTGGCGGATGATCGCGGCGCGAGGCACATCCTGCGGGCGCAGGCGCTCTTCGAACAGCGCGGTGAGCATCACGCGCCGCTCGAGCGCGGCAGGCGTGACGGCCTTGTCGACGAGCAGAAACCGCGACCCCTGTCGAACGCCCACCTCGTCGAGCCGGTGATGTGACTCAGCGTCGAGCAACCGCACCTGCTCTCGCACCTCGTCCCGCCGGACGATGCCGAGCCCGCGCGCGAACTGCCACGCGATCGCGCGCAGCGGTGGTGATCGCGCGGCACCTGTGAGCGCCTGCACCGGGAACTCGCCCATCGCTTCAGCGACCACGTCGCGGGCGCACGCGGCGAACCGACGTTCGAGCTGGGCACGCTGCCCGCCGTTCCACCCATCACCGCCGAGCAGCGCGATGCCTGGCGTCAGCAGGTCGCTTCCGCGCACGAACCGGGCCAGCGCTTCGCCCTCGAACGAGATCGTGCCGAGCGCGTCGACGTGCAGCGCGTCTCCCTGGGCCGCGACGATCCGCTGAATGAAGTCGTCCTCCGTCTCGCCGCGCTCCACCAGGCCTGCCAGTTGAGAGAACGGTCCCGTCGGCGTGGGCGCAGTCCTTCTTCGCCGCGCGCTCACCGCCGACTTCTGCACGAAGCGCTCGACGAGCTGCTGATGGAGCGCGTCGCCGAGCCCGTCTTCGATCGCCCGCGTTCGTTCCTGCCACGCCGTCGCGTCGTTCACCCAGCCCGACTGATGCGAGATGTACGTCCACGTTCGAATCGACTCGAGCCGCGCCGTGAGCGTGTGCAGATCGCCCTTCAGGTCGTCGAGCGGGTCGACCTGCCGACGCAGCCACTCGTCGCGCAGGCGGCCGTTGCCTCGCGAGAGCTGCCGGAACAGCTCCTTCACGAGCCGCGGGTGTTCGCCGAGCAGCCCCTTGCGAAAGTCGGGAATGCGGCAGACCTGCCAGAGCAGCTCGACACCTGCGCGGGTCTCCGTCAGCGACAGCACCTCGGCGTCAGTCGACACGGCCTTGAGCGCGTCGAAGTCGTCTGCCCGCTCGACGCGGCTGAACACCTCGTGCGGAGGGCCCACCGAGAGGGAGTCGAGCAGGGCGCGTGGGCTCTCGAAGTCGAGCGCGCTGCTTCGCCAGATGAGCTGGTTCACCGACGGAAAGCGATGCGCCTCGATCGCCGCGATGGTCTTTGGCGAGAGCTCGGGAGCGGTGGTGAGCGTTCCGAACTCGCCATCGCGAACGTGGCGGCCCGCGCGGCCGGCGATCTGCCCGAGCTCGTCGACCGACAGATTGCGCTGCTCGAAGCCATCGAACTTCGACATCGACGCGAAGGCCACGCGCTCGAGATCGAGGTTGAGCCCCATGCCGATGGCGTCGGTGGCGACGAGGTACTCGACCTCGCCCGATTGATAGAGCGCGACCTGCGCGTTGCGAGTGCGTGGTGAGAGCGCGCCGAGCACGACTGCGACGCCGCCGCGAAGTTGCCTGAGCGACTGCGCGAGCTCGTAGACCCGCTCCGTCGAGAACGCGACCACGGCCGAGCGCGGCGGCAGGCTCTTGAGCGACTTGGTGCCGAAGCTGCGAAGCTGTGAGAGCCGCTCGCTCCGCCGGAACGTGATGTTCGGCAGCAGCCCGCGCAGCACCGGCGCCATCGTCTCGGCTCCGAGAAACCACGTCTCTTTTCGTCCGCGCGCGTGCAGCAGGCGATCGGTGAAGACGTAGCCGCGCTCCCGATGCGCGCAGAGCTGAATCTCGTCGACCGCGAGGAAGTCGACCGGCGTGCCGACTGGCATCGCCTCGACCGTGCAGATCCAATACGCGGGGTGGGGTGGTACGCGCTTCTCTTCGCCGGTGACGAGGGCGACGCGGGCCTCTCCCACGCGGGCGCTGACCTTGTCGTAGACCTCACGCGCGAGCAGGCGCAGCGGCAGGCCCATCATGCCGGTGTCGTGCTCCAGCATTCGTTCGATGGCGCGAAACGTCTTCCCCGTATTCGTGGGGCCGAGCTCGGCGACGAGAAGGGAGGACGGCTCCACGGCGAGACGGCTGATAACACCACGCATGCGCAGGCGCTCCGTCGACGCGTGCCGTGTCAGGCTGACGGCGGGCTGGGTGGTCACCGCGAGCCAGAGCAACTATTCTCGCGGCATGCGGATCGCGCGCGGCAAGGTGGTTGGAACACAGATCGTCGTTGAAGGTGATCCGCTGCCCGAGGGCAGCACCGTCAGCATCTGGGTCGACGAGGATGGGTTCGAACTCGATCCTGCAACGCTCGATGACCTCGCGAAGGCCGACGCCTCGATCACCCGCGGCGAAGGGCTCACCGTCGAGCAGTTGATGGAGCGGCTGCGAGGAATTCGCGCGGCGTGAGACTGGTCATTGCTCCGGCTGCGGCAGACGACATCGAGGCCGCAACGCGATGGTGGGACGCGAATCGACCCAAGGCGCCTGGGCTGTTCGAGCGCGAGCTTCTGACTTCGTTCGCGCTGATTGGTGAGAGTCCAGGTGCGTTGCCGGTTGCGCGCACGAATTCGCTCGGCGAGATCCGGCGGTCGATCATGCCGAAGACCCGGTACCTCGTGTACTTCAGGGTGTTGGACGACGAGGTCCGCGTGCTTCGGGTGTGGCATCAGAGTCGCGGCACGCTCGCGCTCTAAGGAAAGCTATCGCAGACGACTGGCGGGTTGGGTTGCGCATGAAGAGTCATTCCGAAAGAGGTGTTGGTTGGGGGCAGCCCTTGGGTCGCTCGCTGGCCGAACCGACCGCTGACGGTTCATGAACTTTCGATTGTTCTTGGAGAGATGTCTCCTGCTGACTCCGCGACTCCAACCTCGGTTGGCTGGGAGTGGATAGAACTGCTCGGCGACCGCGAGGATGGTTTGGGCGTGCGAAATCTCGTTCTTGGTCGTTGCTCTTCGGATCGTTTCATCTGTCGACTCTGGGACGATCTCGAGGGCGAGCTCATCGTGACTGATGCTTCGGAGTCCGACGACCCCATTCCGTTCTTCTTGGGCGACTATGGCCAGACGATTCGATCCTGGACAACGTCGTTGGACAACTGCCTCATTGCAGCCAGAGGGTTCTGGTCTGATGGGGCGGCTGTGGCGGAGCTCAGCTGGCGGCCAGTTGGTCCTCGAGCTGTGGCTCCGCCTCAGGAGGTCGGCAACCCTGAGACGACCTCCTCGAGGCGATCGAGGTTCTGCTCGTTCGCCGGTCCGACGATGTGCGCGATGCCGGCTGACGTCTTCGGGTTGTCGAACCGCTGCTCCCACGTCAGGTCCGTGCCGGTCGGAGTCGCGCTCATCGTGATCGTCAACCGGTAGTCTGGCGCCGAGTGCCGCAGCACCAGCTTCGTGGGCTCCACGACCTCGAACACGGTCTCGTTCGGGTAGTTCTTCCCATCGGGGCCGTGCATCACGAACGACCACCGCCCGCCGCTGCGAAACTCGAACACCTGAAACGTCGAGCGGAACCCGTTCGGGCCCCACCAGCGCGCGAGTGTCTGGCCGTCTGCGAACGCCCCGAACACGACTCGAGGCGTCTGCTTCAGGCGCCTCGTCGATCGAAACGTCGCGTCACCATCGAACCCGTTCATGTGCGCCTCACAGCTCGTCCGGCGAGCGCTCCAACCACGACTGCGCCCATAGCGCCCATCAGAATGCTCACTGGAGCACCGGCGCAACCCAGGGCCGCGGCCAACGCTGCCAGCGCGGTCGACTGCGCAGCGTCGAGTGCGTTCAACCGCACGCGACCGGCTCCGCCGACCCACGCCCCGACGGCGACCTCGAGGGCCAACCACCATGCAGACCACGGCACGAGCAGCAGACCCACGAGCAGCAACGCGAGGCCCGCGCTCACCCCGAGCGCGGCGGCTCTCACGCCGGCTCGATCTCGCCACCGCAGATACACGGCGCCGGCCAGCACCAGCGCACCCAGACAGCACGAGAGCTCCTTCTGGCTCGTCGACGCGACACAGATCGCGACCGCCGGCACCACCAGCCACGCCGCGCGCGCAGCCACCCGAAGTCGACCCCACTCGTACGCTCGCAACCCGTCGCGAATCAGCAGGTCAGGTGTCGCCATGAATCGTCCTCCAGAGTGCTTTCAGTCGATCGAGCGCGCGTTGTTTTCGTTTCCGGGCGGCCGCAGGTGAGATCGCCTCGGTCGCGGGCAGGAGCCCCAACGCCCGACGATCGTCTTCGTTCAGCTGCCCGACGATCGCGCTGAACGCTGCCTCGACC
>JBEOKA010000033.1:0-16884 GCA_040275325.1 Myxococcaceae bacterium | reverse complement strand
TGGTTCTGCTCTTCAGGCACTGACGACGAGGAGCACCCACAGCGCCCTCGTCGTCGTCACGCAGCGCTCAGCGGGTCTTCGCGATGAGCGCGTCGATGGCCGCGGGATCCTTCACGCGAACCTGGGCGAGCAGCACCTTCGTCTCGGGCGCGTTGACGATCAGGATCGCGTCAGAGGCCTGCTGGCGAAGGTTGCCCTGCGACTCCGAGAAGAGCTTCACCAGCGCTCCAGCGGCGGCAGCGCGCAGCTGCGGCACCTCGGAGCGTACCGGCGCACCGGCGGGCGTCTCGAGCGCCCACGCGTTCCCGATCATCGAGAGCGACTTCACCAGCGCGAGCTGCTCCTTCTCGAGCACGCTCACCGACAGCTGCTTCGCGAGGTAATCGGCCACCACCGCGCGACGGCAGGTTCCCATGCCCGCGAACACGGCAGCGCGCTCGGCGCCCGTGCGCTGGTTGCCGGCAGCGATCAGCGCAGCGGCCGCTCCATCGGTGCCCAGCCGGCCCAGACCATCAGCGGCCGAGCGCAGCGTCTCGGGCTCGACGTTGGCGTTCAGCGCCGCCACCAGCACCGCTTCGGTCTTCGCGTCGCGACGGCCACCGAGGGCCTCGAGCAGCCCCGTCTGCCAGGCGATGTGCGCCGAGCGGGGCAGGGCAGGGTCGAGCGACCCCTCGAGCACGAGCGCCTCGGCCAGCGCCCACGTCGCATCGGGAATGGCGTTGAGCCGCGGCGTCACGGGGGCGAACCGGCCCCGCTTCTTCGCGTCGAGCGTCGCCATCTGCGCGCGCACCGCCTGCACCGCCGAGAACGCCAGCGGAGACGCCTTCTTCGCCGCCGCCAACTCCTTCTGCATCGCCGCCGCGTCGGCCGGAGCCAGCTTCACCTCGATGGCTCCACGCGCCATCGCGACCTGCGCCATCACCACCACCACGAGTCCGATCGTCTTCACGGCGTCACCTCCCACCACTTCGTCGACGGAATCGCCCGCATCGCGTTGGTGCCGCAGTGCACCTCGCCCGCCATGCGGTGGTACAGGTTCCAGTTCTCGACCCACTTCACCGTGTAGCCGTAGGGCGCGAGCGCGTCTTCGAGCTGCTTCTGGAACAGGTCCTTCCCGTCGATGACCGGCCCGTGCGGGTTGGGCACCGCCACCGTCTTGTCGTCGATGACGAACAGGTTCACCGTGCCCGGCTGGTGCGCGAGCGAGGTGCCCTGCACGTCTTCGTGAAGGAAGGGAACCTTGATGATCTCGGCGTCGGTGATGCCCGTCTCACGTTTGACGATGGCGAGCTGCTCGTCGACCTTCACCGCCGCTTCAGCGCTGGCCATCATGATGTCGGTCTTCGCGAGCAGGGCCGAGATGGTGGTGCGGGCGGGCTGCTCGTTGCCCTGATCGTCCATCCAGTTCATGCCGACGAACATCGGCGTCGCCCCGTTGCCGCGCGCGACCTCGGCCTCGAGCATCGACTTCGCCAGGCGCGCGTCGTTGACGAGCAGAATCCACCCGCGCGGCGTCGAGGCCTTGAGGAACGAGATGGTCTCGTCGATGTGGCCGACGAGCAGCCACGACGTGTCGACGTTCACCGAGGGCTCCTGGTACTTCTGGGCCTCGGTCATCGACACGAAGCTCTGATCGGGAGCGAAGCCCATGACGCTGCCGCGAATCACGCGCCCGAGGGGCCACTGCTTCGTGCCGTTCGTATAGGGCGGAATGGTCTCGAAGTTGCCGAACGAGTTGAGCGACTGCGTCTCTTCCGGGCTGTCGAGATCGATCTGCTGAATGCCCGCCACGTCTTTTCCGCGGAAGCGGGTGAAGACGATGCGGCCCGCGTCACGCATGGGGAAGCTGCGGCTGAACGGGTTCTCGATGTTCGCCGAGCGGAAGTACACCCGCATCACGCGCTGGGTGCCGTTGGCGCCGGGCATCGTCGCGTAGCCCGTCTCGAAGAAGTCCTGCGTCCACTGATCTTCGACCGCGGGCGTCACCAGGTTCATGGTGGGGCTGGCCGCAGTGACGGCCGCGCGAACGTCGGTGATGAACTTCGCCGAGTCGGCATCACGCGGCACGGCCGAGGCGTAGGCGGTCTCGACGGGCTGCAGGTGGTGGAACGTGAGCACCGGCGCGACACGCAGCCGCACCGTGTCGAGGTAGGTGCCGGGCTTCCAGTACTTGTTCTCGGGCACCGTCACCTGGAGCGTCACGTCGACGAAGCCGTCCCACGTGCCCATGTTGCGAACGATGTCTTTGCCCTCGAGCAGAATCGTCGAGCCGCTCGTGAGATCGGTCAGCGGCAGCGGCTGGGTCAGGTCGATCACCGTCGCCGGGGTCGTGGCGCCGCGGAACAACCGAACCTTCGACGCGGGCATCTCGTCGACCATGATTCGCACGACGGTTCCGGCGGGCGCCTCGGGCCAGGCCTTGATCATCAGCGTCGAGAGATCGGCGAGGTCGTCGTCACCGTTGATCTCCTCGTCGCTGGCGTCGTTGCAGTCGGGCAGGGTGGCGTCGGGCAGCGGGCGGCCAGCCGCGTCGGTGCCCTTGCAGCGCGCCGAGTCGTCATCGAGGTTCGCGAAGAAGATCGCCCCGTGCGTCGAGTCCCACGTGGTCTCGCCCTCGTCTTCGTTCGCCGCGTCGAGGTCGATCACGCCGTTGCGGTTCACGTCGCCGCGAAGATCGATCGTCGGCGTGCCGGGCTCGATACGAACGGGGGCAGCTCCCGTTTCCAGCGTGGCGCCAGGCTTTGCGCACCCACAGGCGAAGACGACCGCCATCACCACCAACAGCTTCTGATGTGACATCGACACTCCAGAGTCTCGGGCCGGGCCCCGAAGAGGTCGCACGCACTAGCCCAGGAGCGTGGGCGCTCACAAGCGGGGCTCCCGACGCGCGGCGGCACGACTCGTCGCGAATCGGCCCGTGCGAGCACGGCCAGCGCTCGTTAGTCCCGACCTGCATGCCGACCTTCGTGAAGCGCACCGAGATGCCGGTTTCTGCAGACGAGCTGTTCGCATGGCACGAGCGGCCGGGCGCGTTCGAGCGCCTCAACCCGCCGTTCGACCCGGTCGAGATCGAGGAGCGAACCGGAGGCCTCGAGGTCGGCGCACGCACCGTCATCAGGGCGAAGGTCGGGCCCGTGCCGCAGCGGTGGGTGGCCGAGCACACGGCCTATGAGAAGGGCCGGCTCTTTCGAGACGAGCTGCGCGCCGGGCCGTTTCGCTCGTGGGTTCACACGCACCGCTTCGTGCCTGTGTCGGCCAACCGCTCGGTGCTGGAGGACGAGGTGCAGTACGAGCTGCCAATGGGCGCGCTGGGCTCGCTCTTCGGAGGCGGCTTCGCGAAGGACAAGCTCGAGCGCACGTTCGACTACCGGCACGCGCTGACGCTGGCCGATCTCGAGCGGCACTCACACTTTGCTGGCACGCAGCCGAAGGTCGTCGCCATCACTGGCGCGAGCGGCCTGCTGGCGTCGTCGCTCATTCCCTTCCTCACCACCGGCGGGCACACCGTTCGACGGGTGAACCGCAAGGGCGATCAGCTCGACGCCTCGGCCATCGACGGCGCCGACGTCGTCGTTCATCTCGCAGGCGCTGGCGTGGCCGACGAGCGGTGGAGCGATGAGCGCAAGAAGCTGCTCGTCGACAGCCGCATCGCGTACACGCGCCAGCTGATCGACGCGATCGCGAAGGCGAAGCGCCGGCCGTCGGTGCTGGTGAGCGGCTCGGCGGTGGGCATCTACGGCGATCGCGGTGACGAGCTGCTCAGCGAGGCCTCTGCCGTCGGGGCGCGCTCCGAACATGGCGCGGCGTTTCTCGCGGGGCTCTGCATCGACTGGGAGCACGAGGCGCGCGCCGCAGAGGCGCTCGGGCTGCGGGTGGTGCTCATGCGCATCGGCGTGGTGATGACGGCGAACGGCGGCGCCCTCGCGAAGCTGCTGCCGCCGTTCAGCGCCGGTGCAGGCGGGCCGACGGGCCCCGGCACCCAGTGGATGTCGTGGATCTCGAGCGAAGATCTGATCGGCGCGCTCCATCACGCGGTGATGACCGACTCCCTCTCGGGCGTGGTCAACGGCGTCACGCCGAACCCGGTGACGTCGAAGGGGTTGGCGCAGGTGCTCGGTGGGGTGCTGCATCGCCCGGCCATCGCGCCGATTCCCTCGTTCGCGCTCAAGGCAATGTTCGGAGAGATGGCCGAGGCGACGATTCTCGCGGGGCAGAAGGTTCAGCCCACGGTGCTCCAGCAGTCCGGCTTCCGTTTTCTCCACCCGAAGCTCGAAGACGCGTTGAAGTTCACGCTCGGTCGTTAGGGACAGCCAGCGTCGAGCGCAGGCTGCGGGCTCAAGATGACCTGCGGCCCGATGCTGCAGCTGCCCGGCCCGCGGAAGAACAGTCGGCCTGACGCGCCGCCACCACCACCCCCGGCGGTCGAAGCGGTCCCTGCCGTCGGCGGCCCGAGCGCTCCTCCCTGGCCGCCTTCTCCGCCGGTGGTTGCACCACCGCTGCCGCCGCTCGCAGGGGTTGCGGTGGCCAGCGCTCCATCGGCGCCAGGGTTGCCGTCGACGCCCACGACGATGCCGCCGCCTTCGCCACCACCACCGCCGTTGGCAGTCACCGCACCACCCGAGATCACGAGGGTCGTCGCCTCGAGCACCACCATGCCGCCCGAGCCACCGCCGTTCCCCGCCTTCCCCTTCACGAGCTGATAGGTGCCTCGAGCACCGCCCCGCCCAGGCGCTGCGATGACACCGTTGATGCTCATCGTCCCCGATGCGGAGATCTGCAGCGCGCCACCACCTTCGGAGCCCTCGCCGGACTGATCGCCGCCACGCCCACCCCGACAGCCACCACGGAGCGGCGTTGGCCCGGTCTGGGCCTCTGCGCCGCCGGCTGGGGTGGTCGACGCGAAACTGCCGGCGCCGCCTTGCCCTCCTGCCGTCGAGAAGCCTGCACCGCTGCCGCCCGAGTTTCCGACCGCCTCCGAGGCGCCGTCGTTGCCGTTGCCCATCGTGCACAGCGGCGCGCCCGCGCGGGTGACGACTTGCCCGGTGATGTCGACGTCGCCGAAGACGGCAAAGATGAGCGGCCTGCTGCCGACGATGGTGAGCCCCGCGTCGTTCGTGATGGTGAGCCCCGAGGTCGAGACGAGCAGCGCTTCTGGGCCGTTCGCCTGCGGAATGACGCGCGCCTCGAACGGCTGGCCACGACACCAGTTGGTGAGCCGCAGGTTCCCGGTCGCGCTGGTGTCGATGATCGTCTCTCCGCAGTCGAGCACCGTGGGCATCGGCGGCGGCGCGCGCAGATCGGTGATGTCGAAGTTCACGGGCTGGTAGGGGAAGCGGGGCAGGCAGTCGCCAGCGAGCGTGCAGACGCCGCCGTCGCAGCTGGTGCCGGCGTCGACCAGCGCGAAGATGCACCCACCGTCGGCGTTGCACTGGTTGGTGAAGGAGCGGCACGAGGTGGGCTCGCACGACACCCGCGTTCCCGAGCACGTGCCCTGGGCGCTGCAGCGATCGCTGATGGTGCACGAGTCGGAGTCGTTGCAGCCCGCGTCGACCTTCGGCGCAAAGGTGCAACCGCCATCGGCGCAGTTGCCGGTTCCTTCGAGGCAGGCGTTGCCGCTCTGCAGACAGCTCACCTGCGCGCCGCGACAGCCGCCGTCGAGCTCGCACTTGTCCTGGGTGGTGCAGAGATCGCCGTCATCACACTGCGCCGTCGCCGCCACCGTGTACTCGCAGCCGCCGTCACCGGCCGAGCAGATGCCCATCGGCTGGAAACACGAGGTGGGCGGCGTGAGGCAGCGCTTCATCTCTCCACCGCCGCAGGAGCCGTTCACGCAGCGGGTCGACACGAGACAGGCAGCGCTGCTGGTGCACGCCTTGTCGTTGCAGTCCGAGTCTGCGCAGTCGGTGGCTTTGTCCTCGTCGTCGTCCTTGCCGTCGCTGCAGTCGGTCTCGGTCTTCGGCACCACCTTCATGAGCGTCAGCATCACCTCGCGAACGGCCTTCTTGTCGAAGGTGGCGCTCACCAGCAGGCTCTCTTCTCTGGCGCGCATCTGACAGGCTTCATCGGCGAACCCGAGCGCACGCACCTCGACCTGATCGGGGAAGGTGCCCTGAGCGATGCCGACGAAGACGACGCTCTTTCCGGCGAGCAGCACCGGCTCGCTGTTGCGCCGCGTGCCGTTGGCGCCGATCTCGAGCTGCATGCACTTCGAGACGAGGTTCGGGTCGATCGTCACCGTCGCGACCAGGGCGGCCTCTGTGTCCCCGGTCTTGCACGCCGTCATCAGGAGCAGCGCTCCCGTAATCCAGAGCCTCATGGCGTTCCCTCCGGAACCGCGACGCCTTCACCAAAGCCCAGCACCTGAAAAGGCGCGGGCTTCGTCAGCAGGGCCGTCTTGAGCGCCTCGACGGGCTCGTCTTCACCGTCGTCGGCGAGGCTGAAGGTGCCGAAGTGCATGGGCACCGCGAGCCGGGCGTCGAGATCGATCGCCGCCTGCACCGCCTGGCTCGGAGACATGTGAATCGCCGACATGAACCACTCGGGCCTGAACGCACCGATGGGCAGCACCGCGAGCCGCATGGGCCCGAGCTTCTGGGCGATCGTCGCGAAGTGCGGGCCGTAGCCGGTGTCACCGCCGAAGTAGGCCTTGCCGTTCTTTCCGCCGAGCACCCACGCGCTCCACAGCGTGCCGTTCGCGTCGGTGAGGCCGCGGTTCGAGAAGTGCTGGTTGGGGACGGACGTGATGGTCACATCGCCGACCTGTCGCGACTCCCACCAGTCGAGCTCGATGCTCTCGAGGCCCTTGCTGGCGAGGAACGCCTTGTTGCCGAGGCCTGCGAAGATCTGCACCCGCGGCCACGTGTCCGCGATGCGCTCGAGCGTCGCGACGTCGAGGTGATCGTAGTGGTTGTGGCTGAGCACCACCGCGTCGATGCGCGGCAGATCTTCGAAACGAATGCCGGGCGGTCGCACGCGCTCGGGGCCGGCGAAGTCGGTGGGGCTGCAGCGCTTCGAGTACATCGGGTCGGTGAGCACGTTCACGCCGTCGAGCTGAATCAGCGTCGTCGCGTGGTTGATGAAGGTGACGTGCATCGCGCCCGGAGCGACATCGCGCGGTGGGGGCGGGCCGAACGGCTCCTCGCGGTACGGCTTCCACGGCCCACGCTCTCGGTTCGCCTGCCACTTGAGCAGGTTCGACAGGCCTTCGAGCGAGCCGAACGCGCCGGGCATCTTCGGGCCGTTGGGCGTGAAGAACGCTTCACCATCGAAGTGCTCGGTCTTCGGGCCGGTCCAGCGGGGGCCCGACAGAGCACAGCCGACGCCAAGCCCCGAGCTGACGAGCAGGGCCAGCACCATGAGCAGGCCAAGGGTAATGCGACGGCGACGCGAGGCCATGCAGCCCGTGTAGGACAGCCGTGGCCGTCCGCCAATCTCCTCTCGTGTCCCGGTGGGGGCCGTGTAGAACCGTCGGGCCGTGACGATCGCGCCGCTCGCCGCACATGCGCTCCCGCCTCCGCGCGCTGCGGTGCTCGACGCGCAAGCCGCGCTGGCCGCCATCGTTCACGGCCGCGTCTCGACGAAGCAGCTCGACCGCGTCTCGTACTCGCGCGACATGTGGCCGCTGGCGATGGTGTGGCTGCGGCAGGGGCGCGTTCCTCCGCCGCCCGACGCGGTGATCTGGCCCGGCACCGACGACGAGGTCGCGAAGGTGATTCGGCTGGCGCGTGAACGCCGGCTCGCGGTGATTCCCTTCGGCGCGGGCTCGGGCGTGTGTGGCGGCACCATCGCGCTGCACGGCGGGCTCTCGCTCGATCTGAAACGCTTCGACACGATTGGTCCCGTCGATCCCACGCGGCGCTGCGTCGACGTCGGCGCAGGCGTGATGGGCGAGACGCTCGAGCGGCGCCTCGAGGCCCGCGGGTGGACGTTGGGGCACTTTCCTTCCTCCATCGCGATGTCGACGGTCGGTGGTTGGCTCGCGGCGCGCTCGGCCGGTCAGCTCTCGACGCGCTACGGGAAGATCGAAGACATGGTGCTGTCGGTGCGCGGCGTGCTCGGCACCGGGGAGCGCTTCGAGACGCCCGAGCGGCCGTTCGATGGGCCTGATCTGTCGCAGCTGTTGATCGGCTCCGAGGGCACGCTGTGCACGTTCACGGGCGCGCGGTTGCGCGTTCACCCCCGGGCCGAGGCGCGCGTGTTTCGCGCGTTCGATGTTCCGTCGGTGGAGCGCGGCCTCGAGCTGATTCGGCGAATTCTCCGCGAGGGGCTGAGGCCTGCCGTCGTGCGTCTCTACGATCCCTTCGACACCGTGCTGGTGGGCCGACAGAAGCCGGCCAGCGTTCACCGAAGTCCTTCACGGCGCACGGGCTTCGAGGCGACGGTGCTGCCGGGGTTGCTCAAGACGCTCGCAGCCCAGACGCTCGGCCGGCCGAAGCTGCTCAACCCCATCGCGCACCTCGCGAAGAAGAGTCGGCTCGTCTTCATGTTCGAGGGCGAAGCGAAACACGCTGACGCAGAAGATCGCGCGACCGCCGCGGCGTGCCTGTCGATGGGTGGCCACGATCTCGGTGAAGGTCCGGCGCGTGAGTGGTTTCACAAACGGTACGACGTGAACTTCCGTCTGCCGCGCTTGATGGAGTCGGGCACCTTCGTCGACACCATGGAGGTCTCGGCCTCGTGGGACGTCGTGCAGGACGTCTACGAGCGCGTTCGCGCGGCGGCATCGTCGTACGCGCTGGTGCTCTGCCACTTCAGCCACGCCTACGCCGAGGGCTGCTCGCTGTACTTCAGCTTCGTGGGCTCGGCCTCGAGCGAAGAGGCGATCGAGGAGCGGTACCAGGCGCTGTGGCGCTCGGCCTTGAGCGCGGCGACGAGCGCGGGCGCGAACGTGAGCCACCACCACGGCATCGGGCTCTTGAAGGCGCGCGCGTACCAGGACTCGCTGGGAGAGGGCCGTCACGCGTTGGCAACCCTGAAGCGACTGTTCGACCCCGAGGGGATCATGAACCCCGGAAAGCTGGGCCTGTGAAGACCCTGCTCGAGTCACTCGGGTCGATCGCGCGCGCCTCGGGTGATGGGCTCGTGTTGCGGCCCCGCTCGGAGCGTGAGCTCGCCAGCGCCCTCATGGTGCTGCGGGATCGGCAGGTCGCGCTCGGTGAAGGCGTGACGCTCGATCGGAGCGGCTTCGATCGCCTCGGCCGGCTCGATGATCGCAGCATGACGATCGAGGTCGGCGCCGGCGTGTCGGTGCGTGAGCTCGAGGCGCGCGTGAACCAGCAGAAGCTGACACTGGGAGCGCTCGCTCCGGCGGCGTGGGAAGCGACGGTCGGCGCGATGGTGGAGGATTCGGCGCTCGGCTTTCGCGTGATCGTCCCCGGTCGATTGGAGCCGCTCGCCGTGCGCGTCACCGGCGTGTTGCCCGACGGCGCCACCGTGATCTCGTCTCCTGGCCCCAGGCACGCGGTCGGGCCCGATCTCGCGTCGCTGCTGATCGGCGGCGGTGGAGTGCTCGGCCTGGTGACGAGCGCGACCCTGCGGTTGATGCCCCAGCCTGCTGACGAGCAGCGCCGCCTCTTCTCGTTCCCCAGCCACGCCGACGCGCTCGAGGCGCTGCGGGAGTCACTGTCGGCTGGCGCGTCGTTCGCGCGGGTCGTCATTCGTGGCAGGGCAGGGCGCACCATCGCCGAGGTCACCGTGCGTGGCTCGGCAGGGCAGCTCGAGCGTGAGCTGGCGTTGATCGCTCGCTGCGCCGAGTCGGCGTCGGGTCGCTTCGAGGGCCAGGGTCGCGAGGCCGAGGTCGATGGCGTGGCGCACGAGGTCACCTGGTCAGACGTCGCGAGCGCGCTGGCGCAGGGCGCGTCGGTCGAGCTCTTCCGCGTCTCGTTGGCGACGGTGATCGCGCGCGGCGTCGCCGTTCGCTCCTTTCTGCCGCCGAGCCCGCTCATGCGCTCGCTGAAGGACGTCTTCGATCGCGCCCGGGTGCTGGGGAGGTTGCCGTGACTGATCACCGCCGACTCGAGCAGGCGACGTCGACGTGCTCCTTTTGTCCGAAGGCGTGTCGCTTCTCGTGCCCCGTCTCGGAGGCGACGCAGAACGAGTCGCTGTCGGCGTGGGGCAAGATGTCGGCCGCGCACCACGTGGTGACCGCGCAGAAGCCCATCGACGCCGAGGTCTCTGCCGCCGTGCACGCGTGTACCGGCTGCGGCCGCTGCACCAGCTTCTGCAAACACGAGAACGACGTGGGCCCGACGTTGTTCGCGGCGCGTGGTGAGGCCATCAAGGCCGGGCTGCAGCCGCGCGGTGCCGCCTCGACGCTCGCGACCTTTCAGCAGGCGCAGAACCCGTTCGGCCGTGAGCTCGGCTCGCTCGTCGCCTCGTGGCGGGCGCAGCGGCCGGTCCGCTATCCACTCTTCCCCGGGTGCTCGACGCTCGTGAAGCGGCCGGGACTGCTCGAGCAGACAATCGCCGTGTCCGATGCGTTCGGAGCACCGATGGGCGTCGCGAAGTCGGCGTCGAAGTGCTGTGGGTACCCGCTCTATGCGGCCGGTTCGTTCGAAGCGTTCGCTGCCCACGCGAAGTCGGTGGCCGAGGCCTTCGTCGAGACGCCCGAGGTCGCGGTGCTCGACGCAGGCTGCGCCTTCACCTTCCGAAAGCTCTACCCCGAGTTCGGCGTTCGCCTGCCCACGCGCATTCGCACGGTGATCGAGGTGCTGTACGAGAACCTGCCGCACGCGCCCGAGCGCAAGCCATTGCCGCAACGGGTCGGCTACCACGACGCCTGTCACCTCGGCCGGGGGCTGGGGCTGTACGACGAACCCCGCGCGCTGCTCGCCAGGGCCGTCACCACCATCGTCGAAGCGCCTTCGGTGCGACGTGAAGCGGGCTGCGCAGGCGGCGGCGGGTTGTTGCCGCGAACGATGGTCGAGACCTCGGTCGAGCTGGCGCGTCGTCAGGCGCTCGAGATCTCCGACGACGCCAACGTGGCGATGGTGACCGGCTGCCCGACCTCGACTCGAATGTTCGAACGCGCCGGCCGCCGTGCGATGGATCTCATCAGTGTTCTCGAGCAGTGGGTGACCCAACCATGAAGACCTTCTTCGTCGTGAACCCGAAGAGCGCGAACGGCTCGACGGGAAAACGCTGGGGCGAGCTGGCGGCGACGATCGCACGCTCGTTGTCAGACTTCGGCGTCGAGTTCACCCAGAAGCCGATGGACGCAGTGACGATCACCCGCCACGCGATCAAGTCTGGCTACGAGTGCGTCGTCGCGGTCGGCGGAGACGGCACCATCAACGAGGTCACCAACGGCTTCTTCGAGGGGGGCAAGGCGATCAACCCGAACGCGGCGCTCGGCGTGTTGCCTCGCGGAACGGGCGGTGACTTTCGCAAGACCTTCGACTGGTCGACCGACTTCGAAGCTGCGGTGCGACGGCTCAAGACGCCCGAGACGCGGCCGTTCGACGTGGGCGTGTGCGAGTTCGTCGATCACCAGGGCCAGAAGGTGACGCGGTACTTCGCGAACATTCTCTCGTTCGGCATCTCGGGGCTGGTCGATCGTGAAGTGGCCGCGATGAAGGGCTTTGGTGGCCGCATCGGCTTCTCGCTCGCGTCGCTCCGGGCGCTGACGAAGTACCGCGATCACGCCGTGAAGCTGACCCTCGATGGCAAGCCGGCCGAGACTCTGCCGATCACCGTGGTGGCCGTGGGCAACGGGCGCTTCTTCGGTGGTGGCATGAAGGTGACGCCGAACGCCGACGTGAGCGACGGCCTCTTCGATGTCACCTACTGGAGCGGCTACACGCTCTCTGACTTCGTCTTCAAACAGGGCGGCATCTACAACGGCAAACACCTCTCGTATCCGGGTACCTCGACGCGGCAGTGCAAAGAGCTGATCGCCGAGGCCGATGGTGAGGTGCTCATCGACTGTGACGGAGAGCAGCCCGGCCGGTTGCCGTGCAAGGTGTCCATCCTCCCGGCTGCGATTCGCCTGAAGGTCTGACGATGGCGGCTGCGCGTCGCATGCCGGCTGCTGCGCTGGCGGGGCTCGATGACGAGGGCCGTGAGAAGGCCCGCGCGTGGTGGAAGCGCCTGGCTCCCCGCGCGCGTGAGGAGTTCATCGCACTCTGGGACGATCGCAGTGACGAGACGAGCCTGGCGGGAGAGGTTCAGCGTTACGGCTCGGTCGTCTGGCACGCCATTCCCCTCGAGGTTCGCGGCCTCATCGTCGAAGGACGCAAGAGCTCACGCCGCGCGCGCCGGTGGAACGCCGACCAGTACGAGTACCTCGTCAACCACCCCGAGGCGGTGATGGTTCTGGCGGGGCGCGCGCTTCATGTCTGTCGAGCCCACCCGGCTGCGCGAGCGGTACTGAAGCGCGGCGTGCTCGAGCGCTGCTTCGAGTGTCCACTGGCTCGCAGTGACTGCCCAATGACGAAGCTGTTGCAGGCCTCTCGCGGAAGACGCATCGAGTTCACGACATGACGACGCTTGGGCAATTTCCCGTTCGACTCACGCTGCCCGTGCAGTGGGGCGAGATGGATGCGTTTCACCACGTGAACAACGTGCACTACCTGCGCTGGTTCGAGTCGGCGCGCATCGCGTACTTCTCGGCGCTCGGCATCGCGATCGAGCTCGACGGCACGCCGAAGCTGCGGCCGATTCTCGCGCGCTCCACCATCGACTACCGGGCGCCCGTCACGTTCCCCGACACCGTCACGGTCGAGGCCACCACGAGGTCGTTCGGCACCACGAGCTTCGTCATGGGCTACCGCCTCTCGAGCGCGGCGCAGCAGCGCGTCGTGGCCCAAGGAGACTCCGTCATCGTGTTGCTCGACGGCGCGGGCCTCAAGACGCCGCTCACCGACGAACTCAAGGCGCGCATCGAAGCGCTCGAGCTCAGTACCGCTTCTCGCTGAGCAGGTTCTTCTCGAAGTCGGTCGAGATGCGTGCGCCGATCAGCTTCACGCGCACCAGGCGGCCAGCGCCCCAGTCGAGGTTGTCTTCGCCTTCTTCGCCGTTCGGCTTCATCGTCTTCTTGAACTTCGAGTCCACGTCGGGCTTGCCGAGCGTGAACACCAACCGCGCGATGGTGCCGATGCCGTCCTTCTCGGTGAACGCCTTCGCTTCGGCCGCGCTCTCGAACGGAATCGGGAACCGCAGCGGCTGCGCGCGCCACACCGACTGCGGCGGGTTGCTGTCGTCTTCGTCGTCGTCTTTCGGGCGGAAGGGCTTGGCGGGATCGCCCCACGCAACGCTCAAGAGCCCCGCGCCGTCGAAGCACTCGACGAGGCCCTCGACCTCGACCGTCAGCGTCTTCTTCTTCGCGTTGTACTTCTTCAGCTCGACGCCCTGATCGTGGCGCAGTTGCACGTAGAACGTCTGGCCCTTCACCTTCTCGAGCAGCGCTTCGCGTTTCGCTTCGTTCGCGGCCTGCTCGGCGCCTTCACCGGGAGTGACCGGAAACAGGCTCCACAGGCCTTCGGGGCAGGGCTTGCCGGAAGAGATCTTCACGGCGCCGGGCGGCTCCCAGAACTCGTCGAGCTTCGCCCAGTCGATCTTCGGCTCCGACGCCTTGCGCTTCGCCTCGGCGGCGTCTTCCTGGGCCTTCTTCTCGGCCTCGCGCGCCTTCTGGCGCTCCTTCATGCGATCGCTGCCGCTCTTGCACCCGAGCAGGGTCAGCAACAGCACCGAGAGCAGGATCTTCGCCGCGCGGGTCATTCACCCCTCCAGCGAGAAGCCTACTCCACCCAGAAGTACGTGCTGGCCACGAGCGTGCGGTTGGTGACGACTTTCGCCTTCTGGGCCTGCGCCGCGAGGGTGCGATCCTTCTCGGCGTAGCGTGTGTCTTCTGCCTGGCGAAGCTGCTGCAGCTTGCGGCGGTACTCACGCTCGAGGCGCTCGGCGGTGGCGCGCGGCTTCACGCGCTCGGCAGGGTCTTCGATGGCCAGCACCGCGAGGCGAGCCTCTTCCCAGTCGGCGCGAGCGCGATCGACCTGCTGGCGCGGTGAGAACAGGCTGTCTTCGGCGAAGCGATCGGCGCGGTCGCGAGCGGCGTCGAACTCGAGCACGCTCTTCTTCTCGTAGATGCGCGTGAGCTCGTCTTTGGCGGCCATGATGGCCTGCTCGTGAACGAGCGTCGGGCTGTTCGCCGTCTGCGTGCGCCCCGAGATCTCCTTGGCCTGCGCGCGCGCCATGCCTTCACCGTCGGCCCACGGCACCACGCGGAACGACTCGCCGTGTTTGTAGAGCAGCAGGTGAACGAGCTTCTCTTCGGGCTTCAGGCCGGCGATCTCGAACCGGTAGACGTACCACCAGCCCTCTTTGCCCTGCAGGTGATCGAGGGTGGAGGGCAGGGTGCTGCCGTCGATGACGATCTGGCTGCCGGCGTCGGTGACGCGCGAACGAACCTCTTTCGCGGCGAGCTGCAGCTGCTTGCGGCCCGTGACGGCCTTGCCCAGCACCGCGCCCGTGAGCTGCTCCTCGTTGGCCTTGCGCGTCTTCAGCGCAGCCTTCGCGTTCTCGGTCGCCAGGCGCAGGCGCTTGCGCACCTCACCGTCGAAGCGCTCGATCAGCAGCGAGCGGGTCTCGGTCATGCGCTGATCGATGCGCGACTCGAGGTCCTTCCGCAGGGCGTCGAAGGCCGCGTTGATGTCCTCGGGCATTCGGCACGACTGGTAGATCTCGAGAATGCGGCGCTCGAAGTCGACGCCGTTCTCGAGCGCTCCGAGGATCTCGTCTGACGCGCCAAACACGCCATCGAACAGGTTGAGCTTCTTCTCGAGCAGCTCGTACAGGCGCGCGTCGGCGGCGTTGGCGCGGTTCAGGAAGTTCAGCACCAGCACGTCGCGGGCCTGGCCGTAGCGGTGGCAGCGGCCGATGCGCTGCTCGACGCGCTGCGGGTTCCACGGCAGGTCGTAGTTCACGACCAGGTTGCAGAACTGCAGGTTGAGGCCTTCGGCGCCGGCTTCGGTCGACAGCAGAATCTGGGCGCGGTTGCGGAAGTCTTCGACGAGGGCGCGGCGGGCCTCGGGCGTGCCTGCGTCACCCGTGAGCTTGGCGATCTTCCCCGCGAAGCCGTTCGCCGAGAGCAGCTGATCGAGGTACTCGAGCGTGCGCTTCGACTCGGTGAAGATGACGGCCTTCTCGGGCCACTGGTGCGCGCGGGCGACGGTGAAGACGCGGTCGATGGCGCGCTTCAAGGCCTCGCCCTTCGAGTTCACGCGGATCTTCTCGGCGCGGTTGGCGAACTGCTGCAGCTCCCAGACCTCGCGCTTCATCGCGTCGAGCGTGTGCGGCTTCTCGGTCGGGTCGTCAGACCACTCCTCGGCCTCTTCGACGTACTGCTTCGTCTCTTCGGGCTCGAACAAGAGCGCGCTGCCCGACTGGCTCAGCTTCGCGTACTCGAGGCGCTTCTCGAGCGACTCGGCCAGGCGACGGAGCGTCGGCGCGATCGCGTACGTCGAAGACGCCAGCAGCTTCCGGTACACCATCGTCAGCAGCGTGCGTTTGCCGGGCTCGATGGCGGCGCACTCGTTGCGGCGCAGGTACTCCGAGACGTCGTCGTACAGCGCCTGCTCTTCCGGCAGCGGCGTGAAGTCTTCGACGACCGAGCGGCGATTCGTGTACCGCACGTACTCGCGCACCTGCCGACGCAGCGTGCGCTGAACGACCGGCGCCAATCGCTGCTTGATGTCACGCGAGGCGGCTTCGGTGAGCCCGCCGTGCTCGGGATCGATCGGGAAGTGCGCGCGAAACGCCTCTTCCGGCCCGAGGATCTGCTCGTCGAGCAGCGAGATGAGCCCGAAGAGCTCGCTCAGGTCGTTCTGCAGCGGCGTCGCGGTGAGGAGGAGCTTCGGAGCACTGCGCAGACCGGCCTTGAGCGCCTTGCCGGTCTTGTTGCCCGGCTTGTGCGCGTTGCGAAGGCGGTGCGCCTCGTCGATGACGACGAGATCCCACGTCAGCTGCGCGAGCAGCTCCGACCGATTCGCCGCGAAGGGGTGCGAGGCGATGACGATCGGCACGCTCTGATCGAAGCAGTTGCCCGTCGCGCGAACCGTGCGGCCGTCGACCACCACGGACTCGAGATCGAACTTGTCCTTCAGCTCTTGCTGCCACTGTGCGCGCAGTGTGGCGGGCGCGAGCACGAGAATGCGCGACTTGCCCTCGCTGACGAGCTGGCTCAGCACCATGCCCGCTTCGATCGTCTTCCCGAGCCCAACCTCGTCGGCCAACATGCAGCCGCCGCGCGGCAACGAGTCGATGGCGAACACCGCCGCCTCGAGCTGGTGCGGGTTCAAGTCGACCTTCGCCTCAGACAGCGCACGAACGACGCGTTGCTGTGCGTCGCCCTGCTTGCCCGTCAGCTCCTCGGCCACCAGGCGCTGATGAAACCGCGTCAGGCCATCGGACGAGGGAATGACGCTCAACTGAGGAGGCGGTTGGGGAACGGCCTCGAGGTCGCGGCTCAGGCCGCGCGCGATCTCCGACATGGGGCCGCGAATTGTGATCGTCGACACCCCTCTGTAAAGCCAGAGTTCTCCGAGGCCGATTTACCGCCACCGGCGCGATCCCGATCACACCCTCGCCAGCGAAGCCCATGTGCGACGAGGTGGGCTCACACACCGTCCGACATGAAAGAAAAGTGGACTTTCGTGGACTTGTGCGGGGCCTTCATGTGGGCAGCGCACGCACGACTGATCCACTGATCAGGGGGCGGTGATCGCCTGATCAGGCGCGCTCGTGGTGCCGTTCTTCAGCGCTTCGGCGAGCTCGGGCCACCACTTCTGCAGCTCACCGATGCTGCCTTCGCCAAGCAGCGCGGCCGAGTCGAGCTTGCGGGCCTGCCCGTCGAGCTGCGTCGTCGCCATCGCGCTCACCACCTCGAGC
>JBEOKA010000032.1:0-4536 GCA_040275325.1 Myxococcaceae bacterium | reverse complement strand
AGTGCTCCTTCTCGCGGTAGGCACCCGACAGGTAGTTGCCCGAGACGTAGCAGTCGGTGTTGCCCATCAGCAGGTCGTCACACGCGTCCTCGAGCAGCTCGTAGGTCTCTTTGGGCCACGCGCCGCGAAGGCAGAGATCGCCGGCGGCGATGATCGCGTCTGGGCTCTGACGCTTGATGTCCTCGAGCACCGCTTCGCAGGCCGGCAGGTTTCCGTGAATGTCAGCCAGCACCGCGACGCGCATCGGGCCGAGTCTAGCCTCAGGTCGCCGGATTCCCAGCGTCAGGCGTCGCGACGGGCAGGGTGATGAAGAAGGTGCTGCCCTGACCGGGGGCGCTCTCGACGCGCACGTCGCCCTTCATGGCGGTCGCGAGGTGCTTCACGATGGAGAGGCCAAGGCCCGTTCCACCCATGTCGCGGCTGCGGCCCTTGTCGACCCGATAGAAGCGCTCGAAGAGCCGGGTCAGGTGGCGCGCCTCGATGCCGGGGCCGTCGTCTTTCACGCGCAGCTCGATCTCGTCGTCTCGCCTGATCGCCGACACCCAGATGTGCCCGTTGGGCGGCGTGTACTTCACCGCGTTGTCGAGCAGGTTCAGCACCACCTGCTCGATGCCCCGCGGGTCGGCGAGCACGAAGAGATCGGGAGCGACCTCGAGCTCGATCGCAATGTTCCGCGCGCGCGCTTTGGGTCGCACCGCCTCGGACGCGCGCTGGGCGGCGATCGCGACGTTGATCGGCTTCTCGGCCAGCTGCAGCTCTCGGGACTCGAGGCGAGAGAGCTCGAGCAGGTCCTCCACCAGCTCCGAGAGCCGCTCGGACTGCCGGTGAATGATGTCGACCATCTTCGGAGCGGCCACGGGATCCTGCAGCGCTCCGCTGAGCAGCGTCTCGGCGTAGCCACGAATCGCCGTGACGGGCGTGCGCAGCTCGTGGCTCACGTTGGCCACGAAGTCCTTTCGAACCTTCTCGAGGCGGCGCAGCTCGGTGACGTCGAAGAAGACGGCGCTGCTGCCAGACAGATCGTGCCCGAGCGGCGCGACGTGCACCGAGACCACGCGTGGCCGAACCCCTTCGAGCTGCAGCTCGAGCCGACTCGACACGTTCTCTTTGCACGCGCGCTCGACGGCCTGCTGCAGCTCCTGGCTCGAGACGACCTCTCCGGCGCGGTGGCCGACGATGGCGGTGCCCGAGAAGAGCAGCTCCTTGAGCGCGTTGTTGTGCTCGACGACGGTGCCGTCATCGCTGGTGACCCAGACGCCTTCGGCCATGCCGTCGATCACCGCGCGCAGCACCGCGAGGGCGCGCGCCATCTCTTTCACGTCGGCCACTGCGACTGCGTCGGTTCTCGAGGCCACTCGGGTCGTCATCTTGCGAGTCATAGCGATGTTCGGTGACGCTCCCGCAACGTCGCGGTGCCGGTGCTGCTACTCGGGAGCCGTCAGCTTGTACCCGACCCCACGAATCGTCTCGATGATGTCGCCCGAGGGCCCCAGCTTCTCGCGCAGGCGCTTGATGTGCGTGTCGACGGTGCGCGTGGTGATCTCGGCGTCGATGCCCCAGACGTCAGACAACAGGGTCTCGCGGGTCTGCACGCGGCCCGGCCGCTCGAGGAAGGTCTTGAGCAGACGAAACTCGAGCGCCGTCAGCACGACCGGCTTGCCCTTCACCGTCACCTCGTGGCGATCGATGTCGAGCACGATGTCGGGCGCGGTCAGCTTGCCGTTGGTCGAGACCGGCTTCGGCTCGTTGCCGTCGCGGCGCAGCACGTTCTTGATGCGCAGCATCAGCTCCTTCACCGAGAACGGCTTCACCACGTAGTCGTCGGCGCCCAGCTCGAGCCCCTTCACGCGATCTGACTCTTCGCCGCGCGCGGTCACCATGATGATGGGCACGCGTTTGCCGTCGCCCTCACGAACGAGCCGCGCAACCTCGGTGCCGCCGATGTCGGGCAGCATGAGATCGAGCAGGATCAGATCGGGCTTGAAGCTCTTCGCGCGCGAGACGCCGGCTGCTCCCGTGCGCGCGACGTCGGTCTCGAAGCCCTCTTGCTTCAGGTTGTATTCGAGCAGCGACGCGAGGTCCTGCTCGTCTTCGACGATGAGGATGCGCGACATGCACGGCTTCCTAACCCAACTGTCTCCGTGGCATAAGCGGCGCGCGCATGGCGACCGGCAAAGAGAAGCGGAAGGAAGAGCGCGTACCCGTCGATCTGTGGATCGAGGCGTCGCGTGACGGCGAGCTGTACTTCCAGCGGGCCTCGAACCTCAGCGTCGGCGGCGCGTACTTCACGCAGACCATTCCGTTGCCGGTGGGAAGCCGCGTGGCGCTCAAGTTCGAGCTGCCGAACGAGCCGATTGAAGTGGTGTGCGAGGGAGAGATCGTCACCGCCAAGGACTTCGGCATGGGCGTCTCGTTCATCAACTTGAACGCGGGCGATCGGAAGAAGATCGAAGGCGTGATCGCGAAGATCGCCGCGAAGCTTCAGAAGCTGACGAAGTAGCTCAAGGCACCAGCCGCGGGTCACACGACTTCGCGGGCGAGTACTGCTGAATGCGGAGCAGCACGCGCGGGTTCGCGCCGGCGGTCACGGGCGGCAACAGGTTGCACTCCGAGCCGGCCAGCTTCGTTCCGTCTTTCGAGATCGCCTCGATGATGAGGCCGTAGTCGCGGCCGGGCGGCACCTCGGTGAGCGACAGATCCTGCGTGTTGGGCGTTCCGGCCGTCAGGTTGATCGGGAACACCATGGCCGGCTGAGTCTTGTTGGTGGCCGCGTTGCGCAGCTGCACGAAGCGATTCGCGGGCACCTGATCCTTGATGCACTTCTGGCGAATGACGGTGCAGTCGCCACCTTCGACCGACGAGACGTTGGTGACGAGCGCGACCTGGAACGCAGAGATGGTGTCGAGCAGGCCACGCGAGACGACGAGGTCGAGATCGAAGCCCGCGTCGGTCGGAGGCGCTCCACACGCAGCGAGCAACACGATGAGCAGCACGCGCTTCACGGCATGCCCTCGATCTGAATGGTGATGGGCAGGGTGCCGGTCGGCTTCTGCGTCGCGAGAATCACCGCGCCAGTGGTGACGGCCGCAGCGCCCGCTCCAATGCCGACCCAGACCCATGGGTTCTGGTACCAGGCCTTCGGCTTCTCGGTCTCTTCGGTGGCCACCTTCGCGTTCACGCGGAAGGTGAGCGGCGTGAAGGGGTCTCCACGGCCCGCGAGCCGGCGCTGCGCCGCATCGGCGACCTCGACGTAGTACTCGAGATCGTACGCGGCCGATTCTTCGGGCAGCTCGAACGCGGGAATCGTCGCGCGGTACACGCTGCGATCAGTGCGATCGCGCAGGAAGTCGATCGAGCTGTAGTTCTGCGCGCCCGAGCGCCGATAGAAGAGCTTGGCCTTGGCGCCGAGCGCCATGTCGTCGATGCGCGACTCCACCGTGACGGCGAGGCCCGGCATCTGCTCGGGAACACCCGCCACCGTCAGCGTCACCGGCCGCACGCGCCGTTTGCGAATGTCTTCCTTGATGCGCGCGTAGAGCGTGCGGATCTTGGGCGGCGTCGCCTTGGGCAATTCGTAGTCGGGTCGCGCCTGCAACAGTTTCTCGAACGCGTCGCGCGCCTTGTCTTCGTTGCCCAGGTACAGGTGCGCGAGACCCAGCAGCCGATAGAGCTCGGCGAGCTGCTCGTCGGAGAGATCGGGAGCGTCGAGCCCGCCCTGCAGCGTCTTCACCGCGTCTTCGAAGTCGCCTTCGTCGACCTGCTGCTGGCCCTTCGTCAGGGCGTCGTTCTTCGGCGCGACTTGAGCGAACGCTCCCTGCGCCAGGAGCAGCAACCCCACCGTCGTGACGATCCCCACCAGGCGCACGCAGGCGCCCTTACCAGAAAACACGCGCCCCGGGCGTCACGCTGGTTTGACTCTCGAACCCGTGACATGTAGGTTCCGCGGCCCTTTGGCGGTCTGACTGCAAATGCTCGTAAAGATTGAGGAAATTCAAGAGCCTGGCCTCGAGCTGAGCCAGCCCATCGAGCGAAAGGTGCTCGAGCAGGCGCTTGCCGAGAGCGAAGGCTTCAAGTTCGTGAGCGCCGGGCCGCTCGACGCGTCGTTTCGGAAGGTGAGCGGGCAGATTCACCTCAACGGCGACTTCGAGGCGAAGGTGACGGGCCCGTGTCGGCGCTGCACGAAGGACGTGCCCCTCGACGTGCCGGTCTCGTTCTCGCTGCGCATGATTCGCGAGGCGCCGAAGGTCGAAGAAGAAGACGAAGAAGACCTGAAGCCCTCCCGGAAGCGTCGCCAGAAGAAGGATGACGACGAGCAGGCCGAGATGGCCGCCAGCTTCGAGCTCGACGAGGTCGATGCAGAACCGTTCGATGGAAAGACGATCGATCTGGACCCGATCGTACGTGAACAGGTATTGCTGGCGCTCCCGGTGACTGTGTTGTGTCGGGAGGACTGCAAAGGGCTCTGCCCCACCTGCGGGCAGGATCTGAACGAGAAGGACTGCGGTCACTCCGAGAAGAAAGACATCGATGTCCGGC
>JBEOKA010000031.1:0-18572 GCA_040275325.1 Myxococcaceae bacterium | reverse complement strand
GAGCGACGGGTGCCAGTACGACTTCTGCAGCTTCGACGCCTCGCGCGTTCCCGACGCGTAGCAGTTCTGCGTCTTGCCCCCGCCCTCGACGACGAACCCGGGCGACTCACCGTCGGTCACCAGCTCGGCCGCGATGGCGAGCCCGCCCTGCGACGTCTTCGAGTCACCCGCCGTCACCAGCTTCTGCCACTGATACGGCGCCTTGTTCTGGTCGAGGAAGCGCACGCACTCGAGGCCCGCTTCGGTCATCTTGTCCTGCTCGTTGAGCTGCGCAGGCCACTTCGGAGCGGCCTCGCTCGTCTGGCAGAAATACAGCTCGGTGATGTCGTTCTTCCCCGGGCGCGCGAAGACCAGCCAGGTGCCGTCCTTCGACCAGCCGTGAAACTGATCCTGCGCGAGGGCCGGGGCCGCGGCGCCGAGGGTGAGCGCGATGAGCAGACTTCGAGTCATGGGGTCGTCACTCCTGAATCAGGGGTCGCCGACGTGGCTGCGGGCGAAGGAGTTGGCTCAGCGGGCGTCGGCGCCGGGTCGGTCGGCAACGCGGGCGGAGCCATGATGGGCGCGGGCGGAGGGGGCAGCGGCGGTGGCGCCAGGGCGAGCGCGTACTGCGAGGTGCCGGCGGGCAGCTGCACCACCAGCACCGGGTTCTCGTCGAGGTACTTCTTCTCGACCGGCAGCGTCAGGCGCCCATCGGCCGCGCTGGTCAGCACGAGGCGGTTCTTCCACTCGCTCAACTCGACCTTCACGTTGGGCAACGCTGCGCCCTGCCCGTCCGTCACCACCAACTGCACGTCTTTTCCCTCTGTCTTCGGGGTGACGAAGTCACGGTAGCGCGCACGGAGCGCACACGACGACGAGAGGCCCACCACGAGCACCGACGACAGGACGATTCGAGCTGCACGCATGCGCTGCCTTCTAACGGCCCGCGGCCAAAAGGTCAGCGATCAAGACGAGGGGTGCCTTCGGAACTTCACGCACCCCTTTTCGGGTCGTGACGCCTCAGCTGGTGCGCACCATGGGCAGCACGATTCTGAAGGCCGAGCCCTTGCCGCTCTCGCTCTCGACCGAGATGCGGCCGCCGTGGTTCTCGATGATGCCCTGCACGATGGAGAGCCCCAGCCCCGTGCCCTTGCCGTCGGGCTTGGTGGTGAAGAACGGCTCGAAGATGCGGGCCTTCACGTCGGCGGGAATGCCGGCGCCGGTGTCGCGCAGCTCGATCTGCACCTGGGCCTCGACCGTGCGGGTGCTGATGACGATGCGGCCTCCCGACGGCGTCGCGTGGCAGGCGTTGGTGATGAGGTTGATGAAGACCTGCACCAGGTTCTGCCGCACCGCGAGGAAGCGAGGCACCTCGCCGAACTCGGTCTCGAGC
Source organism: Myxococcaceae bacterium (assembly GCA_040275325.1). Lineage (GTDB taxonomy): Bacteria > Myxococcota > Myxococcia > Myxococcales > Myxococcaceae > Xiheimicrobium. The sequence continues at coordinate 17,200 of JBEOKA010000031.1, read as the reverse complement.
GTGACGCCATGTTTGTGCAGCACGTGGTCGCAGAAGCCGACGGCGCGCTCGATGGTGGCGTTGAGGTCGACTTCTTCGGGCGTGTCCTGCGCGGGGCGGGCGTAGCTGACGAGGTCGCGCGTGAAGCGCAGCACGCGGTCGGTGTTCTCGACGATCTTCCGGTACTTGGTGACGTCGTTCGGGTCGGCGGTGAGCGACGTCGAGGCCCGGCTGAGCAGCGCGTCGGCGTAGGTCGCCACTGCCGTCATGGGGTTGTTGATTTCATGCACGACCGAGGCTGCGAGCTGCCCCAGCGACGCCAGCTTCTCGGCCTGCACCACGCGCTTCTCGAGGTCGCGCATGCGCGAGAGGTCCTGCCCGATGGCGATGACGCCCTCGATGTCTCCCGTCTGGCTCACCACCGCGCTCGAGGCGAGGGTGACACGGGCCTCGCGCCCGTCCTTCGTGAGCAGCGTCGTCTCGAAGGCCGACTGCGCCTGCCCGATGAGCGCGTCGTTGAAGACGCGCATGAGGTTGAGCCGCATGGCCGGCGGCACCAGCTCGTTCAGGTCGCGGCCCAGCACCTCGGCCTTGGTGAGCCCGGTGAGCTGCGTGAGCGCGCGATTGAAGACGACGACCTTGCCCTCGCGGTTCGTCACCACGATGAGCGCGTTGCCGTTCTCGATGAGCTCCTCGAGGTACTTGCGCACGAAGGTGAGCTCGTCGATGAGCTTCGCGTTTCGCACGGCGACGGCGACCTGATTGGCGAGCTGAATCAGAATGCGCTCGTCGGCGACGATGTCGGCGGTGAGGCCCGGCGGGTACTCGACGTTGATGGCGCCCACGAGCTGGCCCGACGCGACGAGCGGCGCGGCGATGCCACGCACGCTGCCGGTGAAGACGAGCGGCAGCTCTCCGGTCGTCACCACCACCTTGTCCTTCGGCAGGTGCCCCGTCTCGAGGTGCGTCTTCTCGACCATCGAGCGCCGCAGGTGGAAGACGTCGCGCGACCCGTCGCGCAGGCGGCCCTCGGCGTACAGCGAGGTGAGCGAGCAGGTGCGGGGGTCGACGATGCGCACCACGAAGGTGCGGCCGGGGAAGAGGCCCTTCACGCCACGCGCGACGGTGGCCACCAGCTCTTCTTCTCCGGTGGAGCCGGCGACGTTGCGCCCGATCTCGAGCAGCTGCGACTCGACACGCGCCTGCTCGATGAGCGCCCTGCCCGCCGCGGCGAGCGAGTCGAGCATCGGCGACAACCGCCGCGCCACCACCGCCACCGTCTGCCCGCGCCGACTCACCGTCAGCGTCACGTGCTGGCCGGTCTTCAAGACGACGTCGAGATCGACCGGCCGCTCTTCATCGGGCGCGGCGATGGGCGCGGTGCCCAGACACTCCGCGAGCGGGTGGCCGACGAGCGACTTCTGGCCCGCGAGCACCTCGAAGGCCGAGTTGGCCGTCAGCACCACCAGCGAAAGGTCGCAGAGCGCCGCGGGGGCGTCGACCATGTCGAAGAACGCCTGAAACGCGTCGGCCGCGGGGCCAGCGCTCTCGAAGGGCCGCACCTGGGAGGACTCACTCTTCATGCGAAGACGCCTTGTCGAGGTCGACGATCTGCGCGTTGCCGACGTAGTTGGTGGTCTCGTAGCGGGTGATCTTCCCGATCTTGCGGACGATCTCGGCCATGCGCTCGGCCTCGCGGTAGATGATGTCGACGTAACGGTTCGCCGGGTCGTCACCCTTGAGCTTGCGCTTGAGCAACTCGGCGTAGCCGGTGACCGAGGTGAGGGGCTGGTTGAGCTCGTGGGCGGTGGTGCCGGCGAGCGCGACGATGACGGCGTTCTTCTCGCTCTCGAGCAGCCGCGCCTCGACGTCGGTGAGCTTTCGCTCGAGGTTCAAGCGGTCACGCAAATCGATGAAGAGGCCGACGGTGCCCACCTCGTGGGTGCCGTCGTGAATGATGCTCGCGGTCATGTTCACGGGAATCGCTTCGCCCGTGTTGCTGATGATCTCGTAGCGAGAGGTGGTGAGGCGGCCGGGGCCTCCGTGTTCACCCGAGCGAAGGCGCGCCATCACGTCGCGGGCGATGCCCTCGGGGTACAGCTTCGTCACGTGCAGCTTCCCGACGACCTGCTCGGCCTTGTACCCGGTGACGTTCTCGGCGGCCTTGTTGAAGAGCGTGACGTTGCCCTTCATGTCGGCGGCGATGATGGCGTCGACGCTCGAGTCGATGAGGCGCTCGAGGTATTCCTTGGTGCGCGTCAGCTCGTCGGCCATCTGCCGCTGCCGGGTGACGTCGCGCATGGTGAGAATCGCGACGCCTTCGCCCGCATCGCCGGTGAGCGGCGCGGCCGAGAGCGAGAGCGTCAACCGCCGGCCCAGCCCCGTACGCGCGTGCAGGTCGACGTCGGTGCGCACCTGGCCCTTCGAGACCGAATAGAGAACGTCGAGCAGCAGCCCATCATCGGTCGGGTTCGCGAGCGCGTTCACGTGCCGGCCGACGGCCTCGCCCGGGGTCAGGTCGAGCAGCTTCTCGCCAGCGGGGTTGAGCGACAACACACAGGCGCGCGCGTCGAGAATCGCCACGCCGTCGCTCAAGTGCGCAAAGTACGAGGCATAGCGGCCAAGCTCGTGCACCCGCTCTTCGGCGGCGAGGCGGGCTGTCTTCTCGAGCTCGCGTTTGCCGCGCTCGCGGTCGAGCTGGCGAATGTTGCGAAACGCGATGGCCGTGGCGTGCGCGACGGTGGCGAGGAAGTCGATCTCCCGCGGGTTGAAGGCGCCACGAACGGAGGAGCGCCGCACCAGCAGCACGCTCAGCACCTTGCCGCCGACGATGAGCGGGAACGCAGCGATGTTGCGAATGCCGCGCGCCTTCACCGACTCCTTCACGTCTTCGAGCAGCGGGTGCGAGGGCGCGTCTTCGACGATGACGGGCTTGCCGGTGCGAACGGCCTCACGAATCTCGGGGTAGCGCGACAGCTCGATGCGCAGGTTCTTCAGCGAGGCGTCGTCCGAGGCGGCGACGATGGTGCCCTGCTTGTTCTCGGCGTCGATGAGCACGAGCGTCGCGCGGTCGATGTCGAAGTCTTCGGCGAGCTTGCGCGTGACGTCGTGGAGCAGCTCCTCGATGTCGGTGGCTTCGGCGTAGCGGGCGGTGAGCTCGAGCAGCACCTTCAAGTCACGCTGGCGGGCGACGGCGTCTTGCTGACTGACGAGGCGCGCGCGCAGGCGGCTCAAGCGCGGCAGCAGCTCCGACTCGAGCGACTCGGGCGCCACCACTTCGAGCACCGAGCTCTCGAGCGACAAGTCTCCGTTCGCGATGACGAGCACGCCGAGTCGCGGAGCCCTTGCCATCAACGCGCGCTTCTTCTCGAGGCCCTCGGCGCTGGTGACGTCACAGACGGCGACGTCGACGGCAGACGTCACCTCACTCTCGACGGGAACGCGGGCCTGCTCGAGCAGCTCGCGCACCTTCGGCATCCATGCGCCGCTCGACTCGAGGAAGACTGGCCGTACCGGAACGGGTGTCACGAGCGGTCATGCTAGCCGAGTCGTCAGGCCGTGTGGGCCTTCCTGCGACCGGGGCTGGTCAGGGCCGACGGCCTGCGGCGACGAGCAGGTCCAACCGGGCCGACCACTCACTCGTGCGAGCGGCCTCGGCGAGCGTCTCTGCATCACGGGCCGACCGTTCGGCTTCGATCAACTCGACGTTGGTCGTCGCGCCTTCACTCCACGCGGCGCGGGCGAGGGACTCGGCCTCGAGGGCCAGCTTCGCCGACGCGGCCGCAGCGCGGGCCGACTCCTCTCGAAGCGCCAACACCTCGAAGGCCAGGCGAAGCTCGCTCCTCACGCGCTGCCGAACCTCGTCGGCCTGTGCACGTGCAGCGACGAGCGCCGCCTCACGCTCTCTGCGAACGCCGCTGCGCGCGAAGCCGTCGAACGCCACCACCTGCGCGGTGACCTGCGCCGTGAGCCCCAGTGAAGGCTGCGTCGGCGTCGCCGGGCTCTGCGCGGTGGGCGTCACCAACAGGCCGGCCGTGGGCAGGTAGTCCGTCCAGCTCTGGTCGACGGCGCGGGTCGCGAGCGTGACGCGGGCCTGCGTGGCGGCGACGTCGGGTCGCGCCTCGAGCGTCTTCTCGAGAGCGCCGGCAGCGGGCAGCGCTCCGAACTCGGGAACACCCGTCACGTCGACCGGGCCTTCGTCGCCCAGCAGCACGCCCAGCACCTCACGCGCTGTCGTCAGGTCGATGCGCGCCCGGGCGAGGCGGCCTTCGTTGTCGGCGAGCTCACGCTGCGCCCGCACGAGGTCGAGCTTCGTCCCGAGGCCACCGGTCTGCCGCAGCCTCGCGAGCTCGAGCTGCTCGGCGCTCGTCTTCCGCGCGCGCTCCGAGACAGCGATGAGCTTGTGCTGCAGCTCGACCGTCAACCATGCGCGGCCCACGAGGCTCACCAGCGCGCGCTGCACCTCGAGCTCGTCGAGCTTCGTCGCCTCGACCGCCAGCTCGGCCTGCTGCGTCGAGAGCCAGCGCGGCACGGCCAGCAGTGGAAACGCGAGCTGCAGGTTGGCGCTCCCCGACTGCGCGGGCAGCAGCACGCGGTCGGCGAGCCCACGGTTGCCCTCGAGCTGGGTGAACGTGCCGTTGATCGCCAGCGTGGGAAGCCACGCCGCGCGAGACTGAACGACGAGCGCTTCGGCCCGCTGCACGGAGGCACGCACGGTCGAGAGGCGCGGCGCCTGCGAGAGCGCACGCTCGAGCGCCTGGGGCAGCGTGAGGCTCGGGGCCTGCGCGATGACGAAGGACAACAAGAGCGGCGTCATCGCGTCGCTCCTGTGGAGGAAAGCGAGGTGGCGCTCGCACGTGGAGTGCGCGCTGCAATGAGCGGCGTCATCGAGGCGCTCCTGCGTCGGGCACCAGCACTTCGACCTTCTCTCCGTTCTCGAGGTCGTCAGGCGGGTTCAGCACCACCTGCATGCCGGGCTCGACGCCGGTGAGCACCTCGACCGTGCGGCCCTGGTCTCTGGCGACCTGCACCGGCGTGGTGGCGATGACGTTGGCCTTCACCACGTGCACCCGCGCACCATCGGCCCGCGCAACGAGGGCGCTCGCGGGAATGATGAGGGGTGGTGCAGCGCGCTCGACCTGAAACGTCACCTGCACGAAGGCGTTCGCGAGCAGCGCGCCGGGCTTGTCGACGAGCGCTTCGATGCGCAGCGTCCGTGTCACCGGGTCCAACGCGCCTGCGCTGCGCCCGACGCGCGCCTCGACCGCCAACTGCGGACGATTTGGCGGAGCCACCTTCAGCACCAGCCCCTGCTTCACGTCGGGCGCGAGCCACTGCGGCACGTCGACCGTCACCTTGAGCGTCTCGGTCTGCGCGAGCTCGAACAACGGCGTGCGGTCGGTCGAGACGAGCGCGCCCTGCTCGACGAGCCTGCGCGTTACGACGCCCGCGAACGGCGCCACGACGCGGCTGTAGCCCTTCACGGCGGTCAGTCGCAGCACGTCAGCGCGCGCGGTGTCGACGGCGGCGATGGCGGTGGTGAGCCGGCTCTGCGCCTCTTCGGCCTGCTGCTTCGAGGCCACGCCCTGCTCCGAGAGGCGGCTCGAGCGCTCGGCGGCGGAGCGAGACAACGTCACGTTCGCCTCGGCCTCGCTTGATGCCGGGCAGCATGGCCTTGATGCGGCTGGCGACCTCGAGCGTCGAGGCGTCTCCGTTCTTCATCACCGTCAGCACCACGCTGCGGCGGCCGTTCGAGCGCGCGATGTTCGTCTGCACCTGAAAGCCGTCGTGCACGAAGGCGACGTCGCGGAGCTGGAGCAGCCGGCCATCGGGTCTGCGAATCGGCAGCTCGTTCAGCGCGGCGATGGCGTCGGGTGAGCTGTTCAGCGCCACGCGGTACTCGCGGTCGGAGATCTTCAACGAGCCCGTGGGCAGTGTGAGGTTCTGCGCCGACACCGCAAGCGCGACGTCTTGCGGCGCCAGCCCCTGCGCCTGCAGCGCGTTCAGGTCGAGGTCGACGCTCACCTGGCGAAACTTGCCGCCCTGCGGGAGCGGAAAGCGCGTGCCGCGCACGATGGAGAGCGCGGTGCGAACGCGGTTGTTCACGTAGTCGAAGAGCTCGGCCTCGGAGAGCGTGTCGTTGGTGAAGGCCAGCTGCAGCACCGGCACGCTCGAGGCGGTGTAGCGAAGAATGATGGGCGGAATCATGCCGGGCGGCATGCGGCGCACGATGGTCTGCGAGGCGGCGGTGATCTGCGCCATGGCGGCGCTGACGTCGGCGCCGGGCTGCAGGTAGACACGAATGACGCTGACGCCGTCGTAGGTGTCGCTCTGCAGGCGCATCACGTCAGACGTGTTGCCGGCGATGGAGAACTCGGAGAACTGCGTGACCTGCGCCTCCATCTGCTGCGCGGGCAGGCCCGAGTACGTCCACACGACGCTGATGACGGGCAGGTCGACCGACGGCAACACGTCGGTCGGCGTTCGGCGCACCACCTGCCACCCCGAGAGGAGCAGCACGAGCGACAACACCACGAAGGTGTACGGCCGCCGGAGCGCGAGTCGGACGATCCACATGGGCGGGCGATGTGTCGCCTTGCGGCCCCGGACGCCACACAGAGTTCGGAATCGTGTGATTCAACGCGCTAATCAGCGCTTCATGGAGCTCAGACACCTGAGGTCGTTCATCGCGGTGTGCGAGACGCTGCATTTCCGGAGGGCGGCCACGCGCGTGGGCGTCACCCAGCCGGCGCTCAGCCATCACATCGCCGCGCTCGAAGCGTCACTCGGCGTCACCCTGCTCTCTCGCAGCCGGCGGCACGTCGAGGTGACGGAAGCGGGCGCGGTGTTCCTCGAGACCGCAAAGGCGACGGTGGCGATGCTCGAGGCGGGCGTGAAGGAGACGCAGCGCATCGGCCGCTCCGCGACGCAGCGCCTGCGCTTTGGGTACCTCGAGTACATCAACCTGCCCTTCATCGGCCGCGCGCTGCGCCGCCTCGGCGAGCACTACCCCGAGGTCGAGGTCGAGTCGGTCGAGATGTACCCCTCGCAGGTGCTCGACGCGCTCGCGCAACGCACCATCGACGTGGGCATGACGTTTCACCCGGTGAAGGTGCCGACGTTGAAGGCGCGCCGGGTGGTGACGGGGCGGTGGGTCGTCGTGCTGCCCGAGAAGCACGCGCTCGCCAGGGGAGCCGAGGTGCCCCTCGCCCGCCTCGCCGACGAACGCCTCATCATCTTCTCGCGCAAGCTGAACCCGCCCACTTACGACTGGTTCATGCAGCAGTGCCGCGCGGCGGGCTTCGAGCCGAAGGTGGCGTTTCACACGACGCAGGCCCTCATCGGGCCGACGCTGGTAGCCGAGGGCGTGGGTGTGTTCATCGTTGGCAGCTACGTGTTGCGCGAGCTGCCATCGGGCGTGGTGACGCGGCCGCTGTCGGGCTTCGACAACCGGCTCGAGTTCGCGCTCGCGTGGAGAGCGGACGACAAGTCGCGGCCGCTGCGCGCCTTCCTCGAGGTCGCGGTCGCCGAAGAGAACGTCGCGAAGAAGCGTTGACGTGCCGCGTGAAGGCCCAACCGCTCGGCGTGTGCAAGCCCTTGCCAGCGCGCGCACTCGAAGCGACAAGCGCCGCCATGGACCGGACCCCCGCGACCGCCCTGCCCGCGCACCTGCAGCGCTACATCGTCGACCAGGAGTACGCCTCGTACACGCCGCGCGACCAGGCGGTGTGGCGCCACATTCTCAAGCGCCTGCGCACGCACCTCGATGGCCGCGCACACTCGGTCTACCTGAAGGGCCTCGACGCCACGGGCATCGATCTCGAGCGCATTCCCCGGCTCGAGACGATGAACGAGAAGCTGGCTCCGCTGGGCTGGAGCGTCGTCGGGGTGCGCGGCTTCATTCCTCCGGCGGTCTTCACCGAGATGCAGGCGCGGGGGGTGCTGGCCATCGCCGCCGACATTCGCAGCCACGAGCACATCGCGTACACGCCTGCGCCCGACATCGTGCATGAGTCGGCCGGCCACGCGCCGATCATCGCCGACGCGGCGTACGCCAGGTACCTGAAGTCGGCGGGCGAAGTCGGCTTCAAGGCCATCGCGTCGGCGGAAGACCGCGCGATGTTCGAAGCGATTCGGAATCTGTCGGTGGTGAAGGAAGACCCGTTCTCGACGCGGGAAGACGTCATTCACGCCGAGAGCCGGTTGTCGGCCGCGGCGGCGTCGGTGCGCTACGTGTCGGAGTCGACTCGCGCGAGCCGCCTGTATTGGTGGACGGCCGAGTACGGCATGGTCGGCACGGTGGAGCAGCCGAAGCTGTACGGCGCGGGCCTGCTCTCGAGCATCGGTGAGGCCGAGCACTGTCTGACCGACGCGGTGAGGAAGGTGCCGCTCTCGCTCGTGTGCACGACGACGTCGTACGACATCACGCGCATGCAGCCGCAGCTGTTCGTCGCGCGCGACTTCAATCACCTCAACGACGTGCTCGACGAGTTCCGCAACACGCTCGCGTGGGTGCGCGGCGGAGACTTCGGTCTCGACGAGGCGCTGCGCTCGCACACGGTGAATCACCTGGTGCTGAAGAAGCCGACGGGCGACCTGCTCGAGCTGTCGGGCGAGGTGAACGTGGTGCACCGGTTTGGCCGCGAGACGGGGCCGAACCTGACGGCGGCGGTCATCGAGCTCGGCGGGCCCGTGATGCTCTCGAAGCAGGGAAAGGTGACCGAGGGCCCCCGAAAGAACAACGCGGTGGTGCTCGTGGGCACCGAGAAATTGCCGTCGCGCGGGCACTTCAGCTTCACGCTGAAGTCGGGCGTCGAGGTGTCGGGGTTCGTGGTCGAGGGGCACGAGGTCATCGACTTCGCGGCCTGGTACGCCGGGCAGCCGTTGCCTGTGCCGACGTGGGCGTACGTGGCGATCGCGCAGTCGATTCCGTCGGTGGCTGGTGGGCCCGCGGATCCCGCGACGTGGGACAAACACTTCGGTCAGCTCGACAGCTTCACCGCGGGCACGTCGGAGGCGCTGGCGCGCACACGGAAGGCAGAGCAGCTGGGCGCCAACGTCGCGCAGGCGTATCGCGAGGTCGCGAAGATGCGCGAGGCGAAGTCGCCCGATGCGAAGAAGCTCGAGACGCTCCGCAAGGACTTCAAGGACGAGGCGCTGCTGGTGGACGAGATCGTCGAGCTGCTCGAGCGGAAGAACTGACCGAGTTCGACCGAGTCGAGTCGCAGATTGATCAGCGGTGCTTCAGCGCGTACTCGAAGCCGGCACGCACGGCGGTCGCCTGCGCCTCGTTGCACTGAGCGGGCGAGGCACGAGGACTGTCGGGGTAGACCTCGGTCGTCGTGGTGAACCGCGCTCCGGTGAGGCTCGCGCACAGCCCGAGCGCCTTCACGTCGTAGTGCACGACGCCACGACCCTGGAGCGGCGTCTCGATGAGCTGCCCCTTCTCGTCCGGCTCCGCGATGTGCGTGACCGTGGCCACCGCCTCGATGATGGCGGCCTGAAACCCCGGCTGCGGGTTCGCCGAGTCGTCGACCAGGTAGAAGCCATCGGGAATCACGCCGGGCTCGTACGTCTTGCCGTCACGCGCCGCCAGCGCCGGGCGGAACTCGGTCTCATCAGAGTCGGTCGTCTCGTGCAGATCGAGGTGCGCGAGGAAGCGCCCGCGGTACGGCGCGATGAAGGTCATCAACTGGCGAGCTTCGCCGGCAGCACCATCGGCCTTGAACGAGCGGTTCGGATCCACGGCATCGGCGTTCCACCGGTGAATGCGTTCGTACGCCCACGGGCTCACGCACGGCGCGATGATCAGATTGAGCCGCCCCTCGAACGCGGCGGCGTCACGCTCGGCGAAGCGCAGCGCTCCGTGCACGCCGCTCGTCTCGTAGCCGTGCACTCCGCCAGTCACCATCGCGAGCGGCAGCGCGTCGTTCCAGCCGCGGCTCTTCAAGACGAAGAGCGGAAACCGACCATCAGCGCCGTAGTCGAGCGTGCCGTAGGTGATCACCTCGAACTTCGCCGCGAGGCGCTCGATGAGGCTCACCACTTCGTCGGTGTAGCTGCGGCGCTTCGGCACGGACGCGCGCCACTGCCGCTTCTCGTCCGCGCCCCACGGCGTTCCAGGGGTTCCGATGGGAAACGGCGCGGGAGTCAAAGACATGCGCGCCTCGTAGCACTCCGCCTGCGCGTGGAAAGCCCCTGAGGAGGCCACTGGTGTTGCTTCTGACTGCCAACTGCTCAGCGAAAATGTCCGCCTGACAAGCAGTTGATGACTGCAAGCGAGTGGAACCTGCACCACGCAGGAGAGGTCGCGACCCGGCTGACGAACGCGATCGCGTTCCACCCCCGTGCAACTCAGGGAAGCGGCGCGACCGTCAGGCCTTTCGACGCGAGGAACTCGGGGTTGAACACCTTCGATGTGTACCGGCTGCCGTGGTCGCACAGGAACGTGACGATGCGCTTGCCCGAGCCCTGGTACTTCTTCGCGACCTCGTACGCGCCACGAGCGTTCAGCGCCGCGCTGGTGCCGACCACCAGGCCGTCGTTGCGCGCCAGGTGGTACAGCATCTCGAGCATCTGCTGATCCGTCACCCGCATCGCCGAGTCGACGCGCGCGCGCCGGAAGTTCTCGGTGATGCGCATGATGCCGATGCCCTCGGTGATCGACGAGCCGCTGCCTTCGACCTTGCCCTCGGTGACGTGGCAGTACAGCCCCGACCCCAGCGGGTCGAGCAGCACCACCTCGAGCTTCGGGTTCTTCTCTTTCAGGTACCGCGACACGCCGCCGAGCGTTCCGCCCGTGCCCACCGACGACACCAGCACGTCGACGCGGCCCTCGGTCTGCTCCCAGATCTCCTTGCCCGTCGTCTCGGCGTGGAAGTCACCGTTCGCCGGGTTCTCGAACTGGTTCGCCCAGAACCAGCCGTGCTGCTCCGAGAGCGCTTTGGCCTGATGGTAGAAGTGGCCCGGGTTCGCGAACGGCACCACGGGCACCTTGCGCACGTCGGCGCCCATCGCCTCGAGGTACTCGTATTTCTCGCGCGCCTGGTTGTACGGCATCGTCACCACGACGCGGTAGCCGCGCTCGATGCCCAGCACCGCCAGCCCGATACCGGTGTTGCCGGCCGTGCCCTCGACGATGGTGGCGCCCGGCTTCAGCAGGCCCTTCGCCTCGGCGTCGCGAATCATGCCCTTCGCCGCGCGGTCCTTGATGCTGCCGCCGGGGTTCATGAACTCGGCCTTGGCGAACAGCTCGCAGCCCGTGCGCTTCGACAGCGAGGCGAGGCTCAGCAAAGGCGTATTCCCGACGGCGTCCCAGAGAGTCGTCATGCGGCCGTTCCATAGACCGACTCGTCGCTCCGACCATTGCAGGAATTGGTTGAACCACTAAACCAATTCCTGCGACAGCCTCGGGTTGCGCGTTTGAGTCACCCCGGGTGTCGTGACAAGACCGCCGCACTTTCTCGCAGCCTTTCCTTCAGGGGGTCGTTCGACATGCCCAGCATCACGGTGAAACGCGGAGTCCAGTTCCGCCCGGACCTGTTCGCGAAGTCTGATCGCAACCCGTGGTTCGACGCGGTCGGCAAGGAGCTCGAGACCAGGGGCGTCAGCCTGAAGATTGGCGAGGGCGCGAGCGCCAAGGTCGTCAAAGACGGCGCCAGCTTGAAGGCCGCGATGAAGGAGCTGCAGGCCCAGGCCACCGCCGCGAACCAGCCGCTGCGCGCCTACGTCGCCGACCTCGTGCAGGCGATGGACGACGTGGTGGTCGGCGGCAAGGTGAAGCCCGGCGACGTGTTCGACTTCTCGAAGGGCTCGGGCCTCGCGAAGGCGCTGGGCATGGACGACACCAACCGCTCCAACTACGCCGCCACCACCACCGAGTTCGGCAAGGCGGCGAAGCTCAAGCCCGAGGCCAGCCTCGCCATCGACGGCGTCACGCTGCAGATCGTCGAGCCGCAGGTCATCGACCTGTCGACGGTGCCCCACATGAGCACCGAGACCTTCAAGAACGCGCCCGTCACCTACGGCCGCGACGGCGAAGAGGTCGAAGACACGCGCGTCATCACGGGCCTCACGAAAGACGAGACGGTCGCGCTCGCGAACAACGCGCTGAACGACCTGCAGCGCCCCAAGGCGGTGGCCGGCCTCACCGTCGGCGTCGTGCCGCTCGAAGAGATGAGCTGGGAGAGCGACGCCCACGCCCTGCGCCGCGCGAACCCCTACGTCTCGTTCACGCTCGACACCCGCAGCTACGAGGTGAACCCGAACAACGGCCAGCCGCGCGTCGCCATCGGTCGCGACTTCTTCTTCGACACCTTCATGGCGAAGAAGGACCTCAAGACCGGCAAGCTGACGAAGGACCTGCAGAAGGCCGAGCTGATGTACCGCACGCGCATTCGGTACGGCTCCGACAAAGACCCGTTCGCCGGCACGCGCGTGCTCATCGGCATGAAAGAGGGCACGGCCATCGACGCGTCGGGCACCAAGCACGCCCGCAAGATCGACAGCCGCACCGACAGCGCGAACCAGGAGATCTTCGACACGCTCACGAACTCGGCCGCGACCGGCAAGCTCGGGCAGGCGTGGGGCAGCTGGAGCGCCAACAACGTCGCCCCCGCAGCCGCGAGCGTGTACCGCGCAGCCGTTCAGAAGGGCATCACCGACAACGCCGGTGGTGAGACGGGCGTGCTCGCGCTCGAGCCCGGCGCCGTGGCGCGCCAGATTCGTGGGCGCTTCCACCTCGACGAGACCGACCAGAGCGCGCTCGTCTCGTCGTTCCAGCAGGCGGGTGAGCCGCGCATCAAAGAGCTGAGCGACCTCATCGCCGCCGCGCCCGACTGGGCCGCGTCGAACGGCCAGCCTTCGAAGGCCGAGCTGTCGGCGAAGGCCGCCGGGCTGCTCGATCGCAGCGCCATCGTCGGCGCAGCCACCGAGGGCCTCAAGAAGCTCGACCCGACGCTCACCGTCGACAAGGCCCTCATCGACCGCCTCTGGCCGGGCCAGCCCATCTCGAGCAAGCAGGACGCGAAGCTGCAGCGCGTGGTGGCTGATGCGATTCGCGGCCAGTACGACGGGTTCGCCGAGAACGTCGACCAGTTGCAGCGCAACATCGGCGGCAACACCGACCGCACCGTGCGCGATGCCGGTGGGGCGAATGACGTGCGTGACTTCCTGCGCACCAAGGCGGCGGTCTCGCGCTTCATGTCGGCGGCCGAGCGCGCCTCGGGCAGCGGCGTCACCGTCGGCAACGCGGCCAGCTACGTCGCCTACGCGAAGAAGGTCGTCGACATGCCCGAGGGCAAGGACAAGACGAACCTGCTGCAGTCGATGGGCGTCGGCGTCAACCAGCTCAAGGACATGACCGAGGCGTCGTTCACCTCGCCGGTGAAGGTGAACGGCGAGCTCGTGAAGCAGCAGACGTTCGGCGGCTTCATCAAGGAGTTCGACGCGCAGCTCGCCGGCCCCAACAAAGACGCCTTCCTCGCCGAGCTCGGCAAGGCGCTCGGCAACAAGGCACCAGCGCTGGCGAACGCGACCGACAAGGCGAAGGTGGCGGGCGACATTCGCAAGAACCTGGTCGCTGCCCACGCCGAGGTGCTGCACCGCATGGTCGAAGGCGCCGCGGGCTGGGGCCAGGCCGTGTGGTTCAACAACTACCGGCAGGAGGCGCTCAACATCAACCCGCAGTCGTGGAACTTCATCATCGGCTCGATGGACTACACCGAGTTCTACGACGCGAAGACGGGCCAGGGTCTCTCGTTCCAGGACCGGGTGAGCCGCAAGCCGCTCGACGGCGCGAAGATGACGGGCGCGATGATCTCGAACGACATTCAAATCGAGCTCGAGGCCGAGGCTGGGTACACGAGCGCGATTCGCCGCGCGCAGTACGCGCTCAACGGCGCCGCCGCCGGCCTGATGATGGACTACGCCCTGTCGAAGGGCACCCCGGGCCTCACCGCCGGCGACGCGGCGGGCTTCGAGAAGTGGTTCGCGACGCAGGTGGCGAAGACGGGCGCTCCGAAGCAGGCGTTCATCGACGAGCTCAACGCGTTCGCGAAGTCGAAGGGCTCGGCCATCGACTACAACCGCGTGCTGCGCCCGCTCGACGAGCAGGAGAAGGCGATTCGCGTGCTGACGGGCTTCGCGGCGAAGAAGAACCCGCAGCTCAACGTGAGCGACCGCGCGGCCGTCGAGAGCTGGTACCGGCAGCAGTCGAACCAGGGTGAGAGCGAGCTCAACGCGTTCCTCACCGAGGTGGCGCAGTACGCTGCCGACACGAAGAGCGAGCTGCCCCTCTCGCCCGAGCTGCTCAAGACGCTCGACTTCAAGCCGTTCGCGGGCACCAACGTCGGCCAGCCCGTCACCGGCCACGCCTCGCTCGTCGACGACCTCACCATCGCCGAAGAGGTGTGGACGATGGTGAAGAAAGCCCAGCAGGACCTGTCGGCAGCGCGCGGCGCCGAGGTGCAGCGCGTGCTGAAGGACAACAACCTGAACGGCAAGGGCTGGGACCCGCCGACGAGCGCGAAGGGCGACTACGCCATCGACTACGCGCTGAGGTGACGACGGGCTGAAAATGCAGTCGTCACGGCCGCGGTTCCCGTCATCGGAGCCGCGGCCGTCGTGTTTCCACGCGCTGGGCCTTCTGCGCCGTACAATGCCCGCGTGAGCCCTCTCGCCTGCCCTTCGTGTGGTGCGTCGTTCCGCGCAGCCGACGTCGACCGGTCGCTTGGCATCGCGAGCTGCCAGGCCTGCGGCGGCGTGATGGACCTGAGAACCCGCGCGACCGCCGATGAGGCGCGCCTCGACGCGTTGACGAAGCCGCCTCCTGCGGCGCTGCCGCTGCCCGAGAAGTTCAAGGTGACCAACGAGCCCGGGCGCCTCGACGTGCGGTGGCGGTGGTTCTCTCCGGTGCATCTCTTCACGGCCTTCTTCGCGCTGCTGTGGAACGGCTTCATGGTGATGTGGTTCGGCATCGCCATCTTCCAGGGCGAGGCGGTGATGGCGCTGTTCGGCTCGCTGCACGCCGCGGTGGGCATCGGCGTCGCGTATCTGTCGCTGACGGGCTTCGTGAACTCGACGCGCGTGTCGCTCGAGCAGGGCGTGCTCACCATCAAGCACGGGCCGCTCCCCTGGCCGGGCTCGGGGTCGTGGAAGAAGGCCGACCTCGCGCAGCTCTACGGCGAGGAGCAGGTCAACCGTGGCCGCAACGGCACGACCGTGCAGTACTCGCTCAACGCGATGCTGCGCGACGGGCGACGGGTGCAGCTGCTCAAGGGGCTCACCGAGAAGGCGCAGGTGCTCTGGCTCGAGCGCACGCTCGAGAATCGGCTCGACATCGTCGACGTGCCCGTCGCAGGCGAGCTGGGAAAGTAGCTCCGCCTCGCTGCCGAGGTCACGACGTCCGACACCAGCACGGAGCCCACTCGCTGAAGCTGGGCACGTCGTCAGCGCGAGACTGGGCGCAGGACGCGCAGAGCGGGCGTTGACGTTCAGAGGCTGCCCTCGTCGACACCTCCCGAAACGGGTCTCGGCCAACGCGGCGGGTGTCGGCCAACCGCGGCGGTCTCGGCCAAAGCGGCGAGTCCCGGCCAACCGCGGCGGTCTCGGCCAACGCGGCGGGTCTCGGCCAAAGCGGCGAGTCCCGGCCAACCGCGGCGGTCTCGGCCAACGAGGTCTCGGCCAACGGGGCGACTCGCGTTCAATCGAGTTGCGGCAGAGCGCGCGACAGAGCCCAGGCGTGGCGCCGTTCAGTCGAGGAGGTCGGGGCGCAGCACGCGGAGTTGCTCGCGAAATGCCTCGGTCGTGGTGAACACGCGGCCGTGCATTCCCAGCGCCGTCGCCGCGTCGGCGTAGCGGTGCACGTCGTCGAAGAAGGCCGCGCGGTTCGCCGGGACTCCGGCCAGCGCGAGCGCGCGCTCGTAGATTTCCCGGTCGGGCTTCATGTGGCCCACCTCGTACGAGAGCACGAGCCCGTCGAAGCGGGCCAACACCGGCAGCCGCGGGCGCAGGAACTCGACGTGCTGGTCATGCGTGTTCGAGAGCAGCACGAGCCGAATACGCCCGACGAGCCGCTCGACCTCACGCACCATCGAGTCGTGCAGCGTGAAGTGGCAGTTCCACAGGTTGAACCATTCAACCGGTGACACCTCGTGGCCGAGGCGCAGCACCAGCGCTCGCCGCAGCGCGTCTCCGGGCAGGCGCCCCGTGTTCACCTCGTGCCAGAGGCCGCCGTCGAGCCGCTCGCGCATGGCCTCGCGAGACGAACCGAACACGCGCGCCATCTCGGTGAACAGCTTCTCGTTGTCGTGAAAGGCGAGCACGTTGCCGAGGTCGAGAATGAGCGCGTCGATCATCGTTTCAGTCCAAAGCGTCGGGGGCGGCCCAGCACGATGCCGGTCGAACCACCACGGGAGCGGCGAGTCTTCTTCTTCGGCGGGCCTTCGCCGATGGGGTCTGGGCAGTCACTGAAATACCGGCACGTCTTGCACTCGGCGCCGCCCCACACCGACTCGAAGAGCGCCGTGACGCGGTCGATGGTGTCGAAGTCTTCGGTCACCAGGCCGAGCTCGAAGTTGCGGGCATCGCCGTGCTTCGCGCCGAGCCCCGCGCCGGTGAGGTTCGCGCTGCCCAGGTACAGCCACGCGCCGTCGACGAGCACGGCCTTGAAGTGCACCCGAGGGCAGAGCTTGAGTTCCATGCGCGCGCCGCCAGCGCCACCGTCACGAATCACCTTCTCGTGTTTGTCGAACGCCGCGCGGAATGGGCGAGAGGGCAGCTCGGCGTGCAGCACGCGCACCGATACGCCGCGCTTCGCCAGCTTCGCGAAGACGTCGGCGATGGGCCGGAAGTCGCCGTCGACCTCGACCATCATCGCCTTCACGTTCGCCGTCGCGATGACGACCGACTCGCGCGCAGCCATCAGGCGCTCGACCACCACGCGTCGGTACAGGTCGTCTTTCGCGAGCAGCTCGGCCTCGATGGGGCGCATCGACGCACAGTCTCTCACGGCCCTCAGGCTTCGGCTGCCGCGACGAACTCGGCAGACTCCGCGCGAGACGCACGAGCTTCCAGTTCGACTTCGCCTTCGCGAGCCAACGTCGCCGCGGGGAGGGTCTGTCGGGTGCGAAGTCCCGCCGCTCCTCAGGCTCGCTCTCGGCTTCGTCTCACGAGCTTCCAGTTCGACTTCGCCTTCGCGAGCCAACGTCGCCGCGGGGAGGGT
>JBEOKA010000030.1:0-27453 GCA_040275325.1 Myxococcaceae bacterium | reverse complement strand
GAGGTGGGGGAGACCGCGCCGCGTAAGCGGAAACGGCACCCCCATCCACCAATGAAGATGTACCTGCCTCCTCCCGGCACGAAGCCCTCGCGACGCGGTGTTTTGAAGAAGGGCCTGCTCGGAGGCGCATTGCTTGCGCTCGGCGGCGGCGGCTTTCTCTTCACGCGCAAATCGGTCGAGGTCGAGCTGCCTGGCGATGGGTTGTTGGTGCTGACGCCGCGCGAGTTCGCGATTCTCACGGCGCTCTCGTGGCGAATGATCGCGAAGCGCGACGGCTTCCCCGGCGTCGAGGAGCTGCAGGTCGCGCGGGGCTGCGATCGCATTCTCTCGCTCGTCGACGCGACGGCGCTCACCGAGACGAAGCAGCTGCTGATGCTGCTCGAGAACGCGCTGCCGAACTTCCTCTTCGGGCGGCGCGCGAAGACGTTCTCGACGATGTCGACCGACGAGCAGGACGCGGTGCTGAAGGAGTGGCAGACGAGCCGAATCACGCTGCGACGCACGGGCTTCACCGCGCTGCGCGGCCTGGTGATGGCGGCGTACTTTCAGAGCGAGAAGACGTGGGCGCCCGTCGGCTACACCGGCCCGCTGCCCGGCATTCACGACCCGAACGCGCCGGTGTGGAAGGGCGGAGGTGTCGAGCGGCCGGTCGGCAACGGCACGTTCCACGAGGTCGCTCCGCAACCCGCAGCCCTCGACGGAGGCACGCCATGACGCAGGGGCGCATCGTGACGGGGCCTGAGATCACGCAGGATCTCAACCTCGAGTGTGACGTGTGCATCGTCGGCTCGGGCTCGGGCGGCGCGTGGACGGCGCACGAGCTCGCGAAGCAGGGCAAGTCGGTGGTGATGCTCGAAGAGGGCGGGTACCACACGCGCCGCGAGTTCGACATGACCGAGCCGCGCGCGTTCCAGAACCTGTACCAGGAGCTCGGCAACCGGGCGACCGACGACCTCGCGATGACGATTCTGCAGGGCCGCAGCGTGGGCGGCGGCACCACCGTGAACTGGTGCTCGAGCTTCCGCACGCCCGAGCGCATCTTGAAGATCTGGCGCGAGCGCCACGGCATCGAGACGTTGTCGACGCAGACGCTCACGCCGCACTGGGAGCAGATCGAGAAGCGGCTGCACATCGCCGAGTGGCCGCTCGAGATGATCAACGCGAACAACAAGGTGCTGTGGGACGGCCTGGGCAAGCTCGGCTACGAGCGCGGGCTCATTCGCCGCAACGTGAACAACTGCCTGAACCTCGGGTACTGCGGCATGGGCTGCCCGGTCGATGCGAAGCAGTCGATGCTGGTGACGGTCATTCCCGATGCGGTCGAAGCCGGCGTCACGCTCTACGCGAACACGTCAGCCCGCATGCTCGATTGGGATGGACGCAAGGTGACGGCCGTTCGCGCCGAGGTGCTCGACGATGCGACGCGGAAGCCGACGGGCGTGAAGGTGGTGGTGAAGGCGAAGGTGACGGTGGTGAGCGGCGGGGCGATCAACTCACCGGGCCTGCTGATGCGCTCCCAGTTGATGTCGGAAGGGCGCGTGGGCGAGAAGACGTGGTTCCACCCGGTGCTGTTGATGATGGGGTTGTTCGAGCATGAGGTGAACGCGTTTCGTGGCGCGCCGCAGAGCGTGTACTCGCACCACTTCGTCGACCGCGGCCCCGGCAAGATGGGCTACTTCCTCGAGGTGCCGCCGGTGCACCCGATGCTCGCGTCGACGACGGCGACCGGCTCGGGCCCCGAGACGATGGAGTTGATGACGAAGTTCAACCGGCTCAACGTGATGCTGGCGATTCACGTCGACGGGCTGTCGCCTGATGAAGAGGGCGGCACCGTGCGGCTGCGCGATGGCGCGTACAACCGGTACTCGATCAAATACGCGTTCACGCCTGCGCACTGGGAGGCGTTTCGCTCGGCGTGCAAAGAGATGGCGAAGCTGCAGTTCGCTGCGGGCGCGACGATGGTGCGGTCGCTCCACCTGAACCCGGTGACGCTGAACTCGGCCGCTGAGATCGACAAGCTCGACGACGCCGCGTGGGAGCCGATGCAGGTGCGCGTCGCGACCGCGCATCAGATGGGCGGCTGCAGAATGGGGAAGGATCCATCGACCTCGGTCGTGGACCCGCACCTCAAGTACCACTCACTCGACAACTTGTTCGTTGTCGATGGGTCGGTGCTGCCGACGTCACTGGGCGTGAACCCGCAAGAGACGATCTTCGGCATCGCGCGCTGGGCCGCGACGCACATCGGTCAGGCAGTCTGAGGACTCACTCCGGCTCGGGCGCGTCGTCTTTCTTCGCAACCTTCTTCACTGGCAGCTTCGGCGCACGGCTCACGTCGGCTGAGGGGAACTTCGCCTGCGCATCCAGGTACGCCTTCGGGTCGGCCGACTTCTTCGCCTTCTTCGACGCATCGGCAGGCGCGGCCTCGTACGCGGGCACGTTGCCAGGAGACGCAGCCACCTTCGAGCCGTCGCAGAACAGCCACTCCGCGCGGCCCTTCTCGTCTTCGAACGCCGCGAACAACACGGGACCGGCAGGTGCCTTCTGGCCCTTCGCGGGCGGGGCGCACGACTTCTCTTTCGCGGCCTGCTGCGCCGCAGGCAGTCCGTCTTTCCACGCCGCCAGCGCCTTCTTCGCCTTCACCACCTCGAGCAACTCCGGTGCTTCAGCGAGGCGCTTGCGGCCCTGATCGGTGAGCTCCTCGGTGCGAATCAGCCCCTCGAATCGGCAGCCCGCCTTCTTCGCCTGATGCACGCCGCGCTTCTGCAAATCGAGCGCGACCGGCAACGTGCGCTGCGCTTCTTCCAGCAACGCGATGTGCTCCTCGGCCCACACACCGTCAGGTCCAGCTGACGTCTGGCCGAGGAAGTTCGCGAGCAACATGCTCATCGACTCGAAGTCCTGCTGCACGAGCTTGGGATCGATGGCGCACAGATCGCCGACTCGTGACCAGTCGCGATAGCTCGCGCGCTGCCCGCCCAGCGTCACGTACGCCTCGGGAGGAACGGTGACGACCCGCTTCACGCACGCCACCGACGAAACGGCCAACGCAGCAACGACGAGACGGCGAACGATCATGGCGGGCGGAAGCTAGCGTGCTTTCGATTTGGGGCCGGGTGGATCCGACGCAGCGCGCCCAAGGTAGCCATCAATGCGACATCGCGCAGTGCTCGGGTCGCCGAATTCCCTGTGCTACGACTCACGCTCCATGGCGGGTCACGAGACGCGCGTCACCACCATTCGAAGGCTGAAAGATCAGATCAAGGTCAGCGGAGAAAGCTGCCTGGTCGAGATCCACGGGCCCGAGCTCGGCAAGAAGTTCGTCATCGAAGGCGACGAGCTGAGCCTCGGCCGCGACGAGAAGAACACCATCGTCATCGACCTCGACAACGTCTCACGACGTCACGCGCTCGTGTCAGTGCGCGAGGGCAAGTTCTTCGTGAAGGACCTCGGCTCGACGAACGGCACGTACCTGAACGACGACGAGATTCACGAGGAGCAGACGCTGCGCTCGGGCGATCTCGTGAAGGTGGGCGGCGCGATCTTCAAGTTCCTGCAGGGCGGGAACATCGAGACGCTGTACCACGAGGAAATCTACCAGCTGACGATCTCGGACGGCCTCACCCAGATCAACAACAAGCGCTACTTCCTCGAGTACCTGGAGCGCGAGATGGGCCGCTGCCATCGGTACAACCGATCGCTCTCGCTCATCATGTTCGACATCGATCACTTCAAGTCGATCAACGACACCAACGGCCACCTCGCCGGTGACTACGTGCTTCGCGAGCTCGCCCAGACGCTGCGGCCGCGCATTCGGCGTGAAGAGTGCTTCGCGCGCTACGGCGGCGAAGAGTTCGCGGTGGTGATGCCCGAGGCCGGGCCCGAGAACGCGCGCAAGTTCGCCGAGAAGGTTCGCAAGATGGTCGAAGACCATCGCTTCAGCTTCGAGAACAAAGACATTCAGGTGACGATCTCGCTTGGCGTGTCCGATCTCACGGGCGACATGACCGAGCCGCTGCAGTTCATCAAGCTGGCCGATCAGAACCTGTACAAGGCGAAGAAGACCGGCCGCAACCGCGTCGTCGGCTGAGTCAGGGCTTCGGCACGGCCTGCCCGGCGCGCGCGATGATCTCGACCGTCGATTGATCGTTCAGGCCCGCGCCGTCGCCTTTCTCGTCGACCACGCCGCCGATGCGAATCACCTCGCCGCGCTGCAAGTAGAAGAACTTCGCGTTGCCGTCATTGCGGTGTTTGTCCTGCAGCGCGAGCCCGATGCGGCCTTCGGGGCCACAGCCCATCAGGCGCTGACGGCCCTTTCCTTCGAGCGGCTCCGAGACGATGCGCAGCACGCGGCCAGTGGGAGGCTCGGCCCACGCCTCGCCCTTCGGCGCGAGCACGAGGTAGCTCATCTTGAGCGACTCCTTGTGCAGGCCCGCGGTTCTCGCGAGGGTCTCGGTCAGCTGCGGCATGCGCCACTGGCGCTCGGCGTGGCACCAATCCGACGGCTTGATGAGGGCAGGGCAGGCGCCGCGGAAGAGACACGGCGCACGCACGGCGTAGCCCTTCGCCACGAGCACGTCGCGCACCTGGAGCAGGGCTCTCGAGGTGTCGCGCAGCGCGGGCTCCATCACCACGAGCGAGCCGCCCGGCTTCACGCGCTCGAGCACCTTCTCGAGCAGCGCGGCGCGCTTCTCGATGTCGCCGTTGAAGAGCTCGTTGATCACGTGGCCCATGGTGATGACGTCGAAGCGGCCTTCGGGCAGGGCGCGCTCGGGGCTCCACTCACGCGTGCCGAGCGCTTCGGAGGCCTCGATCGCCAGCTGGCGGGCGAGCTCGAGGGCGGGCTTGCTGCGATCGGCGGCGATGGTCTCTGAAGCGCCCGCGTCGATGCCTGCGAACGCGAGCGGGCCAGGGCCGGAGCCGAGATCGAGCAACGACCGCGGCCGTGCGGGCAGCTCGGACAAGAGTGAGCGCGACTGGGCGTACGAGACCGGCCAGTAGAAGAGCAGGTACGCGCCGAGCAGGGCCGGGTCGTCCATGTACTTCGCGCCCGCGAGCTCTCGTTCACGCGTCAGCCCGTGCGAGAGCCGCTTGATGCCGGCGCCGACCTCTTTCACTTCTTGCGGCGTCAGCCTCGTCGTCGGCTCGTTCTCTTCGAACTGGGGACGACGTTGCTGCGGTCGCGGCCCGCCCTTCGACCGTGACGCACGATGGGCGCGCCACACCGAGATGAGCCGGGGAATCCACGCTTCGAGATCTCGCGCTGCATCGGACGACATGCGGCGCTTATGCCCGGAGTGCGCACTACAGTCATCGACATGAGACTCGTCTTCTTCGTGGCGGCGCTGACGGCTTCGTTCGCGAGCGCAGAGTTCAAGCGGCTGCACGCCGAGCGCGCGACCGCGAGCAGCTTCCTCGAGAGCAACTGGAACAAGTACCAGGAGAACTATCACCCGACCTACGTGCTCGATGACGACCCCTCGACGGCGTGGGTCGAGGGTGTCGATGGTGACGGCGTCGGGCAGTCGCTCACGGTGAAGGTGTCGACGCTCAACAAGGCGCGCGCGGTTCGGCTGGTGATCACGCCCGGGTACCAGAAGTCGAAGACGCTCTTCGCGGCCAACGGAGTGCCGACGTCGCTCGCCGTGGTGGTTCGCGATGCGCAGCAGAAGCAGACGGCCTCGAAGATGCTCGAGGTCGCGGCGAAGTGGGGCGCACAGACGTTCGAAGTTCCACTGACGGGCGGGCTCGCGGAGGTCACGATCACCATCGGCGCCGTGAAGGCCGGCACGAAGTACCGCGACACCTGCATCTCTGATCTGCAGCTCTTCGTCGACAGCGACGTGCCGTACGACAAGCGGGTCGAAGACGCGAAGCGCGCGGCGATGCTCGCGTGGAAGAAGGAGCGCCTGGCTGCGGCGAAGTACTTCGGGTCTCTGCCCGCGACGTACCCGTTCGTGTCGACCTCGTGGAGTGTGAAGGAGGTCGACGCCGAATTCTCGCGTCGCTACAGCTCGGTTTCTGAGCCGAACGACGAAGGTGGCTTCCGGAAGGGTGTGAAGAACCCGAAGTTCGTCGAGCTCGACGCGCTGCTCGACCGCGGCACCGTTCCCGATGGCTTCGACCCGGCGGCCTTCAAGACGCTGCGTACCCTGGTGAAGGATTCGAAGGGCGGCGCCTGGTTCTCTCTCTCGGTGAAGACGCGCGTTCGAATGCCTGATGGGCTCGATGAACTCATTCGGCCGGAACTGTTGCCGCTGGTGCGCGCGAGCGACCTCACCTTCTTCGAGGCGAGCAAACCCGAGCTGACCCTCACACTCCGGCCCCTTGATCGTGACGCGTCGGCTCCACGAGAGGCCGCGTTGTCGACGGTGAAGTTGCTGCAGGGAACACCGGCAGCGCCGCGGCGCGTGTTTGCCAAATACGTCGAGGTGTTCTCCGAACGCGCCGACTACGAGGTGACCTCCTGGCTCCTGGTCGATTGGGGCGACGATGGGCTGCTTCGGAAGATGGCGCTCTGGACCGAGGAGTTCGAGATCTCTGGCGGCGACCGAATGCGGGAGGAGGCGACGAACCCCAAAGACCTTCCGCCAGAGGAACGCAGGGCGGTCAGTCAGTCAGCAGAGTCCTGGGCGTTCGAGGTCTCCGATCAGAAGGTCACCCAGATCAC
Source organism: Myxococcaceae bacterium (assembly GCA_040275325.1). Classification (GTDB taxonomy): domain Bacteria; phylum Myxococcota; class Myxococcia; order Myxococcales; family Myxococcaceae; genus Xiheimicrobium. The sequence continues at coordinate 20,783 of JBEOKA010000030.1, read as the reverse complement.
GCGGCGCCAACTGCTCTCGATTCAGCACGACCCCCAGGATGTCTGGGGCCTCGTTGAGGACGAGGGCATTCGGTCGTTGACGTTCACGTTCTCGCCGCGCTCGAAGAAGTGATCTCGTTGCTCGCCACGCTCGTGCTCGCCCAGCCCGCGTTCGACGTGGCGGGGTTCACGCGGCCGCTCACGCTCGACGCTCCGAGCGCTGCGGCGTGTGCCGAGTGCCACCCCGAGCGCGCGAAGGAATGGCGCGAGTCGGCCCACCGCACCAGCCTCACCAATCGCGTCTTCCTCGACGGCTTCTCCACCGAGCCGCACCAGCGCTGCCTCATCTGTCACGGCCCGCTCGAGGCGCAGCTGCGCGCGGCGAGGAGCGCTCGGCCCGACTCGCCGGTTCACGACGGCATCACCTGCGCGGTCTGTCACGTGCGCGACGGCGTGGTGCTTTCTCCTCGACCGGACTCGACGGGCTATGGGCACCCGGTTCGTCACGAGCCCGCACTCCGGAGCAGTGAGTTCTGCGGCACCTGCCACCAGTTCGACGGCCACGCGGTGATCGACGGCGTCACGGTGCTGAACGATCTGCCGATGCAGACGACGCTGAGCGAGTGGCGGCAGTGGGGAGGCCCGAAGACCTGCCAGGGCTGCCACATGCCCAACGTCTCGCATCGGGTTCGCGGCGCGCGCGATCTCGAGTTTCTCCGCAGCTCGGTGAAGCTCGGAGTCAGAGCCGGAGTTGCGACGGTCACCGCACAGAACGTCGGCCACCGCGTGCCCACCGGAGACGTCTTTCGGCACCTCATGCTCTGGGCCGACGACGAACCGCTGAGACGCTTCGGCCTCGAACTCGAGCGCGGCTTCGATTCGAAGGGCCGGCCGGGCGTCGTCATCGCGAACGACACGCGGCTGATTCCCGAGGTGCCGGTGCGCGTGAAGGTGCCTGCCTCGGCGCGTCGCGTTCGGCTCACGTACCACTACACCGCGCCATCCCTTCGCGAGCGCCCGCTGCTGACCCGTGAAGATGATCTCGTCGAGCTGTTCGATCTGCCTGCTCGCTGACGGATTCGCGGCACGACGGCGCGCGTCTCGGTTACACACGAGCCCATGATCGAGGTGCAGCAGCTCACCAAGCACTACCGCGTGCACAAGCGGCCACCCGGGCTCGCGGCGGCGCTCAAGTCACTCTTCAAGCGCGAGTACACGACCGTCAAAGCCGTCGACGGCATCACCTTCGACATCAAGGCCGGTGAACGCGTCGGCTTCCTCGGGCCGAACGGCGCAGGCAAGACGACGACGCTGAAGACGCTGGCGGGCCTGCTGCATCCCTCGAGTGGTCAAGTTCGCGTCGACGGGCACGTGCCGCAGAAACGCGAGGCCGAGTACCTGAAGAAGATCATGTTGGTGATGGGGCAGAAGCAGCAACTCTTGTGGGATCTGCCTCCGGCCGAGACGTTCGAGATGAACCGCGCCATCTACGACGTGCCGCGCGCCGACTTCACCCGCCGCATGAAGGAGCTCGGCGACCTGCTCGAACTCGGCGATCTCGTGAACAAGCCGACGCGTCAGCTCTCGCTCGGTGAGCGCATGAAGTGTGAGCTCGCCGCCGCGCTCGTGCACGGCCCGAAGGTGCTCTTCCTCGATGAGCCCACCATCGGCCTCGACGTCTCGATGCAGGTCGTGATGCGCGACTTCATTCGCCGCTACAACGAGCAGTACGGCGCGACGCTGATCCTCACCAGTCACTACATGGACGACGTGGCCGCGCTGTGTCCCCGCGTGATCGTCATCGACAAAGGCACGCTGTCGTTCGACGGCAAGCTCGACGAGCTGGTGCAGAAGGTTCGGCCCGAGAAGCGCGTGACGCTGCGGTTCTCGCAGCCGGTCAGTCGGGAGCAGGTGGCGCCGCTCGGTCAGGTCGTCACGTGTGAAGGTGCGCAGGCCGTGCTGCAGGTGAGCCACGATCAGGTGAACTCGGTCGTCGGGCGCGCGCTGGCGACGCTGCCGGTGATGGATCTCAACGTCGAGAACCCGCCGCTCGAAGAGGTGATGAGCGAGCTCTTCGCGCGAAGCCGGGCGACCCGCGAGGAGCAGGCGGCGTGATGGGCCGCAGTCTTCGGGCGCTGCCGGCGCTCATGCGTGTCGGCTTCGTCGAGTCGCTCGCCTACCGCACCGAGATGATCATCTGGGTCTTCAGCACCACGATGCCGCTGGTGATGATGACGTTGTGGACGGCGGTGGCGCAGTCGGTGCCCGTCGTCGGGGGCGGCGGCAAGGCGTGGGGCACCACCGCGTTCATCTCGTACTTCCTCTCGGTGTTCATCGTGCGTCAGCTCATCTCGAGCTGGGCCTGCTGGGAGATGAACTACGAGGTTCGCCAGGGAACGCTCGCGATGCGGCTCCTGCGGCCGATTCATCCACTGCTCTCGTACTGCGTCGGAAATCTCGCGGCGCTGCCGTTGCGCGCGGCGGTGACGTTGCCGGTGATCGTCGTCCTCTTTGCGACCAGAGCGCGTGACCATCTCTCACACGACTGGAGGGTGTGGCTGCTGTTCGCCTTCGCGCTCGTCGGCGGCTGGCTCATCACCTTCTTCGCGAACGTGGCCATCGGCTCGTTGAGCCTCTTCATGGAGTCGAGCGTGAAGCTGATGGATGTGTGGCTCGCCGCGTTCTTCGTCTTCTCGGGCTACCTGTTTCCGCTCGATCTCTTCCCCGAGTGGCTCACCATCGCCGCGAAGTGGCTGCCGTTTCGGTACCAGATCGGCCTGCCCGTCGAGTTGATGACGGGCGTGCACACCTGGGAGTCGGCGCTCCCGCTGCTCGTGAAGCAATGGGCGTGGGCCGCCGGGCTCATCATCGCCTCGCTGGCCATCTGGAATCGTGGGCTCGCGCGCTTCCAGGCGTTCGGAGGCTGACGATGGGGCGCTACCTCGGCCTGCTCTCGCGCCAGCTGCGCACCTCGGCCCTGCTCGCCGCGCAGTACCGGTGGGACTTCGTGGTCGATGGCGTGGTGTCGCTGTTCTTCATGGCGACCGCGATCGTGCCGCTCTTCGTCGTGTACGGAGACCCCTCCCGCCCAGGCATTCCCGGCTGGAGCTTCGGTGAGGCGCTCGTCGTCACCGGCTGGTTCATTCTGCTGCAGGGCGTGCTCGACGGCGCGGTGAACCCGGGCCTGCAGGCGGTGATCGATCACATTCGCAAGGGCACGCTCGACTTCGTGTTGCTGAAGCCCGCCGACGCGCAGTTTCTCGTCTCGACGGCGCGCTTCCAGTTGTGGCGGGTGACGAGTGTGCTGGTCGCGCTGGTGGTGTTCGTGGTCGCCTTCACGCGGCTGGGCCGGGCGCCTGAGGTGCTCGATGTGGCCGCCTCCCTCGTGCTGCTCGGCTCGGCGACGCTGCTGCTCTACTCGTTGTGGATCCTCATCGTCTCGGCGGCCTTCTTCGTCGTGAAGGTCGACAACCTGACGTACTTGTTCTCGAGCATCTTCGACGCGGCCCGCTGGCCCTCGAGCGTGTTCCCCAACGTGCTCCGCTTCGTCTTCACCTTCATCGTGCCGCTCGCGCTGATGACGACGTTCCCTGCCGAGGCGATGCTCGGGCGGCTCGAGGCGTCGGCGCTCGTCGGTGCCCTGGTGGGAACGGTCGTGTTCGCCGCCGTCGCGCGGTGGGCGTGGCGTCAGGCCATCGGCCACTACACGTCGGCCGGCGGCTGAAGCCACTCGCGGAGCTGCGCGTACACACCGGCGTCGTTCAACAGGTCGAGGTGTGAGAGGCCGGTGAAGACGTGGTGATCGGAGAAGGCGAGGGTGAGCTCGGGCTTCGCGTGTCGGCCCAGCGCGGAGTCGATGGGAACGAGTCCATCACCGAGCGAAGAAGACGTGAGCTCCTTCGACGTCGTGGCAGCGATCGCGAAACACGCGACGTTGGCCGGCAGCGCGATCTGCGTTCGTGGATCCGACTCATTCGCGAACCGATCGACGTTCTTCCACTCCTCGTCCTTCGTCAGGCCGAAGCGCAGGTCCGTGACGCCGGCGCTGCGAAGGTGGGCGAGCTGCTCGAGCGGAGCGCTGTACCGGCTGATGCCCAGCAGCGTGTTGACGAGGTTGCCCATGCGCTCGAGCGGCGCGCCCTGATGCGGCGTTCCCAGCGTCACGAACGTCTTCAGCTTCGTTCTCCACGAAAGCGCTCGTGCTTCCGCTGACAGGCACGCCGCGCGCGTCACCAGCCCGCCCATGCTGTGCGCGACGATGACGAGCTCGGTCACCGGCACTGGCCATGCGTCGATGAGCTTCTGCAGCGCATCGGCCAGCTCATGGCCGTTCGTCGAGACGTGTTTGCCCGAATTGTAGCGAGCGGCGACCCACGTGAAGCCGAGGTCATTCTCGAGCGCTGCGCCGTGGTGGTGACCCTTGCGCGCCCAACACAGCTCGCTCGCTGACGAGCCATGAACGAGCACCAGCACTCGCCCCGAGACGTGGTCGGGCAGGGGAGGCACGGGCTTTCCTTCACGACGGAATTCGGTGCGCATCGCGAGCGTCGAGCCCCGTTCGGCCAGCACGTCACCGACGACGCCATTGAGCGCTGCGACGACGGCATCCTGCTCCTGGCCGCCGCCCTCTCCGAGCACCGGGTCGAGCTGGGCCAGCACCACGTCGAGGCCCGCGCCGACGAGCTGGGTCACGAGCTTCACGCCCGCGTACGCCGGAGCAGAGATCAACTTCACGATGCCCTCGAGCGGCTTGCCGAGAATCGCGGGCCCGCCGCCGATGGCGTGGTGCATCTGCTGAACGGTGTTGGTGACCCCGAGGGTGGCTTCCACCGCGAGACGAACTGCTTCTCTCAGCTCGTCAGCGCGCGTGGGCATCGGGTGCGGCGTAGCATGATTGGCCAAGTCAGCGCGCGCGGCCGAGTTGCAGAATCGCAGCCATCAGCGCCGCGTTTCCATCGACCACGAGCTTCTCGAGCCGCTCGAACCTGGCGTCGACCTGCGCGAACCGTTGGTCGACCTCGTCGAAGCGCTTGTCCACACGCTGCTCGAAAGCGGTCATGCGCTGCTCGAGTGCGTCCATTCGTGTTTCGAGCGCGCTCATGCGGGTTTCCAGTGCGGCCAGTCGTGTTTCGACCGCATCGAGCCGGGTTTCGACCGCATCGAGCCGTGTTTCGACCGCATCGAGCCGCGCTTCGACCTGGCCGAGGCGGCGCTCCACGGAGACGAACCGCTCATCGTGCCCCGCGAGCTTCTTGTCGATCTCCGCGAAGCGACGCTCCGTGGCCACACCGAAGGCGGAGAACTCGTCGCGAAAGTCAGCGAGGTCTTCGCGCAGATCTGCCAGCTGATGCGTCAGCCGAGACGTGTCGTGACTGACGACCTCGAGCCTGATGCTCAATCGCTCCACGGCCTGCGAGAGGCTGTCGGTCGCGCGCCGGGTCTCGGCCTTGTGGGCCTCGAACTGCTCCAGCGTGACGTATGCCGTTTGTTCAGACATCGGAAAGTTCCCCCATGACGATAACGAGTCCCGCGGAAGCGCGGGAGCCCCCTTCAATCACGTGGGGCTGACATCGCTTTGGGGCGCTCCCTCCAACTCAGGCGGCGCGCGAACGACATCACGTGCTCGAAGTCCTCCAGCTCCAGCGGGTGCTCCTTCTTGCGCATCACGAACGCGGGCGACCATTGCCGCTGCTCGAGCGCGGCGCGGAACGTCTCCATCGCCGGCCGCTGAATCGTGTCGCCATCGGCCGCGATCAACAGCGTGGGCTTCGGTCGCTCTCCGATCGTCACGCCCGTCACGAGCCCACCGTGCATGACGACGAAGCCCGTCACCGCCAGCCGCTCGGGCTCCATCAGCAGCGAGGTGAAGTAGCCGCCATTCGAGTAGCCCACGACGAGCGGCGCCGGGAGCGTGCGCGAGAGGCTGCTCTCGACCTCGCTCACCGCCGTGTTGATGCGTTCGACGATCGCCGTCGTGTCGGCCTCGCGCGACTTCACTGTCGGCCAGCACCACCAGTGCTTGTACTCGGCCGCCCAGTCGCAGAGCCCCGCAGTGCCGCGCAGCGCGATCACCGTGACGTCTGCCTTCTTCGCCGCGGGCGCGATGAAGCCGAGCTCGCGCGAGAAGAGCTTCTCGTTCGGCGCCATCATGCCGTGCAGGTAGACGATGACGCCGGGGCCAGCGCCGCGCTTGAAGCAGCCAGGGGTCGAGAGGGGCTCCCAGCCCGGTGGGCAGAGCGAGACCTGAGACATCACCACGGCCAGGAGAATCATGACCACGGCCAAGCCTTCACGTTGGCGTTCGCCAACGCAATCTCGACCCCCACCTTCGTGGACCGCCGTACACTCACCACGTGGCCTCGCTCACGAACCAGAGCATGTTCGAGGCGCTCTTCGATCGCCGCCTGAAACCGACGGGCGTGTTCCTCGAAGAGCTGAAGGCCGCGGGCTACGACCCCCACCACGCCGAGACGAAGTACCCGACCGAGGTGTGGACGAAGTGCCTGGGCGTGGCGCGTCGTCATCGGTGGGGCGAGCTGTCTGAGGCCGACGCGTTTCGTCACATCGGGCGCGAGTTCACCATCGGCTTTCTCGAGACCATCGTCGGGCGCTTCGTCGGCGCGGCGATTCCCTTCATGTCGGCGGAGTCGTTTCTCAACCGCCTCGCGAGCTACTTCCGCATGGGCCGCGAAGACTCCGGCCTGACCTTCGACATCGTCGAGCGCGGAAAGCAGAGCGCGCGCATCGTGGTGCACAACCCCTCGGGCGTGCACGGCGCCTTCGTCGCGGGAATGATCGACGTCGCCTTCGAGCGAATCGGCACGCCCGGCTCCGTCGAGGTGCTGCAGCAATCGCCGACCGACTACGAGCTGCTCGCGCGTTGGCAGTGAAGGTGCAGTGTCTGCGCGCATGGGTGCGTGGTGGGAGTGGATACGTCGGCTTTTTGGCGCGGAGGACGTGTCTGCGCCCCGCGTGTCGGCGCCCGTCGCACCCGCGAAGCCGAGTCAGCCGATTGATCCGACTCCCGCGAGACCACCGCTCACCGTGCTCGCGGGCGGGCTCGATCACGAGACTCCGTTCGACCAGCTCGTCTCGTGGCTGGGTATTTCTCCACCTGATCGGTTGATCTTGACCCAGGCTGACGTCGAACGTGACGAGCTGCTCGCCGAGCACGTGCTCACGCACTTCCGCAAGAACCGGCCCGCGCCGTCATCGCTGCCGGCCGTGTCGTTGCAGGTGCTCAACGCCATCGCCGAGCCGAACCTGTCGTTGTCAGAGCTCTCGCGGCTGGTCGCGCAAGATCCCGCGCTCGCGGCCGGCGTGCTCAAGGTCGCCAACAGCCCTGCGTATCTGGGGGCTCAGGAGATTCAGACGCTACGTGACGCGGTGACCAGGCTCGGGCTCACCGAGGTCGGTCGGGTGGCGGGCATGGTCGCGGCGCGCTCCCTCTTCCAGCCGCAGGTGCGCAACGAGTTCTCACACTTCGGTCACACCTGGAGCGAGCTGTTCACCGACTCCATCACCTCGGCGCGTGGGTCGGCGTGGCTGTCGATGCGGCTGCGCAAGGGCCGCAGCGATCACGTCTTCGTCGCGGGCATGCTGCACGACCTCGGAAGGCCGGTGGCGCTGCGATCGATCGTTGCGCTGTTGCTCGGCGGCGAGCAGCTCGACGAAGACGATCTGCAGCACATCGATCGCGTCATCGAACAGGTCCACGTCGAGATCGGCGGCGAGGTACACCAGTCATGGAGCCTGCCGCGCTTCCCGACGCTCGTGGCCATGCGGCACCACGATCTCGATCTCCCCCAGGACGGCGAGTACGTCGACGTGCACATCGTTCGGCTCGTGAGCGCGCTCGTTCAGTTCCGCCGGCACCCGTGGCGCTTCGAGGCCATTCGCAACGAGGTGAACCAGAGCTGCGCGGCGCTGCACATCAACGCGCACCTGCTGCGAGCGCTGGACACGCAGTTGAAAGACGAACTCATGCACGTCGGCTCGGCGTTCACCGACAAGAAGCGCAAGGTCGGTTGATCAACGCGCCTGCGAGTCGACGACCATCGCGAGGACCTGGAGCTGCGGATCCACGAAGCCGGGATCGTCGCAGTACATGCTGCCGGCCACGAAGAGCTGCTGCTCCGGCACGAAGAGCCCGAAGTGCACCTCGGCCGCCTGATCGTTGTTCGTCTTCAGCTCGGTCACGGTCACTGCGGCCTTGTCGCCGAGCATCGGTTGCGTGCGTTCGACCAGCTTGAAGTCGACGCCGCGTCGCTTGAACTCGCCCGCGCTCTCGACTGCCTGCGCGTGTGGCCGCTGGAGCACCGAGCGATCGGTCGTCGCGATGAAAGCCAGCCCGCCTTTGCAGCCCGTGTTGTTGTCGACGAAGTCGAGCCACGCCATGCCCGGCTTGCGATCGTGATCGAGAATGCCGAGCCGCGGAGGCACCGAGTAGGTCGCTCCCAGGGCGTTGAACTGCACGGGCTTCGTGCCCTCTGAAGGCAGCGGCTTGGCCTCGCGAGCAGAGACGGTGGCGCAGGCAGTGGAGAAGAAGACGACGGCGAGAACGATGGAGCGCATGGGAAACCTCGGCAACAACGGGTTGATGCCTTTGAGTGGGGGCTCGAGTTCGTTCTTTTGAAGGGCTTTTTCGGGGTATTTGTTTTCCCGTGAAGATCGTCACCTGGAACATCAACAGCGTTCGTGCGCGGGTCGACCGGTTGATCGAGTTTTTGCGCACGCGCGAGCCCGACGTGCTGTGCCTGCAGGAGACGAAGTGCACCGACGATCAGTTCCCCACCGACGAGGTGCGGGCCGCCGGGTACCACCTGCAGCTGTTCGGGCAGAAGTCGTACAACGGCGTGGCGATTCTCTCGAAGGAGCCCGTCACCGACGTGCGCCGCAACATGGGTGATGACGACGAGCAGGCACGCATCATCTCGGCCATGTGCCGCGGCGTTCGCGTCGTCGGCCTCTACGCGCCCAACGGCCAGTCGATCGAAGCCGAGGCGTACCAGTACAAGCTCAAGTGGTACGCGTCGCTCACGCGGTGGCTCTCGTTCTCGAAGGGCACGCCGACGCTCGTGTGTGGCGACTTCAACGTCGCGCCCGACGAGGCCGATGTGTACAGCGTGCCGCTCTTCACCGGGCAGACGCTCTTCACCCCGAAGGAGCGCGCTGCGTTCAAGGCGCTCCAGGAGGCGCACGGCTTTGTCGATCTGCTGCGCGCGAGGCACCCAAACGAGACGATCTTCACCTGGTGGGACTATCGCGAGGGCGGCTTCAAGAAGAACAAGGGCCTTCGCATCGATCACGTGCTCGTCACGCCCGAGCTGCTCGAGCGCTGCACCGGCATCGAGGTCGATCGCGCCGCGCGTGAAGGCAAGCTGCCGAGCGATCACGCGCCCGTCGTCGCCACCTTCCGCGACTGAAAAGCCGCCCGGGCAGGGGCCGAAAGCGGCTGCTGCACTGTTCGTACTCCCCGACGAGCCATGGCGTATGGTTCCGCCCCTGGGGAGGTACACATGGAAGACGAGTTCGGACTCTCACTCGCAGGGTTGATGTTCGGTGCCCTCGGGTGGTTCACGCTTCGCTACGTCATCTTCGGGTTCTTCACGGTGAACCAGAACGAGCGCGTCGTGAAGACGTCGTTCGGCAAGGCGCAGCGCCTGCACACCACCACGCTCGACAACCCGATGGCCGAGCACCTTCGGCCCGATGAGCGGGAGCGCTACCAGTACCCGCAGGTGCGGGTGATTCCGCCCGGCGGCCCGTACTTCAAGTGGCCCTGGGAGACGGTGCACCGCGTGAAGGTCGCCACCGAGACCGCGAACCTCGCGTTCGACCCCGAAGACCCCAACGCGAACCGCGGCGGCGCGATGCTCGAGGCCGTCACGAAGGACCAACTGAACATCGGCCTCGTCGGCCAGCTGCGCTGGCGCGTGTCGGAGCAGAACCTGTACGCGTACCTGTTCGGCGTGAAGCGGCCGCTCGTGCACGTGCTCGGCTACTTCATCTCGATTCTGCGGCAGAAGATCGCCTCGTTCGAAGCGCCGGCGCCGCACGAGCCGAAGGCGCTGCCCGCGGGCGGCGACGGTCACCACCACGTCGATCTCAAGATGACCGAAGGCATCTCGATCAACGACCTGCGCAAGAACCTGCGAGACCTCAACGAGCAGATGGACAGGGAGTGCCTCTCGTCGGCCGCGCGCTACGGCATCGTGCTCGACGCCTCGCTCATCACCGGCATCGACCCGCCCGCCGAGGTCGAGAGCGCGCTGGCGGCCATCAACACGGCGCACAACCACGTCGGCTCCGAGGTGAGCCTCGCGCGTGCGGCCGCCGATCAGAAGATCGTGCAGTCGCGTCGGGCCGTCGAGATCGAGACGCTCAACGCGCAGGCCGAGGTCGAGCCGCTGTTGCAGCTCGCCAACCAGCTCAGTGAGCTCAAGCGCAACGGCTCTGGGCCCGCGCTGCTCGCCGCCTACGTTCGCAACGTGAAGCTGAACCTCTTCGCCCGCGCTCGCGCCGCGTTCCTCAAGGTGGACCCGTGAACTTCATCATCTCGGCGCTGCTCGCGTTCTTCGGCTGTCTCATCGGCGTGCCCATCATGTTCGCGTTCGCGCGCGCCTTCGGCCTCTACATCGCGGTCGAGGAGCGCAAGGCGAAGGTCTTCACCCTCTTCGGCGAGGTCATCGGCACCATCGACGAGCCGGGCCTGCACCTCTTGTGGGCGAAGCTCGGCATCAAGGCCGCGCTCATTCCCATCTTCGGCAAGGTGCACACGGTCGATCTGCGGCTCGATCAACAGTACCTGCGCAGCCAGCCGGTGAACTCGGAGGAGGGCGCGCCGATGGGCATCGGCATCTGGTACGAGATGGCCGTCAAGAACCCGGCCTCGTACCTCTTCAAGAACGCCGACCCGCGCGGCTCGCTCGAGGCCAACGTGTCGAACGCCGCGGTTCGCGCGCTCTCGAACATGAAGCTCGACTCGATGCTCGAGACCCGCCACGTGATGTCCCAGGCCGTGCGCAAAGAGGTGCAGCCGCGCGCCGAGGAGTGGGGCTACCAGCTCGGCAGCATCTACATTCGCAAGGTGCACTTCCGCGATCTCGCGATGATTCGGCAGATCGAAGAGAAGGTCGTCAACCGGCTGCGCCAGGTCACCAGCGCCATCGAGCAGGACGGCGCGAACCAGGTGAACATCATCAAGTCGACGGCCGATCGTCAGGCCGCCACCGAGTTCGCCCGCGCGTCGGCGCAGCGCCCCCTCATCGTCGGTAACGCGCTCACCAGAATCTCGGCCGACCCCGAGGTGATGGAGTCGATGTTCGAGCTGCTCGAGACGCAGAAGCTGCTCGAGTCTGGTGCGCAGGTGACGTTGCTGCCGGCCTCGGCGCAGAACGAGCTGCTCGCGCCGCTGCTGGCGACGAACGTTCACACCGAGAAGACGGTGCAGGGCATTCCAGCCGTTCGACGTAAGCTGCCCAGCGAATGAACGTGACGGTCATCATCCCCAGGCCGCTCCAGTCTGCCTGTGAAGGGCGGGCGAAGATCGAGCTGGGGGTTCCGCCGACGAGCGACGTGGCCGACGTGCTGCACACGCTGATGGCGCTCTACCCGGGCCTCAAGGCCTACGTGTCGAACGAGAAGCGCCCGATGAAGCAGCACTTCGCCGTCGCCCAGCAGGGGCGCAAGCTCTTCCTCTTTGCTGCCTCGCCACCCTCGGTACGGAGCTGAACGCCATGAGTCCCGGAGCTGCTGTCGGAGGCGTCAGTCGCACCCTCGCGCTCGTCGGCGTGTTGGCGCTGGTCTCGCTGTCGTCGGGCTTCTTCCTGTCGTCGGGGCTGTCGACGCAGCAGGTGCCCGAGCTCGGCCCCGAAGATCTCGGCAAGCCGTTTCGCGCGGCGTCGCCTGCGGGCTTCAAGGCCTCGCGTGACTTCGAGGTCGCCGATGACGCGCGCACCGCCCAGCGCAAGGCCGAGGCGCGTGAGCGGGTTCGGCCCGTGTTCGACTACGACCCGACCATCGAGACGAAGGCCAAGCGCGATCTGCGCGATGCGTTCGAGGCGATGCAGGAGGTGGTGCTCGAGTTCCGCGCCACCCACCCGCTGCCAGCCCAGCCCGCGCCTGCCGCTGCGCCGAAGAAGTCCCCGCAGCTGCCCCCGGGCGCGGTCACCTTCAAGGACCCGAAGGCCGAGCTCGAGAACGAGCTGACGCTGGCGTTGCGGGAGGCCCGGCGGCGCTTCGAAGAGCACGCGCCGTTGACCGACGACGAAGACTTCGAGGTGCTCGTTCAAGCCCGCTTCGCACCCGAGCTCGAGCAGGCGGCGCTGGGGCTGCTCGAGCTGGCGTGGCGCGGCAAGGTCGTTCCTTCTCGTGACGAGCTCTCGCGCATCGACATCAACGGCATCACGGTGCGCATCCTCGGTGGGCGCAGCGAAGGAGAACTCTCGACCGCCCAGCCGCAGGTGTTCGACGTGCGTGAGGTGTCGGGCGAGCTCGATCGGTTCGCCTCGGTGCCGGGAAACCTGCTGCCCGAGTCTCCGCCGCTCGTGCGTCGCGCGGTGCTGCGGCTCGCGAAGAAGCAGGTGCGCTCGAACCTGTCGATCAACGCCGCCGAGACCTCGGCCCGACGCGACGCGGCCGCGGCCGCCGTGAAGCCCGTGCTGCTGCAGGTGAAGAAGGGTGAGCGCGTGATCGCCGATGGTGAGCTCGTCACCGAGACCCACCTGCTCAAGCTGCGCGGCCTGAAGGAGCAGATGAGCGAGTTCGATCTGCTCCAGCTGCAGGTCGGCGGCGCCGGCATGGTGGCGCTGGTGCTGACGGGAGCGTGGCTCTTCTTCCAGACCGCGCTGCGCCGCTTCAAGCCGACCCGCCGCGACGCGCTCTTCATGGGCCTGGCCGCCATCGCGCTGATGGGCCTGCTGCAGCTGTGGCTGCTGGTGTGTGACGCGCTCCACGACAAGTACCCGACCGTTCCCCTCGAGGCGTTGCACCTGGCCTTCCCCGTCGCGGCTGGCGCGATGCTGGTGCGCTTCGTGCTCTCGGAGGAGGCGGCGCTGTACTTCGCGATCTGCTTCGCCGCGCTCGTCGGCATCATGCTGGGCAACTCGTTGCCGGCGTTCCTCTTCTCGCTGGTGACTTCGCTGGTCGCCGCCGATCGCATGTCGCGCGTGCGCGATCGCGCAGGGCTCTTCCGAGCGGGTGCGCTGGGTGGCCTCATCGGCATCGGCATGGTCCTCTTCATGGGCCTCGCTTCGGGGCGTGGCGTCGGCTCCGAGCTCGCTTGGGCCGGGTTGCTGGCGGCGGTCTCGGTGGCCGTGGCGGCGCCGATGCTCGTCTTGACCCTCACGCCCGTCGCCGAGGCCGCGTTCGGGTACGCGTCAGACCTCAAGCTGCTCGAGCTGGCGAACCTGAACCACCCCGCGCTCAAAGAGCTCGTGCTGCAGGCGCCCGGCACCTACCACCACAGCATTATCATGGGCTCGCTCGTCGAGGCGGCGGCGGAGTCGATCGGCGCCAACCCGCTCCTCGCGCGAAGCTGCGCCTACTACCACGACATCGGCAAGGGCCGGAACCCGGGCTTCTTCGGCGAGAACCAGAAGGGCACCAACGCGCACGACGGGCTGGCGCCGCAGATGAGCGCCGTCATCATCAAGCGCCACGTCACCGAGGGCCTCGAGATGGCGCGCCAGTACAAGCTGCCCCGCCGCGTGGCCGACGCGATTCCACAACACCACGGCACACGCCTCGTCGGCTACTTCTTCCACAAGGCGCAGCGCGAGCTCGAGGGCAAGGAGAACGCGCCGCCCATCGACGAGTCGATCTACCGCTACCCAGGGCCGCGCCCGCAGTTCCGCGAGGCCGCGCTCTGCATGATCGCCGACGCCGTCGAGGCCTCGTGCCGCAGCATTCCCGAGCCCACCACCGAGAAGCTGCGCGCGCAGGTGCAGAAGATGATCAACCTCGTCTCGAGCGAGGGGCAGCTCGACGAGTGTGATCTCACGCTCAAAGACCTCGCGCAGATCGCCGAGTCGATGGTGCGTACGCTCGATGGCATCTACCACGCGCGCCCCGAGTACCCGCCAGGCGCCGTTCGCCCGCAGGGGCCAGGGCTGGTGGTGGTGCAGAACGAGACGACCGAACCGAGGAAGACGGGCGCATGAGAGCGCTGGCGTTGCTGGGCGTTGCGCTCGTCGCGTGTGGGCCGTCGGTGCCCGTGCCCGATGGAGGCTCGACGCCGATGATGGCCGTCGACGCGGGCTCGCTCGGTCAGAACCTGTCGTGTCGGGTGAGCGTGCTCGGCGCGGCGGCGGGCTCGTTCCCCTGCGAGGTGTCGGCCGTCTTCGCGCGCGGTGCTCCGAACGCCACCACCATCACCATCACCGGCAACACACGCGATCGAAACCCCGAGGTGAACCTCACGGTGCGCATTCCGCTCGAGCCCGAGAACGGCAAGACGTACGGCTATGTCGACGACCTGCTCTATGCCGAGTTGCTCATCAACGATGGGCCCGCGGGCAACAACTTCGTCGCCTCGAAGGGGCAGATGATCGACCCCTTCATGTTCTCGTTCCGCGCGGGTGAGACGACGGGCCGACTGGCGACGAGCGGCGGTGGCGCACAGCTGCGGTTCCTCTTCCAGCTCGACGCCACGCTCGTTCCGACGCCCAGCAGCACTGCGCCCAACAACGCGCGGGTCTCCGTCTCCGTGACGAAGTAGGAGTGCCACCGTGGCGACCAAAGCGAACAAGGTGTGGCTCGACTCTTCCCGTGGCGGCCGTGGCGCGAACGCGCAGGGCGATCGGCTGGTGAAGCTGGCGTCGCGGTTCTTCAAGACGCTGAAGCTCACGAACGTCGAGCTCTCGCTGAGCCTCGTCTCGGACGAAGAGATTCGTGAGCTGAACGCGCTGTGGCGCAAGAAGAACAAGCCCACCGACGTGCTCTCGTTCCCCGGTGGTGACATGCCCGGCCCCGGCCGCCGCGCGCTCGGTGACGTCGTCATCTCGATGGACACCGCCCGCCGCGCCGCGAAGGACTTCGACTCGACCCTCGACGACGAGCTCGATCTCTATCTGGCGCACGGCCTCCTTCACCTGCTCGGCCACGATCACCACGAGAAGAGCGCCGCGCGAAAGATGGAGGCCCTCGAGCGGAAGCTGCTCAAGCGGCCGTCGATGCTGAGCCGCTCCGACGAGCTGTGAGCTGGCGAAGCGCGGAGCCGGTCGTTACGAGGTCGCCCCATGCTGACCACCCTCGCGCTGTCACTCACCCTCGCCGGAGCCCCCATGAGCCTCTACGACCTGCAGGTGCAGACCATCGACGGGAAGGACGTCTCCCTCTCGGCGTACAAGGGCAAGGCGCTGCTGATCGTCAACACCGCGTCGCAGTGCGGGTACACGCCCCAGTACAAGGGCCTCGAGGAGCTGTACCAGGCGTACAAGGCGAAGGGCTTCGAGGTGCTCGCGTTTCCGTCGAATGACTTCGGCGGCCAGGAGCCCGGCACCAACGCCGAGGTGAAGCAGTTCTGCGAGCTCAAATACAAGACGACGTTCCCGCTCTTCGCGAAGGTGGCGGTGAAGGGCGACGCGCACCCGCTCTACAAGTACCTGCAGGGCCTGAAAGAGAACGGCGGCGAGGTGAACTGGAACTTCAACAAGTTCCTCGTCGCGGCAGACGGCAAGGTCGTCGCGCACCTGCCCTCGAAGGCCGAGCCGATGAGCCCCGAGGTTCGCAAGCAGGTCGAGGCCGTGCTGCCTACGAAGTAGTCGTCTTTCGACTGAGCAGCGCGCGGAGCTTCGGGTCCACGCGCTCCCAGCCCTTCACGCAGAGCCACGTGCAGAGAATGAGCGCCGCCAGCACGGGCCAGTACGTGACCCAGTCGCACTTCTCGCGGAACAGCTTCGTGAAGATGCCCACGTGCCACTCGTAGAGCAGCATCTCGTGAAAGAAGTACGCCGACAGTGACGAGGCGCCGAAGGTGCCCACCAGCGCCGCGAGCTTCGACTTTGGCGAGCCTGGCCAGCGCACCTCGACGAGCCTGAAGAGTGCGACGACCGAGAGCACCAACGTCCACCGTTGGGCGGCGTTCGCAGGGTTCGTCACCCAGAAATGGTGCGGCGGGTAGAGCGAGCGCCAGAAGCCATCGGTTGCCCAGAGCGCGACGCCGAGACCCCACAGCAGCGCGAGCCAGCGCCACAGCTGGCGCTCGTCTTTCATCATGCCGACGGTCGCGCCGAACGAGGCGCCGAGGAAGACGTAGCCCGCCCACGGGAACAGCGGAAACGTCGTGCCCAGCGTGTCGTCGATGGCGCCCACGCGTGTGTTCACGAAGATGCTCGCGACGCCCTCGACGTTCTCGAGCAGCGGAGAACTTCCGAACACCAGCGCCGCGAGGCCCAACATCATCCACCGCAGGACCTGCGGGCGGCTCGAGAGCAGCACGAGGAAGGGCAGGGCGATCAGCAGCGACAGTCCGATGCAGTGAAGAATGTCGAGGCGCAGGAGCCACTTCGGCTCGTGGAACACGCGGAACCAGATCGCGTTGACGATCGACGCGACCAGCAGCACCTCGCCGATGCGCTTCAGCGTCTTGAGTGCCTGCGCCTTTCGAGACGCCTGCGCGATGGCCGCCCGCACCTGCACCAACGCCAGCGCGAAGCCGGCCGAGAAGATGAACGACGGCGCCACCAGCCCATCGATGCGCACCAGCCACGGGTAGAGCGCGTCTTTCTCGAGCGCCTTCTGCAAGAGCACCAACGAGTGCGTCTGTATCATCACCACCACGGCCACGCCGCGCAGCCAGTCGAATGCGTGAATGCGGCCGGGGGCGCTCACGGAGCACAGTCTCCCACGAAGTCGCCGTAGCCATCGGCGCTGCCAGTCGCTATCAACGCGCCCATGGGTTCATCGAACAAGCCGAGCGATCCGAAGAAGCTGCCCGTTCCGTTCAAGGGCCGCCCCACCACCGACATCGTCCACCAGGAAGCCGAGTGGAGCACCGGCAAGTCGAAGCGCGGTGGCGGCAAGGTGCCGACCGCCTTCTCGTGGGGCACCAACCCGAAGCAGTACCAGGAAGAGCGCGGCTCGGGCGAAGCCGAGACTCCCATCTCGAAGTAACGGTCAGCTCGCGACGACGATCGGCTGCGGCTTCACGTCGGGGTGCTTCGAGAACGCGCGGAGCGCAAAGAGCAGCCCGAGGAGCATGCAGAGCGCTCCGAAGAAGAACGACACGCCCGGCAGCTGGAACGGCGCCTGGGCGCTGATGAAGTAGCCGAACAGGCCCGTCGCGACCGGCGGCCCCAACACCTGCGTCAGCGCCGTGAGGCTCACCAGCCCGCCCTGCAGCATGCCCTGCTCGTTGGGCGGTACGGCGCGAGACAACAGCGCCTGAACCGCTGGCCCGGCCATACCGCCGAGCGCTCCGAACGGAATGATGAGGTAGGTGACGAGGCCGTTCGGCGCGAGGCCGTACGCGATGAACGTCACCATGCTGACGGTGCCGGCGAAGAGGAAGACGCGCCGCTCTCCGAACATGGGCACCACGCGCCGCACCACGCCGCCCTGCACGATCGCCGCGGCCACGCCGACCGCCGCGAGTGAGATGCCGGCGTCTTTCAGATCCCACCCGTAGCGGTGCTCGGTCGACAGCACCCACGTCGTCTCGAGCGCGCGCTGACCCAGGTTGAACAGAAACGCCGTCGCCGTCATCGCCCACACCAGCGGGTAGCGGCCCAGCGCCGACAACGTGCCGAGCGGGTTCGCGCGCGCCCACTCGAAGGGCCGGCGGTTCTCTTCGCTGAGGCTCTCGGGCAACACGAAGAAGCCCCACGCCGCGTTCGCCAGCGTCAGGCCCGCCGCGACGAAGAAGGGCAGTCGCAGAATCCACCCGCCCAGCACGCCGCCCAGCAGCGGCCCGAAGATGAAGCCGAGGCCGAAGGCGATGCCCACGAGGCCGAAGCTCTGCGCGCGCTTCTCGGGCGGTGTCACGTCAGCGATGTACGCGGTGGCGGTGCCGATGCTCGCGCCTGTCGCGCCTGCCAGCAGCCGACTCACGAACAGCCACGCCAGCGACGGCGCCAACGCCATCATCACGTAGGCCAGGCCCTGCCCGAAGTTCGACAGCAGCAGCACCTTGCGCCGCCCGTAGCGATCAGAGAGCCCGCCGACGATGGGCGAGAAGATGAACTGCATCGCCGCGTACGAGGCGATCAACCAGCCGTACCACTTCGAGGCCAGCTCCTGCGCGTTGGCGCCGTCGTGCGGCAGCAGCTCGATGAGGAAGTCGCTCTCGCCACCGATCACCCGTGTCGCGAACTCCTTCACGAGCCTCGGAACGATCGGAATCAGCAGGCCGATGCCGAGAATGTCGAGGAAGAGCGTGACGAAGATGAAGCCGATGCTGGCTTTTCGGGGAGCAGCCACGCCCGACCCTTATACCGGTGGGGTCACCGATGCTCGCCCGTCGTCAGGAGGCAGCTGGCCCCAACCCCTGCATCAGGCGATCGGCCTCCATACCCGTCGGCCCTTGAGGGTCGAGCGACTTCGCCTTCGAGAGCGCCATGCGCGCGACCTCTTTCTGGCCCTTGAGCTTGTACGCGACGCCGAGGTTCAGGTGCACGACCGCGTTCTCGGGATCCATCTCGAGCGCTTCACGAAACGCCGCGAGCGCCACGTCGAGATCGCCCGACAGCAGCGCCTCTTTGCCGGCGGTGATGCGCTTCTCACTGTCGTTCACCAGCTCGACGTCGATGACGGCCCGGCCCGCGAGGTTGAACACGAGCAACCGCAAGAGCCCGGTCCAATAGAACGTAGCGCCTTCGACCGCGACGACGGCCGCGAGCGGCAGATCGGGCAGCAGCTGCTTGCCGCGGAACTTGAAGCGCACCTTCGTGTAGCGGCCCTTCTTGGTGAGCTGCACGAGCTGATCGCGGAACTTCTTGAGCGAGTCTTCGACCTTCTTCGGGTCGATCTCGAAGGGCAGGGTGTTCTTCGGCAGCGGCTGGTCTTCGGCGGCTTCCGTCTCTTCGGGTTCGATCTCGGTCTCTTCGGCTTCGGGCGGCTCGACGACCTTCGGCAGTTTCGCAGCGGGTTTCTTCACGGAGCGGGCGGGTCGGCGGCTGGCCATGACGGGCAGGTTAGAACGGGAACGCTGCTTCGCCACTGACTCATCGACCGGGCTACACTCACGCGCATGTCGATGTTCCAGGAGTCACTCCGGGCGTTCTTGAAGCCCGTCCTCCAGTACCTGGATGACGAGAGCGTCTCGGAGATCATGATCAACGGTGAGAAGGACGTGTGGATCGAGCGCAAAGGGCGCCTCTACAAGACCGACTGCACCTTCACCGAAGAAGGCCTGCTCGGCGCCGCGCGAAACATGGCCCAGTTCGTCGGCCGCCCGCTCTCGGAAGATCGCCCGCGCCTCGACGCGCGCCTTCCCGACGGCAGCCGTATTCACGTCGTGCTCCCGCCCATCGCGCGCAAGGGCACCACGATCTCGATTCGTAAGTTCTTCCGCGACAAGTTGACGCCCGAGAACCTGATCAAGTTCGGGTCGATCACCCCGCCGATGGTGCGCGTCATCGAAGCGGCGGTGCGCGTGAAGCTGAACATGCTCGTGTCGGGAGGCACCGGCTCGGGCAAGACGACGCTGCTCAACATTCTCTCGTCGCTCATCCCCAACGATGAGCGCATTCTCACCATCGAAGACTCGGCCGAGCTTCAGCTGAACCAGGAGCACCTGGTGCCGTTCGAGTCGCGCCCGCCCGACAAGTACGGCAAGGGCGAGGTGAACATGGGGCACCTGCTCCACTCGGCGCTGCGTCTGCGACCCGACCGCATCATCGTCGGCGAAGTGCGCGGTGGTGAGGCCTTCGACCTGATGCAGGCGATGAACACCGGCCACGGTGGCTCCATGGCGACGACGCACGCGAACACGCCCACCGAGTCGCTGCGCCGCATCGAGTCGCTCTGTCTGATGAGCTCGGTCGAGCTGCCGATGGTCGCCGTGCGCGCGCAGGTCGCCGCCGCCATCAACTTCGTCGTCTGCTGCGAGCGCCTGCAGGACGGCTCGCGTAAGACGATCGCCGTCTCAGAGGTGCTGCCGCTCAACGAGAAGGGCGACTACCGCACGCAAGACATCTGGCTCTACATCCCCGTCACGAAGGACGATCAGGGCAACGTGCTCGGCTACCACGCGCCCACGGGCATTCTGCCCACGTTCCTCGCCAAGGCCCGCGCGTACGGCTTCACCGATCTCGACGAGAAATTCTTCGACCCCGCGACGTACGGCGTGCCCCCGCCGCCGTTGATTCACGGCGTCGGAGAGAACGTCACCACGCATTGGGCGCCTTCACTCAAGCACCGCGAGAAGCACCTGCCCGACCCCGACGCGTGGGCCGAGCGGTACCGCGAGTTCGAGACCCAGCTGCAGGAAGACGCGCGAAAGAAGAACGCTGAGAAGAAGCCCGCGGTGCAGGTGCAGGTTCCGCCAGGACCCAAACCTGCCGCAGCTCCGCCCGCGCGCCCCTCGCAGGTCGCCGCCGCGAAGCCCGCCTCACGTGATGACGCGACGCCGCCGCCGACCCGCAACCCGCTGCTCGCGAAGAGGCCGGTGAGCGGCTCCGAGACGGGTGACGAAGAGCCAGCCGATGACGGCAACGTGCAGGTCGATCAGGAGCTGATGTCTGAAGGCCAAGGCGAGATCGACTCCGACGGAACCAACGTGAAGTCGTACCCGCAGCCGCCCGCGAACCGTCGCCCACCTGGAAGCGCCGCGCCTGCGCGCCCTGCGACTCCCGGAGCGAGCC
>JBEOKA010000029.1:0-12816 GCA_040275325.1 Myxococcaceae bacterium | reverse complement strand
CCGCGACTGCGGGAGGCACCGCGACTGCGGGAGGCACCGCGACTGCGGGAGGCACTGCGACTGCGGGAGGCACTGCGACTGCGGGAGGCACTGCGACTGCGGGAGGCACCGCGACTGCGGGAGGCACTGCGGCTGCGGGAGGCACTGCGGCTGCGGGAGGCACTGCGACTGCGGGAGGCACCGCGACTGCGGGAGGCACCGCGACTGCGGGAGGCACTGCGACAGCTGGAGGAACTGCGGGTGGGTCCGCGACGGCTGGTGGCTCCGCTGTCGATGCTGGCTGTCCGTATCCTCCGCAGGTTCGCTACTTCACCATCGGCTCCACGACGTGGAACGATCTTCAGCCGTTCGGCTCCGACTTCATCCTCGTCGGCAACGGTGGTTCGATTCGGCAGTTCAACCCTGCTGATGGTGGATCAGCTGATCTCGGCGGCGGCACCTGCAACGGGAAAGGCGACTTCCTGGGCGTGTCGGTGCGCCCGGTCGACTCGGCGGTCCTCATCTCGACCTCGACCGGAGCGCTCGTTCGTTGGACCGGCCCGGGGCAGTGCAGCGGCGTCAATGCCCTCACTTCCGGCCTCGCGACCGCCATCAAGGCGTTCGACGGCTCGACCTTCGTCGGGTCCTTCTCGGGCTCGAACCTCAACTCCGCGGGCAACGTGGCGCTCTTCCGGCTGCGTCCCGACGGTGGCTCTCCTTCATCTCAGACGGTGGGGTTCGGCCAGGTGTGGGAGCTCAGTGGTCCTTCGATCAACGACCTCTACGCCGCCGGCTGGGACCACTCGACGCAGCTGCGCAACCGCGTCTGGCAGTTCGACCCTGGGGGCCCCTCGTGGAGCCCTGTCGTCTCGTCGAACAACATGAACACGCCTCTCTTCACCATCGATGTTCCCAGTCCATCGCTGGGCTTCACGGCGGGCAGGGGCTTCATCGAGTGGAACGGCGCAGTGTGGACGTACAGGCCCGACCCTCCGTTCGACGTGTTCACGCTCAAGGTCATCAGCTCGAACGAGGTCTACGCGGCTGGGTACGACGGCGCGCGAATCGGGTTTGCCCTGTGGGACGGCAACATGTGGCGGCTGCTCGGGCCCTCGCCTGCACCGATGGGCGCCATCAACCGCATGCGTGGCTCGTCTCGCTGCGGGCTGCTCGGTGTCGGCAGCGGCGGCAACGCCGTCACCACCTTCCCGTGAGCCTCCACTTCCATGTCCTTCACCATCTCAGAGAAGAGTGAACGCGCGCTGCTCGGACTGTTCCCGAGAGCGGCAGGCCGCGCCGATGCACCGACCTGGCTCGTCGACCAGCTCGTCGAGGCCGAGCTGCATCGCGTCGGTTTTCCCGACCCGACTGGCGCGTACCAGGCGCTCGCGCTCAATCAGGGCTCGTTGCTCAAGGAAGAGTACGACCTGTCGACGCACGGGCACGCCGACGGCTGGGTGATGGAAGCGCTCGTCGTCGACCCCGTCGAGCTGACCGTCTTCAACATGCACCACGGCTTCCCCGCCGGAGACGCTGCGCTCAAGGCGATGGTCGCCGCCATGAAGCAGGTCGTGCCGCGCGCGAAGGTCGTTCGCACGCACACCGACGGCTTCGCGATGCTGCTGGGCCCCAGCGCCGACACCAAGCTCGAGCCGCGCTTCGTCGAAGAACTGCGCGCCGCGCTGCGTCGAGCAGTCGAGGCCATCACCCCGACGAAATCCGAGCCGATGCGCTTCACGCTCGGGCAGCTGCGCCTCACCGTGGTCGACCCGCCCAACTGGCAGGTGCTTGGGCCGCTGGTGTGGGCCGAGTGCGAGCGCGCGTTGATCATCGCGCGGCGTGCTCCGTTCTCCGAAGTGCTCGAACGCAGGGTCGAGCTGAACGGCCGTCTGCCCGAACTCCCCAGGTAGCTTCAGAGTCGCCAGCGAGGCTTCACGCTCGCCGTCAGCCCCTCACGAACCGACTCGGGCAGCGCGAGGATGATGAGGGCGAGCCCCGTCGTGAACAGGAAGATCGACGGGCAGAACGAGCGCAGCCAGAGCGAGAGCGCGAAACAGACGAGCGCTCCACCGGCCAGCCCGGCGCGTTGCCCCATACGAAACCGAACGCGCTGCTCCTTCGCCGCCTTCTCGTGCTTCTGAAACTCCTCTTCGACGATCTGCTTGATGTTCGCTTCGTGCTGCTCGCGAAGCTGGGTCTGCTCGGTGGCTTTGGCTTCGTCGTAGGTCGCGAGGATGAGCAGGTTCAGCTCTCGCGCGGCGGGCGTCTCGAGTGAGGCCTGACAGAAGATGCAGGTGCGGTCGAACTTGCTCGAGTCACGCTGGCACTCGGCGCAGCGACGAAACGGCAACCGCACCAGCTCATCGGTATCGAGCGCGAGGTGGTTCGCGCCGTCGGCCTCGAAGCGCTGGAGTTGCGGCGTTTCCGCAGAGAGGGGTGAGGCGTCGAGCGCGGCCTCCATCACGGGCGCCTGCGCCGGTGCGGCGGGGGGCGCCTCGGGCGCGTCAGCGAACCGCTCCTCGGCCACGCGCGCGTTCTTCTGCGCGGGCGTTCCGCTGCGTTCGGTCTCGAGCTTGTCGAAGCGGGAGTCGCGGCTCATGGGTCACGAGGCAGGGCGGGTTCGTCGGCGGGCCCACGCGCGCAGCCGCTCGATGTCTTCGGCCATCGTGACCGCGAGCGGCAGCGTCTCTTTGATGGCGAGGTCGAGGTGCCGGGGCTCGAGCGGCACCCGGTCGGCGAACGCCTCGTACATGCCGCTGACGACGATCTGCTCGAGCTCGGCGCCGCTGAACTGCTCGGTCGCCTGAGCGAGCGCGTCGAGCGGAAACGACGCCGGGTCGCGCGAGCGCCGTGAGAGCTGCAGCGCCAGAATCTCTTTGCGCTCCTTCGCGGTCGGCAGGTCGATGAAGAAGATCTCGTCGAAGCGGCCCTTGCGCAGCAGCTCGGGAGGCAGCGAGTCGATGCGGTTGGCCGTGGCGACGACGAAGACGGGCGCGGTCTTCTCCTGCAGCCACGTGAGCAGCGTGCCGAACACGCGCGCCGAGACGCCGGTGTCGTTGCCTCCGCCGCCTGCGCCCGCGAGGCCCTTCTCGATCTCGTCGACCCACATCACGACGGGCGCGAGCGACTCGACGACGCGAATCGCGCGCCGCAGGTTCTCTTCCGACGAGCCGATGAAGCCCGAATAGATGCGGCCCATGTCGAGGCGCACCAGCGGCAGCCGCCACGACGTCGCGATGGACTTGGCCGTCAGCGACTTGCCGCAGCCCTGCACGCCGAGCAGCAACACCCCTTTCGGTTCGGGCAGCCCGAACACGCGCGCGTCTTCAGAGAAGGCGTCTTTGCGCCGGTCGAGCCAGCGCTTCAGCGACGTCAGCCCGCCGATGTCGGCCAGCGACTGATCGGTCGCGTGGTACTCGAGCAGCCCGCTCTTGCGAACGACCTGGCTCTTCTCGTCGAGCAGCATCTTCACGTCGCTCGAGTCGAGCTTGTTGTCCTGGGCGATGGCCTTGGCGAACGCGTTCTCGGCCTCGGCCAGCGTGAGCCCATGGGCGGCGCTCACCAGCGCGTCGGCCTGCTCGCGGTTCAGCTCGACGGTGGCCCGTTTGTTCTTCGTCACCACGCGCGCGATGTCCTTCAGCAGGTCGAGCAGGTCGGCCTTCGAGGGCAGGGGCACGTCGATGACCGACACGTCCTTCTCGAGCTCGTCGGGCAGCTTGAGCGTGGGCGCCACCACGATGGCCGTCGTGAACTGCGTCTTGAGGTGAAAGCCCAGCTCCCGCAGCGCGCGCACCGTCACCGGGTCATCGAGGTGCCGGTGGAAGTCCTTCAAGATGACGAGGGCGGGCGTGTTCAGCTTCGCGATGGCGGCGAGGGCTCGCGCAGGCTCCAGCGTCTCTTCGGGAGGGACTTTCAGCGTGCCCGTCAGCGCCCGCAGGCCACGGGTGGCCGTCCACTCCAGCAGGTCTTTGCCGTGCGACCGCGCGAGCTCGGCCAGCAGCGCGTCGACCCGCTGCTCCTCCCAGCTCACGAGATAGAGGAGGGGGTAGCGGGCGCGGATCAGGGTGTCGAGATCACGAATGAACCGCGGCCGCTCGGTGGGCATGACGGGCATGACGAACGAAGCCTAAGCGGCTTTCGCCATTCTCACGTCGTTCACGAGGGAGAGAAGTTGACCGGAGAAGCGCAGCAGTGTGCCGAGAAACCCCCCGCACGCTGCGCCGCGACAAGCGGGCATACGCTTCACCGATGCATGGCTGTATCGCCCAGGATCAGCCGGCTGTCGAGAAACGGATCATCGACGCTGGAGTGACGCTGACGTCACGCGTCAGGAGGTGTCCTTCCAGTGGGACAGTTCGTCTGAACCGAGTCCACTGGCCCAGGCCGCTACGCCGACCCATGGTGGTGTTCACAAGGAGCCCGTCATGACCAACCCCCGCACCGTTCACCGCATCATCCAATCGCACCGCCAGCGTGAAGGCGCCGGCTTCATCGTTCGCAGGCCAGTGCCCACCGTCGGCGTCGAGCAGCTCGACCCGTTTCTGCTCGTCGACGAGCTGGGGCCCATCACCTACGCGCCCGGCGAAGCGGTCGGCGCGCCTGATCATCCCCACCGGGGCTTCGAGACCGTCACCTACATCCTTCAGGGCGAGGCGCAGCACGAAGACTCGGCCGGCCATCGCGGCACCATCGGCCCCGGCGACGTGCAGTGGATGACGGCTGGCGGAGGCATCGTTCACTCCGAAGAGCCCTCAGACGCGATGAAGCGCGACGGCGGCACGATGCACGGCTTCCAGCTCTGGGTGAACCTGCCCAGGCGCGACAAGCTGATGGCGCCCCGCTACCAGGAGGTGAAGGCCGCGCAGCTGCCGAAGGCCTCCACGCCCGACGGGCTCGCGAAGGTGACGGTGATTGCAGGTCAGGCGCTCGGAGCGACCGCGCGCATCGAGACCCGCACGCCCATCATCTACCAGCACTGGGTGCTCGAGCCCGGAGCGCGCGTCGAGCAACCCATCGACGCCGCCATGCAGGGCTTCGCCTATGTCTTCAAAGGCACCGCCCTCGTCGCGGGCCGTGAGGTCAAAGACGGCCAGCTCGCGGTGTTCTCGAGCGGTGACTCCATCGAGCTCGCCGCGACCGAGCGCGCCGAGCTGCTCCTGCTCGCTGGCCAGCCGCTCAATGAACCCCTCGCCCGCTACGGGCCCTTCGTCATGAACACCGAAGACGAGCTCGTGCAGGCCGTGCGGGACTTCCAGGCCGGCCGCCTGGGGCAAATCGCACGCTGACGAATCTTTGGTTTTTCGAAGGAGAGCGTCGATTTTTGGCAATTCCTCGAAAAAACAGTTGGGACAATCAGCCCCAGTCTTTATCACCGGCGGTCCATGGCGATTCAGCGCGAGACCGACACGGCCGGCCCTTCTCTCGAGGTCTTCACGACCGAGTGGAAGGACATGGGGCGCACGTGGCTCGGCGGCTGGCGCGAGGTCTTCACGGGGAAGTCGCTCGTCGCCGACGCGTTGTCGGCGCTGACCGTCGGAGCCGTCGCGCTGCCGCTCAACCTCGCGCTGGCCATCGCGTCGGGGCTTCCCGCGAGCGCAGGGCTCGTGGCGGGCGCGGTGGGCGGCATTCTCGCGGCAGCCTTCGGCGGCGCGGCGCTGCAGGTGACGGGACCCGCCGCGGCGCTGCAGGTGCTGGTGCTCGCCGTCTCGGTGCGCTTCGGCGCGACGGGCGTGGCGGCCGCGACGGTGATGATTGGCGTCATGCAGCTCTTGATGGCGCTCTCTCGCGCTGGCCGGCTCGCGCGCTTCGTGCCCGAGAGTGTGCTGGCGGGGTTCACCACCGGCGTTGGCCTCAAGCTGCTCGACGCGCAGCTGCCCGAGCTGCTCGGCTTCGACTACCGGGTCTCTGAGCTCGCCGCGATGATGCACCGCCCCGAGTGGCTCAAGGAGGTCGAGTGGCTCGCCGCAGTCTCGGGGCTCTTCGTCGCGCTCTTCGTGGTGGGCACGCGCCAGTTCAAGCGCTTCCCCGGCGCCCTCGTCGCCATCGCCGCCGTCACCTTCGTCTCGAACTACCTCGGCTGGGACATCACGCGCGTCGGCGAGGTGCCGAACCGGCTGCCGTCGCTGCTGCTGCCGACGGTGCGCGACGACCAGTGGCTCGATTTGTTTCTCGCGACACTCCCCCTCGCGCTGCTGGCCGGCGTGGAGTCGTTGCTCTCGGCGAGCGCCATCGACCGCATGGCCCCGGAGCGGCCGAAGCACCACCCGTCGCTCGAGCTCTTCGGCCAGGGCATCGCCAACACCGTCGTCGGGCTGATGCAGGGCATGCCGGTGTCGGGCGTCGTCGTGCGCTCTGGCGTCAACGTGCAGGCCGGTGGGCAGACGCGGCTCGCGGCGATGCTCCATGGCGTGGCGCTCGGCGGCGCGGTGCTGCTGCTGAGCTCCGAGATCGCGAAGACGCCCCTCGCGGCCCTCGCAGGGCTGCTCTGCGTCGTCGGGGTGCGCCTCATCGAGGTGGGCACGCTGCTGAAGCTCATCAAGGAGGAGAAGCTCGAGGCCATCGCCTTCGGGCTGGCGACGGTGGGGACGGTGACGGGCCACCTCATGATTGGCCTGGCGGCGGGCCTCGCGGTGCATGCCGTCTCGCGCTTCCTGCACCGCGGAGCCGACGCAGAGCTCGCGCTCATCGAAGACGAACTCAAGCCCGGCATTCGCGCGGTGGTGAAGAAGGCCGATGCGGGCGCGCGTCGCCCGCACGCCGAAGCGCCGGCCTCGGCCGCTGCGTGGCTCTCGCATGTTCGGCACCGCCCCAACGTCGCGCCCACCGCTTTCGTGCACCCGCAGGCCTCGGTCATCGGCAACGTGGTGCTGGGTGACAACGTGCACATCGCCGCCGGCTCGTCGGTGCGCGCCGATGAAGGCACGCCCTTCTTCATTGGCGACAACTCGAACATTCAAGACGGTGTCGTGCTGCACGCGCTGAAGGAGAAGCACGTCGAGGTCGCGGGCGAGCGCTGGGCCATCTACGTCGGCCGCAACGTCTCCATGGCCCACGACGCGCTGGTGCACGGGCCCTGCTACGTCGGAGACGACACCTTCATCGGCTTCAAGGCCGTGGTGCACGACGCCGTCGTCGGCAGCAACTGCTTCATCGGCATCGGCGCCGTCGTCGTTGGCGTCACGGTGCCCGACGGGCGCTTCGTTCCGCACGGCTCCATCATCGACACGATCGACAAGGTCGACGGTCTGCCGCACGTGAACGAGGCTCAGCACCACTTCAACGAAGACGTCGTCGACGTGAACCGCGGCCTGGCTGCGGCGTATCGCGCGGCGCTCGAGACTGGTCGGAGGGCTCCAACCGCCGCCGACACCACCCGCACCGCCTGGGACGAGCAGTGGTCGCTCGCCTCGGGTGACCGCTTCTAGGAACACGGAGAAGTCATGTTCGTCACTGGTCTCGTCATCGGCGTGTGCGCCGCGGTGTTGTGGAGCCTGCGCTCCTCGGCCGTCAGGGTTCCCGAAGGGAACGTCGGCATCATCACCCGCTTCGGCGCGGCCGAGCGTGACGCAGGCGGAGCGCTGGCGACGCGCGTGCCCGGCCTGCACTTCAAGTGGCCGTGGGAGAAGGTCGTGCTCGTCTCGATGATGGAGCAGAAGATCGAGCTGGCGAAGGCGCGATTCGCACCATGGCCGCCGACGGAACGGCGCTGCGCCTCGACGCCGCGCTCCGGTACCAGCCCAACCGCGCCATGCTCGAGCAGTTCCTCTTCGGGCTGCAGCGGCCGCTCGAGCACATCTCGACGTTGTTCACCTGTCTGTTGCGCAACGAGCTGGCGAACGTGCAGGCCAGCGCGTCATCTCCTGCGCACTCGGTCGCCGAGGCCCTGCCGCAGGAGGCGGGCAGCTATGCGCTCATTCGCCGCGAGCGCGGGCTGCTCTCGACGCGCATCGCCGACTTCTGCAAGGCACGCATCGGTGACGAGCACGGCGTCGAGTTCAACGCGGTCGACCTCACCGACATCTTGCCGCCCGATGAGCTGCGCGACGCGCTCAATGCCGTCATGCAGGCCCGCTCCGCCGCCGAGGCCCACCACTACCGGGCCGAGAGTGAGTGCCGGCAGCGCGTGCTCGAGGCGCGGCAGGGCGTCTCCATCGCGAAGTCGCGCGCGCAGGCCGCGGCCGATGAGCTCGACACGCTCGGCCGTGCGCTCGGGGCACTGCAGCAGAAGCAGGTGCTGGGCGACTACGTGCGCCGCCGCAAGGCCGAGGTGCTGGCCGAAGCGCGGCTGCTCTACGTGAACGACGGGGAGGCCCGATGAACTCGCAAGACACGCTGCAGCTCCTGATGGGCGCGGGCGCCGGCGCGGGTGCGCTGTGGCTCGTCACCTTCTTCTTTCGCGCGATGACGGTGAGCGTCGATGACCGGCAGGTGGCGCTGGTGACGGTGTTCGGCAAGTTCACCCAGAAGCTCACGCGACCGGGGCTGCACGTCATTCCCGGCAAGCTGTTCCCCTGGGTGAAGGTGCTGCACGTCTCGAAGGCGCGCGACTTTCGTTCGTACAAGGGCATTCACGTCAACGACAGCCGCGGCACCACGATGCTCGTCGACCTCTGGGTCGAGCTGCACCTCGTCGACTCGGTGAAGTCGCAGTTCGCCGTCACCGATTGGGACAAGGCGCTGCAGAGCGTCGTCGCCCACGCGGCCATCTCGATTCTCGGCAAGAGCGACTTCCAGCAGGTGCTGCAGGACCGGCAGGAGCTGGGTGAGCGCCTGCGCGCCGACATCGCGCGTGAAGCCGAGCGCTGGGGCCTGAGCATCGACAGCGCCTTCATTCAGCAGATTGAACTCCTCCCCGAGGTGGCCAACGAGCTGTCGAACACCATCGCGGCGCGGCTCGAGCGGGCCACCGCGGAGATTGAAGCGAACGGGCGGCTCGAGGTCGCGCAGCTCGAGGCCGACACGGCGAAGGAGGTGGCGACGCTGGTGGCTGACGCGCGCGCCCAGTACCCGCTCGCCATCGGCGCGGCCCTCGAGAAGCTCAAGCAGGCGCCAGAGGTCCTCGAGGCCTACCTCGAGCTGTACGAGCTCTCGCAGTTGCGGCCCGGCCGAACGGTCGCCTTCCGTGGCTTCGAGGGCAAACAGGCGCTGCGCTCGGCCGATGCGGCGATGCTGCAGGTGATGCCCGTCGACCAGGCGCCGCTCATCGACGGCTCGAAGCGCTGAGTCAGAGCGCCTGCTCGATGGCCTGCTGGTCGAACCCGAGAATCAGCTTGCCCTTCACGTCGAGCACCGGAACGCCCTGCGGCTGAACGCGCGCGGCGGCGGCCTTCTGGGCGAGCTCCTGCGCGGCGCCCGCGTCCTTCTCCACATCCTTCTCGGTGAAGAAGACCTTCTTCGCCTTGAGGAACGACTTGGCCTTACGGCAGTACCCGCACCACGACGTCGTGTAGATGATGACGTCGCTCGTGTTTGCCGCGACGAAGGGCTCGGCCGACCGCTCGTTCGCGCGCGCCTTTGCGGCCAGCGCAATCTGCTTCTCGAGCGCCGCCACCGCGCTCTGGCTCGACTTCTTGTCGCTGAGCTCCTTCGTCGCCTTTGCCTTGATGAGCTGGGCCTTCTTCGCGTCGGCGCCAGAGAGCTTCGCGGTCGCGAGCTGATCGATCGCGATCTGCCAGTCGGCGTTGTCGACGGCCATCTGCGCGCGCAGCAGCCGGGCCTGCGCGTTCTCGGGCTCCGCCTCGATCCACGTGTCGCAGTACTTCTCGGCCGCGTCGAACTGCTGCTGCGAGAGTGACGTACGAGCGGCGGCCTCGAGCGCGGCGGGCTGCTTCGGGTCGAGCTTGAGCGCCATCTGCGCGAACTGCAGCGCGAGCAGCTCGTCTTTCTTCTGCACCGCGGCCTTCGCGGCGTCACCGAGCAGCGCGGCGGCCTTCGGCTTGTCGTCACCCGTGAAGGTCTGCCCGTCGAGCGCGAACAAGACGTCGTCGAGCTTGCCGGCCTTCAGGTGGCCCTGCGCGGTCTCGAGCGGCGAGGCGGAGAGGGCGAGCAGCAAGATGAGGGAGCGCATGGCGCGAACGGTACGCCATGGCAGGCTCCTTCGTCAGGCGCGAACGCAGCAGCCGTCTCGAAGGCCGGAGGGTTCACCCATGTCGTGGAAGTCGACGCTCGTGCAGAACAGCCCAGGCCACTGGGTGCTGCCGAAGACGAAGCAGATGCGCTGCGAGGCGCACCTCTTCTTGTCCGATGAGCTGCTCAACGGCGACGAGGGCGTGGAGGAGAACGTCTTCGACCAGGTCGTGAACGCGTGCTCGTTTCCCGGCGCGACGCGCGTGGTGCTGACCCCCGACTGCCACGTCGGCTACGGCGTGCCCATCGGCACCGCCATCGAGACCGAAGGCACGCTGCTGCCGACGGCGGCTGGCTACGACATCGGCTGCGGCATGGTGCAGCTCTCGACCTCGCTCACCTGGGACGACGTGGCCGACAAGGACAAGCGCCGCCTGTGGATCGACGAGGTCACCCGTCGCATCGGCATCGGCGTCGGTCAGTCGAGCGGCCGCAAGCTGGGCGCGAAGCTGCTGCCCGAGGTGATTCGTCACGGCGCGAAGGCGCTGGGCCACTCGCACGACGTCGCCGAGCGCGCGTCGATTCCCGTCGAAGATGACCGCGTCGACGTGCCCGAGCGCGCGTGGGACAAGCGCAACCAGCTCGGCAGCCTCGGCGGCGGCAACCACTTCTGCGAGATGCAGGTCGACGACCAGCAGCGCGTGTGGGTCATGCTGCACACGGGCAGCCGCGGCTTCGGCTGGAACATCGCCAAGCAGTTCTTCGTCGCGGGCGCCGAGGCGCTGGGGCTCGTCGGTGGGCGGCACGAAGACCACGTCTGGTTCGACGCCGACTCGGCCATGGGCAAGGCGTATTGGAACCTGCACAACATGGCGGCCAACTTCGCCATCGCGAACCGCATCATCATCGGCGAGGCGGTGTGCGAAGCGCTCGAGCACGTCTTCGGCGGCGAGGCGCGCGTGTATTACGAGATCTCGCACAACCTCATTCAGAAGGAGTCGGGCCGCTTCATCGCCCGCAAGGGCGCGACGCGCGCGTTCCCGGCGAAGCACCCCGCGCTGAAGGGCACGGCGTGGGAGTCGACCGGCCACCCGATTCTCATCCCCGGCTCGATGGAGACCGGCTCGGCCATTCTGTTCGCCGAGGCGGGAGCGGCTGAATCGCTCTACTCCGTCAACCATGGCGCGGGCCGCCGCCTGTCGCGCAACGCCGCCAAGCGCGAGCTCTCGCAGAAGGACACCGACCTGCGCATGGCCCGCCTCGGTGTGCTGCTGAACACCCGCAACACGCCGCTCGACGAGTCAGGCCCCTGTTACAAAGACCTCGAGCAGGTGCTCGGCGCCGTCGAGCTCGCCGGCCTCGCGAAGGTGAACCGCCGCCTGCGCCCGGTCGCCTGCATCAAGGGCAATGACTGACGCTCCACCGTGGCGCGAATCGTGCCGTGACAGGCGATTCGCCCACGGAATGGGGTGTGCGCTGATCTGGGGTGGCGGTGGGCTCCGACTCCGCCGACAATGGCCGCATGGGTGGGTTTCCGGCGTCGGTTCAGGCCGCGTACGAGCAGCATCGCAGCGCCGTCTTCCGGCGGTGTCAGACGTTGCTCAAAGACCCGGCGCTCGCCGAAGACGCCACGCAAGACGTGTTCATGAAGCTGGCCGCCAACCAGCACCGGCTGCAGAACCCGCAGGCCCAGCTCGCGTGGCTGCTGCAGACGGCGACCAACCACTGCCTCACCATGATGCGCGGGCGCGGTCGCACCGACTCGCTCGACGCGCGCGCCGAGGGTGACGGCGAAGGGCCCGGCGACCAGGGCCCCTCCGAGCGGCTCACCGGCCAGTACGAAGCGCGCGACTTCTCCCGCAAGCTGCTCGAAGAGCTCGGCACCGTCTCACGTGACATCGCGCTGTCGGTGCTCGCGGGTGAAGAAGAGCGGCAAGACGTCGCGGCCAAGCTGAAGGTGTCGCGCAAGACGGTGACGCGAAAGCTCCAGCGCATCTCGGAGCGCGCCAAACAACTGCTGACCCGAAAGCGCGATGGCTGAGCAGCGCGGTCCGGTTCCAGTGGCGCCTGCGGGCCAGTGCCCGGTGTGTCGCCAGCAATTCCCCATGACGGCGAAGGTGTGCCCGCGGCATCAGCTCGCGCTCCTGCCGGTCGAGCGGCCCACCGACCCGGCCGGCCATGCCTCGCGCACCCTCGTCGACGAAGGCATGCTCGACGACCCGAGCGATCTCGTCACCGACCTCGAGCGGCGCTCCGTCGCGCTGGTGACGCCGAGCGTGCCGACCGAGAAGGCCGTGCGCGGCGTCGAGCGCACGATGCTCGAGCCTGCCTACCAGCCGAAGCCCGACGCTCCCGCGAGGCCGCGCGAGGTGCCCACCGTTCCCGCAGGCGTCGCTGCCGTCGAGCCGCCCACGATTCCCGGGCCCACCACGAGCGTGCTCGGTCAGGTGTACGACGGCTACCTCACCACCGCGGTGCTCGCCGAAGGCGGCATGGGTGTCGTCTACGAAGCCCACCACCCGCTGCTCGGCACGCAGGCCGTGGTGAAGGTGCTCAAGAAGCTGCTCAAGGGTGATGCGGTCTCGAAGCGCCGCATGTTGACCGAGGGGCAGACGCTGTCGGCGCTGGTGCACCGAAACGTCGTGCGCGTCTTCGGGTTCGGCCACCTCGCCGATGGCCGCCCGTGGCTGCTCATGGAGCGCCTCGTCGGCGAGAGCCTCTACACGGCCATCAAGGGCAGTGGCGCCTTCCCCATCGATGATGCGTTGCCGC
>JBEOKA010000028.1:0-27945 GCA_040275325.1 Myxococcaceae bacterium | reverse complement strand
CACACGCTCCACTACGTTTTTCGCAGCAGTAGCAGTTCCATTCCGGCCAGAAATCGATGCAGGGGCAGTGACCTGCAGGTTCGGTATCAGGTTCGAAGGACTCGACTCATCCACCTTTCCGAGACAAGTCGCCTTTTCGCCGGCGTGGCCTGACGGGGGCCTGCTGAGAGCAAGAGTGTTCCTACAGCCGGTCGAGAATCGACCTGATTTCAGCAGATCTTGCGAGATCAGCGCTGAAAGCAGCAATGGGTTGTTCGGTTTGACGAAGATCCCATCTCAAAACAACGGCGAGCATGACTCGTTCGACCTCACGATGGGTCCGCTCGTGCAATACGGAGTGCGCCAGACAACGATGCTGAGGGTTCGTGGACCCGACAATGAAATCACTGTTCCTGTGACGGGTCGCACGTTCGAGCGCTGTCCGTCCCTCAATGACAGCCAGTGTCGCGGGTTTGCTCCTGTTCTGACTGACGGGCTCTCTGTCTTTGCGAGCGATGCCGGAAACGGCCGGGCGTTGGTTCGAGATGATGAGTCGGCATTTCGAGCAGTGAGCGGAGCGGCTCTGGTGACAGACATTGCACAGGACTCGCTCGGGCGTTCGTGGGTGACCACCCGTGACTCGGCGTGTCTCGTCTCACTGAGCACCGGAGTCGTTCGTGCGTGCTCACCACTCGACGTACCGAGCCCTGTGCTTGCCGCAGGCGCTGGAGATGGTGGCTTGCTGATTGTTGGCGGTGATGGGCTGTACCTCGTCGAGCCGACAATCGGGCTGCGCTTGGAGGAGGTTGTGGCACCACGCCAGTTCGGCGCGATCGAAGACGTTGCGCTCGATGGCGACTCGCTGTGGTTTGTCTCGGCGGAGTTGGGCGGTGATGTCCTCTACTTGTTCTCGATGGCGACTCGGGTCGAGTTACAGCGCTTCGCCCTCGGGTTTCGGGGCGCCAAAGGCTTGAGTGTGGAGAACGGGCTGCCAGTCGTATTCACCGACACGGGGTTTCGCGTACGCATCGCGGCGGACGGCGGTACGAGTTCGAGCCGCCTCGTTGGCGATTGGGTTGGTGCGGCACCGTGACGAGGCTTGCCGACCGAGGCGCGGTCGGCGATGCAGGTGGTCGTGATCATCATGACGACCATTCTCGCTGCGACGACAACCGCCGCCGACCCGCAGTTCCTTCGTGAGTACGCCGAGACGCGCCGCTACCTCGCGGGCCGGCCCGAGAAGCCGAAGTTCTCTCCCGACGGAAAGAGCGTGTTCTTCCTCCGCTCCGCGCCGAAAGACTCGCGCCAGCTGCTCTACGAGTTCGACGTCGCCACCGGCGAAACCAAAGAGCTCCTCACGCCCGACACGCTGCTTCAGGGCGCCTCCGAGACGCTCACCGCCGCCGAGAAAGCCCGCCTCGAACGTCAACGCGTCTCGGCCCGCGGCTTCACCAGCTACCAGCTCTCCTCCGACGGCTCGAAGCTGCTCGTCGTGCTCTCGGGCAAGCTGTACCTCGTCGAGCGCGCCTCGAAGAAAGTCACTCAGCTCAAGACCGGTGACGGAGCCTGCATCGACCCCAAGTTCTCTCCCACGGGCTCGCACGTCGGCTACGTGCGCAACAACGACGTGCACGTCGTCGACCTCGCCTCGAACAAGGAGTCGCGCGTCACCACTGGCGGCACCGACGACAAACCCAACGGCCTCGCCGAGTTCGTCGCGCAGGAAGAGATGAGCCGCTTCTCGGGCTTCTGGTTCTCTCCCGACGGAAAACACGTCGTCTTCCAGAAGACCGATCACACCGGCCTCGAGCGCTTCGGCATCGCCGACCCGATGCACCCCGAAGCCGAGACCGAGCGCTTCTTCTACCCACGCCCCGGCAAGAAGAACGCCTCCGTCAGCCTCGCCATCATCGCCATCACCGGCGGCAAGGCCGTCGACGTCTCGTGGGACCACGCCGCCTTTCCGTACCTCAACACCGTGAAGTGGCCGAAGGCCGGCAGCCTCAGCGTGCTCGTGCAGAACCGCGAGCAGACGAAGGCCCAGCTGCTCGCGGTCGATCCGAAGACCGGCAAGTCGACGCTCCTCGTCGCCGAAGAAGACGCCGCCTGGCTCAACATCAACCAGGACATGCCGCACTGGCTCCCCGACGGCTCCGGCTTCTTCTGGGACACCGAGCGCAACGGCGGTCACGAGATCGAGCTACGCAAGGCCGACGGCTCCTCGCCCGTCACCTGGGTGAAGCCAGACGCGCGCCCCAAAGGCGAGCTCGGTCTCGTCGGCTTCGAGCCCAGGTCGCGCACGCTCTATTTCCTCGGCGGTGACGACCCGACGCAGACGCTCCTCTTCAAGACCGTCAACGGCGGCCCGGTGGAGCGCGTGAAGACCCTCTCCGACGGTCGCGCCACTGAAGGCGCCGTGATGAGCGACGATGGCTCCGCGTTCGTCATCACCACCACCTCGACGCGCGCGATGCCGAAGCTCTTCGTCATGAAAGACGGCGCGAAGGCCGGCGAGCTGCCCAGCGTCGCCATCGAGCCCTCACTCGCGCTCAACCTCGAGCTGTTCACCCTCGCCGCGCCGCTCTCGATGCGCGCCGCCGTCATTCGCCCGAAGGATTTCAAGAAGGGCACCAAGTACCCGGTGGTGCTCAACGTCTACGGAGGCCCCGGTCACCTCGAGGTGCTCGAGGTCATGCGCGAGAACCTCGTGCTCCAGTGGCTCGCGAACCAGGGCTTCATCGTCGTGAAGATCGACGGGCGTGGCACGCCGCGCCGTGGCCGTGAGTACGAGCGAGCCATCAAGTTCGACTTCGCCACCACCACCGCGAACGATCAGATCGACGGCCTCAAGCAGCTCGCCGCGAAGGTGCCCGAGATGGATCTCGCTCGCGTCGGCGTCTACGGCTGGAGCTTCGGTGGCTACATGGCCGCGCTCCTCGCGATGGCGAAGGGCGACGTGATCAAGAGCGCCGTCTCGGGAGCCCCCGTCGTCGACTGGCGCGACTACGACACCCACTACACCGAGCGCTTCCTCGGCCTGCCCGACGCGCAGCCGAAGGCCTACGAGGTCAGCTCCCTGCTCTCGTACGTGAAGGACGCGAAGCGCCCGATCCTGCTCATTCACGGCACCGCCGACGACAACGTGTACTTCCTGCACTCGCTGAAACTCTCAGACGCGCTCTTCAAGGCCGGAAAGCCACACGCCGTGCTGCCGCTCTCGAACTTCACGCACATGGTCCCCGACCCGCTCGTCACCGAGCGCCTCTGGGAGCGCATCGCCACCACCTTCAAGGAGACCCTCTGACATGGCGCTCGAACAAGCCTTCGTCGACGACTGCCCGTACTTCCCCGAAGGGCTGCTGATCGACGACATCCTCTCCATCGACAAGGAGAAGGGCGAGGTCGTCTGCCAGATGCCGGTGCACGACGACCTGCCGCTCACCCGCGCGCAACGCGTTCACCCGGTTCGTCACCCGCGTCACCTGAGCGGCGGCCTCATGGTGCACATGACCGGCATGATCGGCTTCGTGCACGCGTACTACGTGCTCGGCCTGCGCCACGCCGAGGGGTGGATTGGCTACGGCGCGAAGATTCACGAAGCGCGGTTTCTCGCGCTCGCGAAGCCGGGCACTCCCGTCGTGCTCAAGGGCTGGGCGACGCGCAGCCGGCGCATGAACGACAACATCATGGTGCGCTACCAGTTCGAGTTCCGGCAGGGCGACACCGTCATCTACACGGGCGATCAGACCGCCATGTGGGCGAAGGTGAAAGAAGGCGAAGAGCTGCCCGGCGAGCTGTGACCCTCAGCGCCAGATGCGCTTGACCCAGTCGTACTGGGCCGAAACCACATCTCCTGGCCCAACGAACAGCGAGAGCGGCACCGATTCCACATCGATATCGAGCACGTAGCGCCCAGGCCGTAGACGCACCCGCCCGGGCAACGCGACCCTGGTTTCTTCCACGCCAGTGATCTGCACCGAGGCGTTCTCGGGGCATTCCAGGCACTCGATCACCAACGTGCCTCGCTGATCAGGTCTCTCGATGGAGGACACCGGCATCAGCGCGTAGACGCCAACCACAGCCACCGCCGCGAGCATCGGAGCCAGCACCCAGACCCACGGGCTTCGGCTCGAGGCCATTCTCGGAGCTCGCGCCAGATTGGCCGGTTGTTGCACTGCTCCGAACACTTCGTCGGGCACTCGGGTCTCGACGCGTGGCAGCTCGACACGTTGATTCGCGAACTCGACCGGCTTCCCGACCGGCTTCGGCTCGGAGCGCCTGCCTTCGATGACGAAGGTCGCCTCGGCTGCCGTCGCGGGCCGTGACGCAGGGTTGCTGGCGAGCAACTGCGCGACGAGCTCGTCGAGCCACGGCGGAACCTCAGGGCGAAGCCGCGAGACACGAGAGACGCCACCGCGGAGCACGTTCACCAATCGATCGGCCGCGCTCGCGCCAGGCACCGCGGGCCGCCCCGTCAACAGCTCGAACGCGATGCACCCCACGGCGAAGAGATCGGAGCGCGCGTCGACGGGCTGCCCCTCCACCTGCTCGGGCGCGGCGAAGCCCGGCACTCCAATGTTCGCGCTGCCGGTCAACGTGAGGTGCAGCTCGGGCGTGAGCGCGTTGGCCAGCCAGAGATCTCGAACGCGCAGCTGCTTCGGCCCCTGCTCGTTCAGCTCGAGGCACGCCAGCGACAGCATGCGATGCACCAGGCCCTGCTGATGTGCCGCCGACAGCGCTCGGAGCAGTTGATGGAGGAGACCGATCGCGTCGTCGACCTGCAACGCGCGCGAACGGACGAGGCGGTCGAGCGACGGCCCTTTCGCGGGCTCCATCGTGAGCCACAGCCGGCCATCGGCGGTCTGCGCGACCTCGGTGACGGGCACGAAGGCGGGGTGATCGACGGCCGCCGCGCGAGAGGCGCCACGCCGCAGCCGATCGAACATCAGCTCGCCCGACGCGCCCTCAGGCAGCATCAACAACCGCGCGTGCCGGCCATTCGCGTCGACCGCTGACCAGGTGACGCCGTACGGGCCTTCGTCGAGACGATCGACGAGCTCCCAGGCGCCGAGGTGCTGACCCTTCATCGAAGCCCGAGCCTACGCGCCTTCACCACTTCGGTGGCGCACAGCGTCGATTCACACATCGGCCCGCCGTCTTCGCCCAGGTGCCATCGGGCCCTTCGTCGCACGCGGCCTTCGGCGCGCAGTACGGACGCCCTGACTCGTCGAGCCGCTTCTGCGCCTGCGTCGCGTACGTGCGATTGACGGGCGTGGTGTCGCAGCAACCGAGGCTCACGAAGGTGCACTCGGCGTCTTTCGAAGAGGGGCCGTCAGCGAGCGCGGGAGCGGTGAGCAGCAACGACAACGCGAGGGCCTTCATGGCCCGACGATCAACCAAACAGCCCCAGCCGTGAAGGGGTGAAGTCGGGAAAGACGTCGCGTCGCCGAATGCCGCTCGCGTCGAGACACTCGGACATCACCGAGCGCAGATCGATCGTGCTGCGCAGATCGCGCCCTTCGAAGAGCTGCGACAGGCCGGGCCAGTCAGCGATGACGCGGCCACCTGCCACACCACCGCCGAGCACCAACGAGACCGACGCCGTGCCGTGATCGGTTCCGCGCGTGCCGTTCTCTTTCGCGGTGCGCCCGAACTCCGTCATCGTCAGCAGCGTGACGTCGGCGAGCTTCGGCCCGAGATCGACTGCGAACGCCGAGAGCGCCTCGGCCACTTCCTGCAGCTTGTTCGACAGCTGCCCGTCTTGCGCGAGGTGCGTGTCGAAGCCGCCCATTTCGGTCGCGGCGATCGAGAGCCCGACGTCGGCGTGAATGAGCCGGCTGATGTCCTGCAGCCGTCGCGCGAGCTGCGACTTCGGCCACACGGCGCCATTCTGTGGAGCGCGCTCCGCCAGCCCGTCGTGATTCACCTTCGCGACCGAGTCGAACGCTTCGTGGCCCGAGCTGCGCAGCGCTTCATCGACGGCCTGGTCGTACAGCGTCTCGAACGTCGCCGCGGCCACGTCACCGCCAGCGACGCGAAAGTCCTTCAGCGCGGGAAACGCGAGCGCGCGCGCGTCACCAGCCATCGAGGGCGGCAGCGCGTTCTGCACGGCCACCATCGAGAACGGAGAAGCTG
Source organism: Myxococcaceae bacterium (assembly GCA_040275325.1). Taxonomy (GTDB): domain Bacteria; phylum Myxococcota; class Myxococcia; order Myxococcales; family Myxococcaceae; genus Xiheimicrobium. Next base: position 21,831 of record JBEOKA010000028.1, on the reverse strand, counting down.
GCAAGTCTCTGCCCGCACGGTTGAGCCAGCCGTCGGGAGCGCGACGGCCCGGCGTTCCCGACTCCAGAAAGTCCTGCGCCTCGAAGTGGCTGCGCGGCGCGTTCGGCAAGCCGGTCGCGTGAACGATGGCCAGCTGCTTCGCGCGAAAGAGCGGCTCGAGCGGCGCCATCGACGGGTGAAGCCCGAACATCGAATCGAGCGGCAGCCCTTTCACCTTCAACGACGGCCGCAGCGGCGCGTACTGCGGATCTCCGAGCGGCGGCACCATCGACAGGCCATCGACACCGCCGCGAAGGAAGACGATCACCAGCGTCTTCTTCGAGGACGGCTGCGCGAAGACGGGCGCGGCTCCGAACAGCGCGAGCGACTGCATGAGGCGGCGACGCGAGATCATTGTTTCTGGAACTCCGGAGAGCCGAGCAGCAGCCCCACCACCTTCGAGACATCGAGCCGCCGCTCATCGAGCGAGTCGTCACTGCCCAGCGCGCGCGTCACCGTGGCGAGCGTCGCGGGAGACGCAGGCCGGCCCAGCACCTGCTCCGCGATTCGTTCGACGCTCGTGTCTTTCGACGGCAACTGCACCACCACGCCAGGAACGCGGCCCGTCGCGAGGCGCAGGCCGAAGTTGATTCGAGACACGAGCGCGCCTGCCGAAATCCACGCGGCGGCGTCTTCGCGATACCCGGTCGGCGGAGCACAGCGATACAGCGGCTGGCCCAGCACCTCGAGCGCGGCCGCCAGTGGGAGCTTCGCCTCATCGAGCGTGCCCACCGCGCGAACCGACGCGACGACGAACTCGAACGGCGTGCGCGTCTTCGTCCCGACGGAGCTCCAGAACTCGGGGCTCTCGACGATGGCGCGATAGGTCGAGGGCAGGTCTCCATCGGTCGACAGGAACACCGCCGCGACGCGATCGACCAACTCCGGCGACGGCGAATCACTCACCAGGCGCTGACACAGCTTCGTCGCGAGGTGCTTCGCGGTCGCGGGGTGACGAGCGAGGAAGTCGAGCAACCGCGCTCCATCGTCACGACCGAGGCCGGCAGGGAGCGTCAGCCCGAACACCGACTTCGCACCGTCATCGTGGGCCTGCGGGTGGAACTCGAACTGGCCAAAGTCCTTCTGGCGTTGGCGAATCTCGACACCCCAGCCCGTCAACGCGCGCGCAGCCTCACGAACGTCTTGCTGCGTGTAGCCCGCGTTCACGCCCACCGTGTGCAGCTCGAGCAACTCTCGCGCGTAGTTCTCGTTGAGCCCCATGACGCGCGGCTCGTCGTCATCGGCGACGTCCCTCTTGCGCGCGGGTAGCGTGAAGCCGTCACGCACCGACATCCAGTTGTCGAGGTACCAGAGCATCGCGGGGTGCTTCGCCGTCGCGCCCAGCAGCTCACGAAAGCGCCCGAACACGTGCGGCCGAATCGCCTCGCGCTCGTAGGCATTCACCATCCACCTGACGCGGTTCTTCTCGGCCGAGACGTTGAAGTGGTTGAACCAGAAGTCGACCATCACCTCTTCGAGCTGTCGCTTCGAGTTCGCCGCGCGCAGCAGCTTCGCCTGCGTGAGCTCGAGGATGAGCTGGCGCGGCTGCTCGTCGGGGTTCTCCTTCGCCATCGCCTTCGCCTGCGCCTTGCCCTCTTCCGTCTTCACGTCGATGCCGGCCGCTTTGAGCTTCTGCTGTGGCCGCGGGTACTCGCGAAACGCCTCGGCCACCGACAGGTTCAGCGTCTTGAAGCCGGAGAGCCGCTCGGACATCGCGGGGTCTTCGCCGGGCACGAGCTGCTCCGAGACCCATCGCTCGAGCCCCATGCCCTCGATTCGTTGGCGCTCGCTCGATGACGGCCCGAAGGCGAGCCGGTTGAGCGCGTGCGTCGTGCGCTCGTTCACCGTCATCGCGTTCGGGGGAAAGGCGAGCGGCTTCGGTCGCGGCGGAGCAGCGGGTGTCGACGCACAGCCCGTCAGCGTCAGCAACACCAGGAAGCGCGTCATGCGCTGTCGAACACACCAGACCCGATTCGGTTGGGTCCCACCTGGCTTGCAATTTGACTCCACAAACAGTCAGAATGACCCTCATGTCTCGACTGCTCCCAAGAATCGATGAGCCGCTGACCTGGAGAAACCCGCTCGTGCTGACGGTGGCGTCAGTGCTCTCGCCCGAAGAGTGCGCGGCGTTGATCGACCGAATCGAGGCGATGGAGCCCGAAGCAGCGCCCGTCTCGACGCAGCGCGGCCCGGTGATGATGCCGAAGCTGAGGAACAACGACCGGGTGATGTTCGACGACCCGCTGCTGGCGTCGCTGATGCTCCATCGCGTGCGCGCTCACCTTCCACCGCGCCTCGAGACTGACTGGGTGCTCAGCGGAGCCAACGAACGCCTGCGCTGCTACCGCTACCGCCCCGGCCAGCACTTCGGCCCCCACTTCGACGGCGGCTTCGAGCGCAGCAAGACCGAGCGGAGCTTTCTCACTTTCCTCGTCTATTTGAATACTTGCGAGGCCGGCGGGGCGACGCGCTTCAACGACCTCGAGCTCGACGTTCAACCCTCCACCGGAGCAGGGCTCATCTTCAACCACCACCTGCTGCACGAAGGCGCGCCCGTTCTGAAGGACGTGAAGTACGTCGTCAGGACCGACCTGCTCTACCGCCTCGAGCCAAATTCGCCTGTAAATTCATAAAGAAGACGCACCGCGTTGCGTGGGGCTAGTCCCGAAGTGGCGTTGGGCTATGGCCAGTCGCCATGAGTGACGTTCCGCAAGCCTCCTCGCAGTCGACGCCTCCTGCGGCGGCTCCCGAGGCACCGGCTCCCACAGAGCCCCCCTCACCCGCGCACGGACACGCCAGCCACGGCCACCCGAAGAAGCTGCTGCCGCTGGCCATCGGCGCGCTCGGCATCGTCTACGGCGACATCGGAACCAGCCCGCTCTACGCGATGCAGGAGTGCTTCGCGAAGAAGGAGGTCAACGGCCAGCTCGTCACCTCGGCGCACGCGATGGACGTGACCCACGACGCGGTGCTGGGCGTGTTGTCGCTCTTCTTCTGGGCGCTGACGATGGTCGTCACCTTCAAGTACCTGCTCTTCATCACCCGCGCGGACAACAAGGGTGAGGGCGGCATGTTCGCGTTGCTGGCGCTGGTGCCGGGGCGCGACTCGGCGAAGAAGATGACGGTGGCGGTGGTGCTCGCGGGCCTGCTCGGCGCGTCGATGCTGTTTGGAGAGGGCGTCATCACTCCCGCCATCTCGGTGCTCTCGGCGGTGGAAGGGCTCGGCGTCGCCACCCACGCGCTCGACTCGGCGGTGGTGCCCATCACCCTCGTCATCCTCGCGGGGCTGTTCCTCGTGCAGAAGCGCGGCACGGGCGGCATCGGGCGGGTCTTCGGCCCCATCATGGTGACGTGGTTCATCACGCTCACGGTGCTCGGCGTGCGCGGCATTCTGCAGAACCCGGCGGTGCTCGAGGCAGCCAACCCGCTCTGGGCCGTTCACCTCTTTCAGCACGACCCCTGGCACGGCTTCGTGATTCTGGGAGCCGTGGTGCTCTGCATCACCGGCGGTGAGGCGCTCTATGCCGACCTCGGCCACTTTGGCGCGAAGCCCATTCGTCTCGCGTGGCTGGTCATGGTGTTCCCTGCCCTGCTCATCAACTACTTCGGTCAGGGCGCGTACCTGATTCAGAACGGGTGGGTCGAGAAGCCGTTCTGGGCGCTGGTGCCGACGCAGCTCGTGTACCCGATGGTCGGCCTCGCGACCGCGGCCGCCGTCATCGCCTCCCAGGCCCTCATCTCGGGCTCGTTCTCGCTGGCCCGTCAGGCTGTGCAGCTGGGCTACCTGCCGCGCGTCACCATCGTGCACACGTCGGAGAACAATGAAGGGCAGATCTTCGTGCCCGAGGTGAACCAGGCGCTGATGGTGGCGTGCCTCACGCTGGTGGTTGCGTTCCGCAGCTCCACCGCGCTCGCCGCCGCCTACGGCATCGCCGTCACCGGCACGATGACCATCACCTCGATCGTCTTCAGCTACATGGCGCGGCTGAACTGGAAGTGGCCGCTGTGGCGCGTGCTGCTGCTGGCGGCGGTGTTCCTCTCGTTCGACCTGCCGTTCTTCCTCGCGAACGTGCTCAAGTTCTTCGACGGCGGCTGGTTCCCCGTCGCGCTGGGCCTGACGATGTTCTCGCTGATGACGACGTGGAAGCGGGGGCGCTACGAGCTGGCGCAGCGCTTCAACCAGTCGGTCATGCCCATCGGAGCCCTGCTGGAGGACATCGAGGGCACCAAGCCCTACCGCGTGCGCGGAACGGCCGTCTTCATGAGCGGCAACCCCGACGGCACGCCGCCAGTGCTCCTGCATCACCTCAAGCACAACCAGGTGCTTCACCGGCAGGTCGTGCTGCTCTCGATTCTGCCCATGGAGATTCCGTTCGTTCCGAAGGACGAGCAGATCGAAGTGAAGGAGATGGGGAACGGCTTCTTCCGCGTCGTCTGGCGCACCGGCTTCATGGAGACGCCCAACGTGCCGGCGATTCTGCTGCGCGCGCGTGAGCAGGGCCTGGTCGCCGAGCCCTCGACCACCAGCTACTTCCTCGGCCGCGAGACCCTGCTGACCCACGGCAAGTCGAAGATGATGCGGTGGCGAAAGACGGTCTTCGCCTTCGTCTCACGCAACGCCCTCTCGGCCACGAGCTACTTCGGCATTCCCCCCGGCCGGGTCGTCGAGCTGGGCATGCAGGTCGACCTCTGACCCTGTCGGATCAGGTGGTTGGGCGTGCCTTGAAACTCCCGTGGGGGTTGGCTCATCTGTGAGTCGTTCCCGTGCTTCGACTGCTCCGCCGCGAAGAGGTCATCACGCCAGAGACGCCCGACGAGGCGCTGGTTCGGCGTGCGCAGAAGGGTGAGTCGCAGGCCTTCAAGGCGCTCTTCGAACGGCACGTGCTGGCGGTGCGGCGCTTCCTGCGCGACCTGATTCGTGACGCCGACGCGGCTGACGACGCGACCCAGGAGACGTTCACCCGCGCCCACGTTCAGCTGCCGAAGCTGGGCGATCATGATCGCTTCAAGCCGTGGGTCTTCGGCATCGCGCGCAACGTCGCCTTCGAGGTGAAGCGCGTTCGTCAGCACCAGCCGCTCGAGAGCGGTGACGACGACGACGTGCCGGCCGCCGTGCTGCCTGCTCCCGACCCCGAGCGCACCCTGCTCGACCGCGAGCTCGAGAGCCACCTCACTGACGCCCTCGCATCACTCTCAGAGCACCGTCGCGCTGCGCTGTTGCTGCGGCTCGATCACGGGCTCTCGTACGACGACATCGCCGAGGCCATGGGCTGGACGTTGCCCATGGTGAAGAATGAGATTCACCGAGCACGCCTGTCGTTGAGGGCGTCTCTGCTCCCGCACCTGGGAGGGCCGACCACATGAGCCGCTGCGGAAAAACCCACCTGCTCGACGCCGCCGTTCAGGGAGAACTCCCCGACGAGGCGCTGCGAGACCACGCCGAGACCTGCCCGCGCTGTCGCCATGAGCTGCACTGGCTCGAGACCGAGCGTCGGCTCTTCCGCGAACGCGCCGCCCGCGACGAGGTGCAGTCGTTGTGGAAGGGCGTCGCCCAGCGCACCAGCGCCCAGCCCCGTCGCCGCGCCTTCAATCGCGCCCTCGTCGCCATCGCGGCCACCCTCTTCGTGGTGCTCGGCGTCGGTCGTGTGTTTCTGGGCGCCCCGGTCTCGTCATCGGGAATGGATGCCAGCATCGTCGCCACGGCCGAAGACTTCGACCAAGCGCTGGTCACCGAGAACGCCTTCTCGGCCGAGCGCGCCGAGCTCTGCTCGAGGGCTCAAGGCATCGGCTTCTATTGTGGCTACGTCGCGAGCAGCGTGATCGCCTCCCGCTGAGCCGCGGTCCACCATGGACCATCGGCGCACCAGTGGAGCGCGCCTGCGCAGGGCTCCCTGGAAGCCCCCACCCGCAACCGACTGGAAGCAGAACGGTCTTCAGGTGGCATGGATGATGATCAGTCCCCGCGCATGAAGCGCACCGTCATCGTCCTCTTCCTCGCCTCGATCCTGTCCACCGTCGCGTTCGCCTCGAACCCGCGGAAGCAGGTCTCGTTGCCGGTGGGCCACTCGATGACGATGGCGATGCCCGCGAATGTCACCTCGGTTCGTGTCGACGACCCCTCGCTGGTCGAGGTGAAGCGACAGGGCCGCAAGGTGACGCTGGTGGCGCTCTCGAAGGGCAGCACCGAAGCGACGGTGATGACGGCCGAGGGTGAGCACCACTTCCGCGTCTATGTGGCAGCTGACAAGTACGCGCTGCCGCACTGACCTCTGATCTCGAACGCTCGCGCTGAATGAAGCAGACTCCCGTGTGCCGACGAGCCCGGGAGTCGCGATGATTCGATCTCTTCACTGCTGCACCATTCTCGCCGGGCTCGCGATCGCATCGGCGTGCGGGAGCGCGCGGATCGAGATGGGCGGCAACGTCGCTGGCGGGCGTGCGTCGGCTGGCGGCGCCTCGGCTGGAGGAACGAGCTCGGCAGGTGGCGGCGTTGCGAGCGCTGGCGGAGTCGCTTCGGCGGGCGGTTCAGCACGTGCTGGAGGCTCGGCGTCGGCTGGCGGCTTCGTGTCGGCTGGTGGCTTCGTGTCGGCTGGTGGCTCCGCGTCGGCTGGTGGCTCCGCGTCGGCTGGTGGCTTCGCGTCGGCTGGTGGCTCCGCTTCTGCTGGAGGCACGGCGTCCGCTGGTGGCACGGCGTCCGCTGGTGGCACGGCGTCCGCTGGTGGCACCTCTTCGGCTGGCGGCTTCGCGTCGGCTGGCGGCGTTGCGTCGGGAGGAGGCTCCGCTGGGTTCGACGGAGGTGCGTTCATCGACCGCGGCCCCATCAACCCCGGCGCGAGCGTCTTCTCGCTCGGCCTTCGCGGGAACAACAACGTCATCTACCGCTTCGAGTGCCCAGCGCTCGGCACCGCAGTGCAGGAGACCATCTGGGGCACGCCCGTCTACACCGATGACTCGCCCATCTGCTGGGCCGGCATGCACTCGGGGAAGGTGTCGCGCGCGATGGGCGGAGAGGTCTTCATCGAGGTGCTGCCAGGCGTCTCGTCCTACGTGGGGTCGTTCCAGAGCGGCGCAGTGAGCCTCGACTACGGACTCTTCGACGGCAGCTACCTCGTGGTGGGAGCACCTACGACGCCGCCCGTCCCCTATGACGGCGGCTCTCTCTGGCAGGGCACGACGGTGATGCCGCAGGGCCTCATCGACTGGGAAGAGAACCCTCAAACGCTGCGGGGCGCGTGGGGCGTGCGCTACCAGTACACCTGCCCGTCGAACCCGACCGCGGCGCTGGGCACCATCTGGGGCTCGACCATCTACACCGACGACTCGCGAATCTGCGTCGCCGGCGCGCACTCGGGCGTCATCACCCGAACTGGGGGAGCCGTCACCATCGAGATCGTCCCCGGCGTCTCGGCCTACCCGTCGACGACCCGCAACGGCATCATCAGCAACGGCTTCGGCTCGTACACCGGCAGCTTCCTGGTGGTGCCGTGAGCCGGGTCGGCCTCGTCGCCCTGCTCTGCTGCGTCGCAGGCTGTGACGAGAAGTCGCGCTCGACCGACACCCGAAGCACGACGCTCAAGACGGCGAAGGCGCGCTCGGGTTTCCTGTGCGCGTACGCCTTGTGCGCTTCGCCAGTGAAAGACGCCGCGTTTCACGTCGTCTTCCACGACAACTCTGGCGGGCTGCTGGCCGGCCCCGACGACAGCGACATTCGGGCGATCGTCTCGGTCGACAAGGACGACCTCGAGAAGTGGACTCGCAGCTGTACGCCTGCGCGCGTCGACGCGAGACCCGAGTGGCTCAGCGAGATCGCCAGCGGCACCGGCCTGAACCCCACCAGCGCTCCCGATGGGTACCGGTGCGGCGACGAGCTGCGGGCAATTCACGTGAAGGACGGGCTGGTGGTGCGGCGCATCTCGACGAAGTGAGTCTTCTCAACGACACACGCCGGCGACGCAGTTCTGGGTGGCACTGCAGGTCGCGCACGTCGATCCGTTGAGGCCGCAGGTGCCAGGGCTCGACGTCTGGCACACCCCGGCCAGGCAACAACCCAGGGGGCAGCTGAGGTTGGTGCACCCCTGCGAGCACCTGCCGACGCGACACACGATGCCGGGGCTGCAGGCCTGGCAGAACCCACCATCAGTGCCGCAGGCGAGGTTGTCACTCAGCCCAGCTCGGCACGAGCCCAACGCGTCGATGCAGCCGAGGCAGGCCGTCGCCACGCATCGCCCGCCTTCGCAGCGGGTGTTGGGCGCGCAGACCGAGCAGCTGCCGCCGTCTGCGCCGCACGCCTCTGGCAGGTTGCCGGGTTGGCAGTCGTTCTCGACCCGGCACCCCGCGGCGCAGTTCAAGATGACGGGCCCGGCGTCGATGGGCCCCGCGTCTGGCGGGTCGACGCACATGCTCGCCTGGCAGCGTTGCGGAGAAGCGCAGACACCGCACACCACGCCGCCCTTGCCGCAGTAGTTCCGGCTGGTGCCCGGCAGACACTCTCCAGACGAGTCGCAGCAGCCCGTGCAGTTGGAGCGATCGCACGGAGGAGGACACGCAACGATCACGAGGAGCACTCCCACCAACAGCACCAGCCGCATGCCGCGACTCAATCGCACCTCGCATGGCAGAGCCAGCGACTCGGCTATGCTCCGCGACCATGCGCCATTGGCTCTCGACCATCGTCGTGCTCTGGCTGGCCGTCGGCTGCAGCTGCGATCGCCGTGGCGGGTTGGCCGGCCGCTTCAGCGAGCTGGTGGTGGTTTCCGGAGTGGCGCCGGCCGAGGTGCTCACGCGCGAGGCCGTCATCACGGCGCCTCCAGCCGCCATGGGCGACTCCTCGACGACCACGTTCCTCGTGCGAAACATCGGAGACTCCGACCTCACGCTGACGAAGCTCTCGCTCGCCTCGGGAAGCCCGGCGTTCTCGATCGAGCTCCCTGACCGAACCACGCTGCCGGCTGGTGACGAGGTCACGTTCACCGTCACCTTCAAGCCCGAGCAGGCCGCCGACCCCACCATCGCCACGGTTCCACACCGCGCGGTCTTCACCCTCGACTCGAGCGGCGGCCGTCAGGGCGAGACCCAGGCCACCATCGAGGTGAGCGCCATCGCCGAGGCGCGCGACTGCTACGTGCCGGCGCTGCTCGACTTCGGTGACGCGCCCATCGGGCAGGCCGTGCAGATGCCCATCGACCTCTCGAATCGCGCGAGCACGCCCGCGCAGGCGACGCTGGGCGCCATCGCCGGCCCCAACCCCGGCTTCTTCACGCTCGACCCGCCGCTCACGTCGGTCGACCTCACGCCCGGGCTGGCCCTGAGCGCCATGGTCCGGTTCGCGCCTCAGACCGAGGCAGAGGTGAAGGCGCAGGTGACGGTGCGACGGAGCAGCTCATGCCCCGAGGCCACGGTGCAGCTGGTCGGGCGCGGCTCGATGCAGTCGCTGTCGTGGGCGCCGGCCGAGCTCAACTTCGGGCGCGTGCCCCTGGGCCAGGCCGCGACGCGGACCGTGACGTTCAGCAACCGCAGCGGCGCCGAGCTGCCCCTCACCATCTCGGTCGAGGGCGTCGGCTTCTCGACCCTCACTGCGCTCGGCGCGCTCGCGCCCCGCACCACCACCACGGTGCAGGCGTCGTGTCAGCCCGAGGCGCTCAACGCGATGACCGGAACGCTGCGCGTCGACGTGGGAACGACTCCGCTGCTCCCGGTTCGAATTCCCCTGCGCTGCTCGGGCGGAGGCCCCCGGCTGCGCCCCACGCCATCACCGCTCGCCTTCGGGACCATTCCGCTGCTCTTCGACCGGCAGACCAGCATGCCGCTCCCCGCCAGCCAGCAGACCGTCGTGACGCGCAGGCTGCGGCTCGAGAACATCGGCACGCCGCCGCCGGCGCCGAACGACTCGACCTACAACCTCACGCTCGGCCGCGACGGCGCGCCGCCGCTGATGTCGCTGACGCCGATCGGCCAGACGGCGCCCGGCGAGTTCAAGGTGGCGCTGGGCGCGTATGCGGCCGAGGGGGTTCCAGCGGTGGCCGGGCGCAACGGCATCGACGTCGAGGTGATGGTGCAGCCCTCGGCCAGCGGCCTCAGAGAGGCGCTGCTCACCATCTACTCGAACGACGCCGTGCAGCCCGTGCAGGAGGTGCGGCTCACGGCCAACGCGGTGCAGTCCGAGCGGTGCACGCTGGCGTTCTCGCCCGCGTCGATCCTCTTCGGTGACGTGCCGCCCAACTCGACCGAGACGCAGACGCTGACCCTTCAGAACACGGGCATGCAGTCGTGCACGGTGGCAGGCCTCGAGATCGCCTCGGGCAGTCACCCCGGCTTCTCGCTGGTGGCCACCGTGAGCCAGATCGGCCCGATGCAGTCGGTGCCGGTTCAGGTGCGGTTCGACAGCAGCGGGCTCGAGACGGGCACCACGGCCGCCGGCTTCGTCCGCTTCACCTCGGCGGGCTCACAGCCACGGCTCGTGCCGCTGTCGGCGCGCGTCTCGCAGTGCCTCGTCGCGGTTCCCGAAGAGCTCGACTTCGGCAACATCAAGCTGGGCTGCCGCTCGGCGCCGCGAACGGTTCAGCTCTTCAACACCTGCGGCTCCCCGGTGCGCATCTTCTCGACGGCTGTCTCGGGCATGGGCTTCGGCATCTCGGCGGCACCCTCGATTCCCAGCGGAGGCCTGGTGGTGACGCCAGCCTCGGCGGGCGTGCCGGTCTCGGTGGTGTTCGGGCCGCCGCCTTCGGTGGGCACGTACAACGGCGCGCTCGCCATCGGCAGCGGAGAGGGCTCGTCGATGCGAACCTTCAACATCGCGCTCCGGGCCGTCGGCGACACCACCGGCATCACCACCGAGACGTTCCAGCAGCCGGCGCAGCCCATGACCGACATTCTCTTCACCATCGACAACTCGTGCTCGATGGCAGAGGAGCAGGCGCAGCTGGCGATGAACTTCGCGTCGTTCATCAGCTACGCGACGACGGCGAACGTCGACTACCGCATCGCCGTCACCACCACCGACGACTTCGCGGCGGCGGGCCAGGGCCGCTTCGTCTCGGGCTCACCGCTCATCATCGACCGCAGCCAACCCAACGCGCCCGCGCTGTTTCAGTCGAGGGTGCAGGTGGGGGTGATGGGCAGCGGCTACGAGCGGCCGCTGTCGACGACGCTCAAGGCGCTGACGGCGCCCCTCATCGGCGGTGTCAACACGGGGCTGCTGCGAGACGACGCCAACCTGGCCATCATCATCGTCACCGACGCGCCCGATCAGTCCAACGAGGCCATCGGCTACTACGAGAGCCGAATTCCCCTGGTGAAGGGGCCCAAACGAATTCACCAGGTGAGCGTGAGCGTCATCGGCCCATTCACCCAGCCCTCGGCGACCTGCTCGGTCGAGGGTGTCGACCCCGGCCGCTACCAGGCGCTCATCACCCGCACCGGTGGCGTGAAGGCAGACATCTGCACGGCGAACTGGGCGCGAGATCTCGAAGCGCTTGGCCGCAGCGCGCTGGGGCCGCGAGCCACCTTCTTCGTGCGCAACCCGCCCGACACGCAGCAACCCATCGACGTGCAGGTGAACGGGCAGCCGGTGTCGAACGCGTGGAACTACGACGGCGCGAACAACGCCATCGTCTTCAGCCAGGGCCAGGCTCCGGCGAGCGGCACCGCCCTCACCATCACCTATCAGTCGCAGTGCCTGTGACTCACGTCGTGTACTCGGCGTTCACCTGCACGTAGCGGTAGCCGAGATCGCTCGTCATGAGCAGGGCGTGCCCGCGCCCTTCATCGAGCAACAGCTCGAGCGAGACGTCTTCGCGGGCCATGGCCTTCGAGGCGGCGGCGCGATCGAAGGGCGTCGGCTCTCCGGCGCGGAACACCTCGAGGCCCTGAAGCCGGCACACCAGCTTCTGCGGCGCGCGCACCTCGGGCACGTTGCCCACCTGGCTGACGAAGCGCCCCCAGTTCGGGTCGTTGCCGAAGAGCGCGGTGCGTACGAGGGCCGAGGTGGCGACCTGCCGGGCGACGGCCTTCGCGGCCTCGTCCGACGCGGCGCCAGTCACCCGAATCGTCGTCACCTTCGTCGCGCCTTCGCCATCTCGCGCGATGAGCCAGGCCAGGCGGCGGGCGACGGGCTCGAGGTGCTGCTCCCAGTCGGCGGGCGCGGGCACGCGGCGGGTGGTGAGCAGCAGGAAGGTGTCGTTCGTCGAGGTGTGCGTGTCGACGTGCACGGCGTTGAAGCTGGTGCTGGCGATTCGGCCCATGGCCGCGCTCATCGCCTCGGCGCTGACGTCGACGTCGGTCGCGACGAAGGCCAGCATCGTCGCCATGTCGGGCTGAATCATGCCCGCGCCCTTGCACACGCCCGCCATCGTCGCTTCGTCGAGCCGAACGCCGTGCTCCTTGGGGAAGGCGTCGGTCGTCATGATGGCCGAGAGGAACCGGCGGCCCGCCTCGACGTCGTCCGAGAGCTCCTTCACGGCGGCGTCGATGCCCGCGCGCACCTTGTCCATCGGCAACTTCACGCCGATGACGCCGGTGCTGCAGACGAGGACCTGCTCGAGGGGGCAGCCGATGGCTGCGGCCACGCGCTGGCTCATCTCGAGCGCGTCGACCTCGCCCTGGGTGCCGGTGCAGGCGTTGGCGTTGCCCGAGTTGATGACGACGGCGCGCACGAGGCCCTTCGACGCGGCGAGGTGCCGGCGCGAGAGCAGCACCGGCGCGGCCGCGAAGTGGTTCTTCGTGAACAGCCCCGCGCACGTCATCGGCGCGTCGCTCACCAGCAGCGCGACGTCGGGGTTGCCAGAGGCCTTGATGCCGGCGCGCACGCCAGCCGCACGCAGCCCCTTCACGCTGGTGAGGGTGTACGGCGCCGCGGGAAACGAAGGAACGGGAGGCACGGGGATCGACATGCCCGGCCCTCTACCACCGAGCGGTCAGCTATTTCCGCCCCGTGATGCGCGCCGAGATGCCCAGCAACAGCTCGCGGCGGGTGTCGGTGATGTTGGCGCCAGCCTGGGCGATGGCCGAGGTGGTGTGCACCGGCTGCTGATCGAGGAACGCGCGCGCGGTGGAGTTGCCGGCCCACCACTCTCGCGCACGCGCCACGTTCTCCATCATCACGCGCTCGCCCAGCGTCATGTGAAGGAAGCTGGCCAGCGGTGACGGCGACATGTCGAAGCCCGAGGCGTTGAGGCGGCCGGCGTCGAGCAGCGACTGGAGCACCGTGTCGATGGGCTCGGGCGGCGTACCCAGCTCGGGCAGGAACTGCTCGATGCGACGCATGCGCGCGCCGTTCGGCTCACCGACGCCGCCCATGAAGAGATCGAGGGGCGCGTCGCCACCGGTCTCGACCGCGAGCGCCTCGACGACGGCGGTGCTGTAGAGCTTGCAGCGCATGTAGCGCACGGCGAGCGCGATGTTCCGCGCGGCGGCGTCGACCCGGCGCTTGTGCTCTTCGGGCGAAGGCTCTCCGGCCTGCATGCGGAACACGCGGCTGGCGGCGAGCGACGAGAGGAAGCCCTCCATCTTCAGCAGGGCCACGCGGTACTCGTGCACCGTGTACGTGTTGGGCGTGTGCAGCGTCGGGTTCGTCTCGGGCAGCAGCTTCCACGTGTTGTCGAGGAAGGCGGCGGGGTCTTTCTCGGCGAAGTTGCCGACGTCGTTGTTCGCCAGGCGCGTGGCCCGGCGGATCATCACGGTACGTTCGGTGGGCTGCACGCCGAGGGCGGCGAGGCGCGCGTCGAGCACCAGCTTCTCGGGCGGGCGGAAGGGAATCGTGGCCTCGATGCACGCGGCGAGGGCGAGCTGCTGCTCGTGCGAGAAGACGCCCTCCATCTCTTTCGCTGCCACCAGCCCGCTCGCGAGCTCGTTGAGCCCGTTGTACGGCGTGAGCACCTGACCGGCGTGGTGACCGAAGACGTCGAGCACCAGCTTCGCGGTCGGGTCGACTGCCGCGTGGGGGAGAATTCGCCAGCCGTCTTTCTCGCGGCTGATCAGCGGCTCGAGAATCTCGTTGTAGTGAGGCGGCACCCCGAGGTCGACCTGCACGTAGACGATGTCGTGGTACAGCGCCGCGATCGTCTCGATCGGATCAGCGTCGACGGTGAGATCGAGCACGTGCTGGTGCGTGTGAAACTCACGCGCGCGTGACGAGAGTGCCTGGTGAATCGCGACGCCCCACTTCTCGACGAAGAGCGACGGCACGCCCAGCCCGAGCCCCTGCACCGCGCCGAAGAGGGCGTCGATGATGCGATGGACGGGTGAGCGGGCAGTTCCTGGCGACATGAGCGGCTTGCGCTGGGCATGTAACCACGAGCGCGCGCCTGCCTGAACAAAACGCACCCGGTGCTACAGGGTTGCACCGCCTCGAACATCGACCGACGTCAGGAAGCTGACGGGGTTGCGAGCGCGAAAGCCGGGCGGCCGAGGCGTCGCCCCTTACTGTTGAAGCGTGTACCCGCCGGTGTTCGACAGGGGGCAGGCGCTGCCAGTGGGCCTCGAGCACGCGTTCGCCGAGAAGGTGACGCGGCTCGACCTCGAGCTGCCCGTGCTGCCTGAGGCCGCCGCGACGATTCTGCAAGAGACGCAGAAAGAAGCGTGGAGCGTGCAGCGGGTCGTCTCGGTGCTCGCGCGCGACACGGCCACGGCGACCCACCTGATGCGCATCGCCAACTCGCCCGCCTTCGCCGGAGGCACGCCGGTGGTGTCGATTCAGCAGGCCGTCACCCGCCTGGGCGCGTCGCAGCTTCGGCAGCTGGCCGTGGTGATCGCCTGCGAGACGGGCACCTTCGTGGCGAAGGGCTTCGAGCCCGAGGTGCGCGCGGCGCTGCGGCACTCGCTCGCGGTGGGGCTGTGCGCGAAGGAGATCGCCCGACAGCGGCGCGCCAACGTCGAAGAGGCGTTCCTCGCGGGGCTGCTGCACGACCTCGGCTGGCCAGTCGCGGTGCACGCGTTGGTGAAGCTGGGGGCGGGCCTGCACGTGAAACACGCGACGCTCGAGCACGCAGAGCGGGTGCACGCGACCCTCGGGGCCGCCGTCGCGCGGGCGTGGCGGCTGCCGGAGTCGATCGCGAAGGCCATCGCCTCACACCACGACGTCGCCCTCGAAGACGCGCTCACTGCCACCATCGCGCTGGCCGACGTGTTGGTGCGCGGCAGTGAAGGGACACAGCTCGACGAGGCGGGCCTGCTCGAGTTGCCCGCGACGCAGGTGCTGAACCTGTACCCCGACGTCGTTCAGCGCCTGGCGAAGCACGGCGCCGAGGCGAGTCAGGAGGCGAGCCGATGGTGACGGATTTGGTCGACGCGGTGATCATCGGCGGCGGACCTGCGGGCCAGCTCGCGGCCACCACGGCAAGCGAGGCCGGGCTGCGCACGGTGCTCATCGAGCAGGAGCGGCACGCGGGCGGCGAGTGCGTTCGCCGCGGCACCATTCCCTCGAAGACGCTGCGAGAGACCGCGCTGGCGCTGTCGGTCTTCAAGTCGCGCACGGGCGGAGTCGTCGACGTCACGCTCGGCCAACACGTGCAGCTCGAGAGCCTGATGACCCGCAAGGAGCAGGTCATCGACGCGCACCACGGCTTCATCAAGGCCGAGCTCGAGACCAGCCGCGTCGAGGTGTGGCACGGCAGAGCGCGCTTCGTGGCCCCAAAGGAGCTCGAGGTGACGGCGCCGCGAGGTGGGCTGCGCCGGGTGAGCGCGAAGCTCATCGTCATCGCGACCGGCTCGCGTCCGCGCACGCCACCCGACGTGCCCGTCGACCATGAGCACGTGCTCGACAGCGACTCGATGTTGTCCATCACCTGGCTCCCACGCTCGCTGACGGTGCTGGGCAGCGGCGTCATCGCCAGCGAGTACGCCTCGGTGTTCGCGGCGCTGGGCGTGTCGGTCACCATGATCGATCGCGCGCCGCGACCGCTGGGCTTCCTCGATGACGAGCTGACGGGCGCCTTCGTCACGGCGTTCTCGGCCGCGGGCGCGACCTTCATCGGCGAGCGCAAGGTGTCGAGCGTGCAGTGGAACGGAATCGACGCCGTCGAGACGACGCTCGATGACGGCCGCGTCATCCGCTCCGAGAAGCTGCTCTGCGCGCTCGGCCGCGTCGCGAACGTCGAAGGACTCGAGCTGGCAGCGGCGGGGCTGTCGACGAACGCGCGTGGGCTCATCGAGGTCGACAAGCACCTGCAGACGAAGGTCGAGGGCGTGTTCGCGGTCGGAGACGTCATCGGGCCGCCGTCGCTCGCGTCGACGTCGATGGAGCAGGGTCGGCGCGCCGTGCGGCACTTTCTCGGCCACCCCGTCGGTCCCAACCCCGAGCTGCTGCCCGCCGGCGTGTACACGATCCCCGAGCTGAGCTGCGTCGGGCTCACCGAGGCGCAGGCACGGCAGCGCGACGCGAACGTCATCGTCGGCCGGGCGCCCTACTCCCGGCTCGCGCGTGGACAGATCAGCGCCGCGCCGAACGGACTGCTCAAGCTCGTCTGCGACAGCGAGGGCAAGAAGCTGCTCGGCGTGCACGTCATCGGAGAAGGCGCCGCCGAGCTCGTGCACCTGGGCCAGCTGGCGATGCTCGGCGACTTGAGCGTCGACACCTTCGTCGATGGCATCTTCAACTTCCCCACCCTCGCCGAGGCGTACCGCGTGGCAGGCCTCGAGGTCGTTCGCAGACGCCAGCGTCGGCCCCTCACCTCAGCCGCGTGACCTGCAACCGCGCGCATTATCTGCGCTTCTGAGGGCAGGCCGACCGCTTGGGTTCAGCTGGCGGCTTGTGCTAGCCGCACGCCCATCATGACGACCGCCACTGTGATGGAACCTGCTCCTCCCGCTGCTGCCGCCACCGGCCGCCGCGCCGAGAAAGAGATTCTGCTGCACTCGCGTGAGTACACGGCCGAGAACGTCGGCCGCTCGTGGGCGTACACGCTGTCGACGTTCGCGATTCTGGGCGGGCTGGTGACGGCCGCGGTGCTGCTCCCCGAGTGGTGGATGAGGCTGCCCTTCTCGGTGCTCGCTGGCCTCACCGCGGTTCGCGCGTTCTGCCTGTTCCACGACTTCCAGCACGGCGCGATCCTTCGTCAGTCGAAGCCGGCCGAGTTCCTCTTCTTCGTCTTCGGCGAGTTCATTCTCACCCCGCCGTCGGTGTGGCGCGAGACGCACAACTACCACCACCAGCACACGGCCAAGCTCGTCGGCTCGCACATCGGCAGCTACCCGATGCTGACGCCGGCGATGTACGCGGCCGCGACGCCGCTGCAGCGCTTCATGTACCGCGTCGTGCGCTCGCCCCTGAACATGCTGCTCGCCATCTTCACGGTGTTCGGCATCGGCATGTGCCTCAAGCCGTTCCTGCGCGCGCCGGGCAAACACTGGGGCGGGCTGCTTTCGCTGGTGCTCGTTACCAGCCTCGGCGTGTGGAGCGGCACGAACGGCCACCTCGACGCGTACTTCTTCGGCTGGTTCCTGCCGATGGCGGTCGCGGCTTCGTCGGGCGCGTACCTGTTCTACGCCCAGCACAACTACCCCGGCGTGCAGGTGGCCGACCGATCCTCGTGGACCTTCTCGGGCGCGGCCATCGACTCGTCGAGCTACATGAAGATGGGCTTCTTCATGAACTGGATGACGGCGAACATCGGCTTCCACCACGTGCACCACCTGAACGCGACGATTCCGTTCTACCGGTTGCCCGAGGCGATGGCCGGCATCCCCGAGCTGCAGCACCCGGGCGTCACCACCTGGTCGCCGCGAGACATCGTCGCCGCGCTGAAGCTCAAGCTGTGGGATCCCGAGAAGCACGAGATGGTCGGGTACCCGCACTGAAGCGCGTGACGTCAGCTCAACGCCCCCGCGTCGTCCTGCCCGCATGACGGACGCCGACTGGAAGACGAACCTCGGGTGGGGCCCCGACTTCGACGCCGCGCTCGCTCCGCACGCCGCGAAGGGCCTCGAGCCCGCGCGCGTCATTCTCGTCTACCGCAAGCAGCTGCGCGTCATCTCGAAGCGCGGAGAGCACTGGGCCCGCACCGGCGGCCGCATTCTGCACAAGGCCGAGAGCGCTGAAGATCACCCCGCCGTCGGAGACTGGGTGGCCGCGCGCATTCCCGAAGAGGGTGAAGCGCTCGTCCACGCGCTGCTCCCGCGCCGCTCGTCCATCGTGCGCAAGGTGGCCGGAACGCAGAACGAACCGCAGGTCATCGCCGCGAACATCGACTTCCTGATGTTGGTGATGGGCCTCGACATGGACTTCAACCCGCGACGGCTCGAGCGTTACCTGACGCTGAGCTGGGAGAGCAACGCGAAGCCCGTCGTCATTCTGAACAAGGCCGACCTCTGCGACGACCTGCCCTTCTTCCTCGACGAGACGAAGGCCGTTGCGCCCGACGTGCCGATTCACGTGGTGAGCGCGCTCGACGGAGACGGCCTCGAGGCGCTGCGCCAGTACGTCGGCTCGGGCAAGACGACCGCGTTCCTCGGCAGCTCGGGCGTCGGCAAGTCGACGCTGGTGAACCGCATCATCGGCTCGGGCCAGCAGCGCACGGGCGAGCTCAAAGACGACGGCAAGGGCAAACACACCACCACCAGCCGCGAGCTGATCGTGCTGCCCACCGGCGGCGCGCTCATCGACAACCCGGGCCTGCGCGAGGTGCAGCTGTGGGACGCCGAAGAGGGCCTCACCAAGGCGTTCGACGACATCACCGCGCTGGCCGAAGGGTGCCGCTTCTCGGATTGCCGTCATCAGCAGGAGCCGGGCTGTGCAGTGCAGCAGGCCGTGCAGGACGAGACGCTCGCAGACGATCGGTACGAGGCGTGGCGCCAGCTGCAGCGCGAGCTCGAGGCACGCGCGAAGCCACAGCGACAGATTCCCGAGACCAAACGCCGCGAGCGCGTGGGTCACGGCAAACGACGCTGACGAGCTCCATCGACTGAATGACAGGCGTGGCGGTCGGGGCTACAGGGCCCGCCCCATGGCACGCATCCAGAAGGTGCTGGTGGCGAACCGCGGCGAGATCGCCGTTCGCGTCATGCGCACCTGCAAAGAGCTCGGCATCAAGACGGTGGCCGTCTACTCCGAGGCAGACCGCACCGCGCTGCACGCCCGCTTCGCCGACGAGGCGTACTGCATTGGCCCTGCGCCTTCGCGACAGAGCTACCTCGTCGCCGAGAACATTCTCGCCGCCGCGAAGCAGTCAGGCGCTGATGCGATTCACCCGGGCTACGGCTTTCTCTCTGAGAACGCGTCGTTCGTGCGCGCGTGTGAGAAGGCTGGCGTGACCTTCGTCGGCCCTCCCGCCTCGGCCATGGACTCGATGGGCGAGAAGACGCGCGCCCGCGCCAACATGATGAAGGCCGGAGTGCCCGTCGTGCCGGGAACGACCGAGCCGTTCGCGACCGCCGACGAGGCGAAGACGTACGCGAAGAAGATCGGCTACCCGGTGATGCTCAAGGCGGCCGGTGGTGGTGGCGGCAAGGGCATGCGCCGCGTCGACCGCGAAGAAGATCTCGACTCGGCGTGGAGGACCGCGCGCAGCGAGGCGATGAGCGCGTTCAACAACGACTCCGTCTACATGGAGAAGTTCCTCGACCAGCCGCACCACGTCGAGATTCAGGTCTTCGCCGACACGCACGGCAACTGCATTCACTTGAACGAGCGCGAGTGCAGCGCCCAGCGGCGAAACCAGAAGGTCGTCGAAGAGACGCCCTCTCCCATTCTCACGCCGCAGATGCGCGCCGCGATGGGTGAAGTCGCCGTGAAGGCGGCCAAGGCCGTCGGCTACGTCGGCGCGGGCACGGTGGAGTTCCTCGTCGACGCTTCGCGCAACTTCTACTTCCTCGAGATGAACACCCGCCTGCAGGTCGAGCACCCGGTGACCGAGTGGGTGACGGGCATCGACCTGGTCGCGTGGCAGCTGCACGTCGCGCAGGGTGGCGTGCTGCCGTTGCTCGAGCCGGTGCCGCCGCGTGGGCACTCCATCGAGGTGCGCGTGTACGCGGAAGATCCCGCGACGAACTTCATGCCGTCTCCGGGGAAGATCGAAGCGCTGCGCACGCCGAGCGGCCCGTTCATGCGCGACGACTCGGGCGTGTACGCCGGGTACACGGTGCCGAACACCTACGACCCGATGATCAGCAAGCTCTCGGTCTGGGGCCCCACGCGCGCCGAAGCGATTCGCCGCATGCAGCGCGCGCTCGACGAGTACATCGTCAAGGGCATCACCACGAACATCGCGTACCTCAAGGGCATTCTCGCGCACCCCGAGTTCCAGCGCGGCGACTACGACACGGGCTTCCTCGGCCGCGCGCACACGACGCTGCTCGGAGAAGCAAAGCCCGAGCTGACGCGGGTCGCGATGATCGCCGCCGCCCTGCGCGCTCACCAACGCGCCGAAGCGAAGGCGAAGCTGCACGCCACCACCGGCCCCGTCGCTGCGACGTCGGGCTGGCGCACCGCTGGCCGCCGCGCCGCGAACTGGAAGAGGAGCTGAGCCATGTCACGCGCGACCCGCTACATCGCGAAGGATCTCTCGAAGCCGAAGGACAAGGCCGTCACGCTCGACATCGAGTCGCTCGGAGATGATCGCTACGCCGTCCTCATCGACGGGCAGCGAATCGAGGTGGAGTCACAGGCGCTCCCCGGCCTCGGCATGACGCTGCGTCAGGGCTCGGCGACCTTCGTGGCCGAGTTCGAAGAGAAGGCCGATGAAATTGGAGTACTGCTCCGCGGCCAGGTGAACCGCTTCGACGTGGTGGATGAGCGCCAGAGCATTCTGCGCGCCGCCAACGCCGTGTTCGAAGTGGAGGGCCGCCAGACCATCAACTCGCCGATGCCGGGCAAGGTGGTGAAGGTGTTCGTGAAGGCTGGCGACGTGGTGACCGAAGGCCAGGGGCTCGTCGTCGTCGAGGCGATGAAGATGGAGAACGAGCTGAAGTCGCCCAAGGCCGGCACGGTGCTCGAGGTCGTCGCGAAAGAGGGCCAGGCGGTCGAGAACGGCGCGAAGCTGGTGGTCGTCGAGTAGCGGCTCAATCGGTGTCGGTGGCGGCGTGCGCGACGAGCGTGAGGCCGTCGGGTCGAAGGCACGCGCCGCCGAAGTCCCACGTGACATCGCTGAACCAGCCGGTGCCTTCCCACAGCCACCAACGGCACTGATCTGCGCGCGCTACGAGGCCCACGACATCGACGAGCGGCGTGCCGTCCACGAAGGCCGAGAGCGCCACGAAGGCCGCGAGCCGGCCCGCTGCGGTTCCGAGTGCACCGCGCCCGTGATGAGAGGGCAGATCGGGGAGCCCACCCTGTGTTCCTGCATCGAAGAGACGCACGAAGACCTCGCTCGCAGTGGTCTCGGCCTGGCGCAGCCCGTCACCACGAACCGACGCCAGCGGGAGCGCACGAAGATCGATTGGCCCGCCGGGTGGGGCATGCAGCAGCATTTGCGAACTCTCCCAGCGGCGCCAGGCACGGGTCGCCTCACGAAGAGAGGCAGGCGCCTCGACGATGGTAGCGACCTCTGGGGCCAGCCCCTGGGCGGGATTGCTTCGAGGGAACTCGAAGCGCGTTTCGGCGCCCAGGTGTTTGCGCGACAGCAGCAGCGAATGCTCGAGCGCAGTGCGTCGAAGCGGCAACACGCCGAACGGGTGCTCGCGTTCGAGCAATTCATCGCGAAACACCTGCACCTCTGCGACGGGTTCGAAGTCAACCCCTCGACACACGAGGCTCTGCAGCAGGGTTGCGAGGAACTCGGGCGAGCCAGCGCGAGCTGACAGGACCGTCACGAACTCTTCGACGTTGAAGCGCTCAGCAACGCCCTCGGCGAGCTCGAACACCGG
>JBEOKA010000027.1:0-8499 GCA_040275325.1 Myxococcaceae bacterium | reverse complement strand
CTGCGTTTCCACCTGCTGCGTTTCCGCCTGCTGCGTTTCCGCCTGCTGCGTTTCCACCTGCTGCGTTTCCGCCTGCTGCGTTTCCGCCCGCTGTGCTTCCACCCGCTGCACTTCCGCCCGCAGTGATGGCGCCACCATCCGAGCTGTCGCCTCCCCCTGCACCGCCATCACCTCGTTCGAGGAACTGACCGAGCACGACCTCTTCGCTGCAGGCCGTCAGCCCGCCCAGCACCACCAACACGAGCTGTCGAAACGAGAGGGCCACCGGAGCCACCGTCATATGCGAGGTCGGCGTCGATGCCCTCCTGCTGGTCGATTGATCACCAGAGCCGCGAACTCCCTGTACAGTCGAGCGCCGTGCGGCCCACCGTCTCGTGGAACATCGTCGGCGGCTGCAACTACCGCTGCAGCTACTGCGTGCAGAAACACGCGCCCGGGCTGGGCACCCCGAGCGACATCGAGCTCGACGCCGCGCTCACGACCCTCGACTCGCTCGAAGGCCGCTGGGAATTCAAGATCTCCGGTGGCGAACCGTTCTTGCTCAAGCGGCTCCCCGAGGTCGCCGCGCGCCTCGCCGCGAAAGGCCACCTCGTCTCGGTGCTCACGAACCTCTCGGCCCCGCTGCGCACGTTGATGGAGTTCGTCGACCGCGCCGGCCCATCACTGCGCACGTTCTCCTGCTCACTGCACCGCGAAGAGACGACCGAAGACGAATTCCTCGAGAAGGCGCTCGCGGTGAAGCGCGCGCTCGAAGCGCTCCCCAAAGCCACCTTCGTCGTGAACAGCGTCGTCGTGCCCGGCACGGTCGACGTCGTGGGTGAAAGCCGCCGCCGTTTCGAAGCGCTCGGCGTGAAGTTCTACCCGCAGCTCATGCGCAAAGACGGCAAGGCCGTCACCTATGACGAAGCCGACGAGCGCCGCCTCGAGGAGCACTTCGACGACCTCGTCGGCCCGGGCCAGATGAACCGCGGCTTCGTGCTCACCGGCAAGCTGTGCCACGCCGGCTCGAAGTACTTCATCATTCACCCGCGCGGCGACGCGTTCAGCTGCTACCCCGGCAAGCGCTTCAAAGACGGTCACCTCGGCAATGTGTTCGATGGGACCTTGAAACGCTGGGCGGGGCCGAGGCCGTGTCCGTACGAGGTGTGCCCGTGCACGGTGCCGCAGAACCGGGGCATCATCGAAGGATTCGGGGCCAATGGTGAGGTCGCGCCCCGTGAGGCCGATTGAGAGGAACGACATGATCCGCCGAGTCGCGCTGCTGGGAACGTTGTGTCTCGTCGCTGCGTGCAACGACACTCCGAACACGCCAGAGGCACCGATGACGAGAGGCGTGGGCTTTGGCGCGAGCTGCGCGAGTGAAGTCTGTCGCGTCGGCCTCACCTGCAGCGCTGCGAAGACGTGCACCGTCGAGACGCCAGCGGCCGAAGGGGCTCCGTGTTTCATCGGGCCCGAGTGTGCAAGCGGGCTGTGCGCTCCGAACGGCACGCGGGGCAAGTGCGTCGCGGCGGGCAAGGGCGGGCCGTCGACGACGTGTCAGGGCGACAACGACTGCCAGTCGGGCCTGCGTTGCGCGTTCTCCGGCACCACCATCTTCCCGGTGTGTCTCACGCCGGGCACGAAAGACATCGGCGCCGACTGCACCGCGCCGAAGGAGTGTCTGCAGGGCCTGCTCTGCCAGTCGAACAAGTGCGCGTACGTCGCGCTCGACGCCACGACGGCGCCCAAAGGTGTGCCGCCATTTCTCCCGGTTCCACCCAGCATGCAGTGGCAGGGCGCGACGTGCCCCGCGCGCAAGACGAGCGGCCCCATCACCGCGCTGTGGAGCCTGCCGCGTGACTCCGACGCCGCCGACGTGAAGCAGGACTTCTTCCGCCTGCCGTTCCCCAACGACGCACACCGCGTGAACGGCCGCGTCGACTCCTCGCGCTTCCCGAAAGACCCGGCGCCGCTGTTCGGCTTCGACCTGCTGGGCCGCTACCTCGACCGCCTCGCTACCGAGCCGTTCGGCAACTTCCCCACGGTGACGTTCCGCTTCGACGGGCCCATCGACTTCGCCAGCATCAGCCTCGCCGGCATGGACCCGCAGCTGCGCTTCGTGAACCTCACCGACGGGCCCGAGTTCGGGTTCGGCCGTGGTCTGCAGTACGTGGTGAGCTCGGGTCGCAACCGCTACGTGTGCCCCGACTGGTTCGCGCTCAAGCCGTACGTGGGCGATTCGCTCGCGGCCGGCACCTACGCCGTCATCATGAAGCGCGGCCTCAAGGACTCGACGGGCGCCGAGGTTCAGCCCAGCGCCGACTTCACCGCGATGCTCACCTCGAGCGCGCCGACCGACGCGAAGCTCGCCGCCGCGTGGAATTCGTACGCGCCGCTGCGCCGCTACCTCACCGCGAAGAACCTCTCGGCCGCCGACATCGTCACGGCTTCGGTGTTCACGGTTGGAGACCCGACCACGCTGGTGAAATCGTTGAGCGAGAGCGTGGAGGCGACGACGGTTGCGAGCGCTGACCCGTGGGTGAAGTGCGGCAGCGGCCCGTCTCCGTGCGCGAGCGACGCGGGCGTCGACCGACAGTGCTCGGCGTCGAGCGACTTCGACGAATGGCACTCGCTCATCGAGCTGCCCATCTTCCAGCAGGGCACGGCGCCGTACCTCACGCCGATGGAAGGCGGCGATATCGTCGGGGGCTCCGATGCCGGCGTTCGCGCGCCCGTTCGCCGCGAGAAGGTCTGCGCGTCACTCACCACGCCGAAGGGCACGCCGCCCACGAATGGCTGGCCACTCATTCTCTATGCGCACGGCACGGGCGGCAGCTTCCGCAGTCACGCGCTCGACACTTCGGCTGCTGCGCTGTCGAACGTGACGCTGGCTGATGGCGGAACGGCCGCGTTCGCGGTGCTGGGCTTCGACCAGGTCGGCCATGGCCCGCGTCGTGGCGCCCGGCAAGACGTGCACCCGAACGACATCGTCTTCAACTTCGGCAACCCGGCGTCGGCGCGCGGCACGATGGCGCAGGGCGCGGCCGACCTCTTCGCGATGACGCGCTTTGCGAAGTCGCTGCCCACCGATGGTGGAGCGCCGCCGCTCGACACGTCACTGCTCGGCTTCTGGGGCCACTCGCAGGGCGCGAGCGAAGGAGGGCTCTTCCTCGCGTTCGACCGGCGGCTCGAGGTCGCGGTGTTGTCTGGAGCCTCGGGCAGCCTCGCCGACTCGCTCACCACCAAGAAGGCTCCGGTGAACATCGCCGATGGGCTCGCGCTCGCGCTCGGTGAAGCGCCGGGCCCGGTGAGCGCGTTTCACCCTGTCGTCTCTCTGCTCGCGAACTGGACCGACCCGGTCGACGCGCTGCACTTCGCGCGCTTCGCCGCGGTGACGCCCGCCGATGGAGCGACGCCTGCTTCTGCGCGTCACTTCTTCATGCCGTGGGGCAAGGGCGACCTGTTCACGACCTCAGCGGTGCAGCGCGCCTACGGCTCGGCGACGAACGCGGCCTTCGTGGGCCCGAAGGTCGATGAGTTCGACGCGCAGGTCGTCAGCTCGGCATCGGGCAACGTGCTCACGCCCCGGCGCGTGACATCGGTGATTCGCCAGTACGAGCCACCGTTCACCCTCATGAGCCCGAACGACACGAAGGTGTACCAGTACGACGGTCACTTCGTTTCTTTCCAGGACGCGACGGCGAAGCGCGATGTGGTGCGCTTCTTCGGTCGCGCGGTGCGTGGAGAGGTCCCCGTCGTCCCCGAGCCGTGATCAACGAAGGAAGTACTCGTACCGCGTGCGTCGCCACGTCGTGAGATCCGCGAAGTCGCCCGCTGCTCGGCACGTCTCCAGATGCGCGGCGGCCTCTCGAGCCGCGTCGCTGCCATGAGAGGACAGGGCGTGGAGCGTCGCGTCGACTCCGGCACCGACGAGGAACTGGATGTCGAGGCCGATGCCCACGTCCATGTTCAGGTGTTTGGCTTCCCACAGACGCAGGGCGTCTTCGGGTACGCCGAGGTCGAACAACAGCAGCGCGCAAGCGTAGATGTCCATCTCGAGTTCAAGGAGCGCACGGAGAAGAGGGCCGCAAGACGTGAGGACTCCAGGCTTGCTCCGCGCGCGCTCGAGCAGCCGTTCGTAGATTCGACGACGGCGATCGAATTGCCGAAGCAGCGTCAGGCTCTCTGTCGAAACCGCTGTCCCTGGAGACCAGCCGGGGAGCAGATCGTCGAGGCTCAGTGACATGCGCCTGAGGCTACCTCCGAGTAGAGTGGGAACTCATGAGTGAGGTTGATCAGGCTCTGGGCGAACGGGTTCGGCCGCTTCACGTCGCGGAGTACGAGGCGCTCGTGAAGATGGGCGCGTTCCTCGATGAACGGGTGGAGTTGGTGCGGGGGAGGTTGATCACGATGGCGCCTCAGGGCCCAGAGCACGCGTGGACGATTGAGACGATGAACACGTTGTTGGTGCGAGCCTTCGGGCACCGCGCGAGTCTGAGACCCCAGTTGCCGGTACGCGCGTCTGACGACTCGATGCCGGAGCCCGACTTCACGCTGGTCGAACGACGAGATGCGCCTGGGCCTCACCCCGCGCGCGCCCTGCTGGTCATCGAAGTCTCCGATTCCTCGTTGCGCTTCGACCGCCTCATCAAAGGCCCGCTGTACGCCGAGGGCTCCACGCCCGAGTATTGGCTGGTGAATCTGGTCGATGGGGAGCTCGAGGTGTTCCGCAAGCCAGTCAACGGGAAGTGGACAGAGCACTTCGTGCTCGGTCGTGAAGACGTGATTCGTCCAGTGTCCTTCCCCGACATCGAGTTCCCGCTCAAGCCGTTCCTGCTGGCCAAGGCGCACTGAGGTACCTCACCGGAATGGCTGGAGCCACCTGCCGGGAAAACGGCACCACGGGCTTCGCTTCTTCGTTACAACCAGCACCGTGTCGTTGCTCGACGCTCAGACGCTCTCCCGCCTCGGCGGTCTCAAGGTTCGCGCGCGCGCCGTCGTCGAGGGCGTGCTGTCGGGTCTGCACAAGTCTCCGCACCAGGGCCAGAGCGTCGAGTTCGCCGAGCACAAGGAGTACGCGCCGGGCGACGAGCTGAAGCACCTCGACTGGAAGGCGTACGGCAAGTTCGACCGGTACTACGTCAAACGCTTCGAGCACGAGACGAACCTGCGCTGCACGCTCGTCGTCGATGGCTCGGGCTCGATGGGCTTCGGCACCGCGGGCCTGACGAAGCTCGAGGTCGCGAGGGTGCTCGCGGCGACGTTGGGCCATCTCCTGCTTCGCCAGCAAGACGCGGCGGGCGTCACCATCGCCACGAAGGCGCACGTCGTCGAGGTGCCTCCGCGTTCGTCGGCGTCGCACCTGCAGGTGATGTTCGAGGCGCTCGAGACGACTGACGCGAAGGGTGAGACCGACCTCGCGCGCACGGCCGACCTGCTCGCCGAGAAGCTGCCGCGCCGCTCGCTCGTCTGCGTGTTCTCCGACTTCCTCGACGACGGGCCCGATGGCCTCAAGCGCCTGCTCGCGCTGCGGGCGCGCAAACACGACCTCGCCATCTTCCACCTCGTCGACCCGGCCGAGCTCACGTTCCCGTACGACGACCCGACGCTGTTCCTCTCGATGGAGGACGACCGCCGTCTCGAGGTGAACCCGCGCGAAATCAAAGAGAGCTACCTCGAGGAGTTCACCCGCTTCCTCGACGAGACGAAGGCCACCTGCACGGCCGCTGACGTCGACTACGTGCGCGTGCGCACCGATGAGCCGCTCGACCGGGTGCTGGTGAAGTTCCTCTCGCAGCGCACGGGCGGAGGTGCGGCGTGACGTTCGCCCACCCGTGGATGTTGCTCGGCATGTTGGCCGCGCTGATTCCGCTGCTCGTGCACCTGTTCGACCGAAGGCGCCCGCGGCCCATTCCGTTTCCGGCCATCGCCTTCGTCATCAAGAGCCAGAAGCGCACCGCGTCGCGGCTGAAGCTGAAGCGGCTCATCCTCTACATCCTGCGCACGCTGTTCTTCCTCGCGGTGCCGCTCGCGCTCGCGCGGCCCGAGTTCGTGAAGACGGCGACGGCCGGCACCGCGCGTGGAGCTGCCGCGACCGTCGTCGTCATCGACACTTCGCTCGCCATGCGCTGGAGCGACGGCGCGCCCCTCTTCGACGTCGCCCGCAAAGAGGCGAAGGCTGCGCTGTCAGACTTGCTCACCGAAGAGCCGGCGACGCTGGTGCCGTGTACGCGCGCTCCCGTGGCGTTGGGGCCGCTGTCGTTCGAGAAGGCGCGGCTCATCACGCAGGTCGACGAGCTGAAGCCCGGCTACGAGGCCGTCGACGTGAACCGCTGCCTCGAGGTCGCCGCGCGCGCGTTGGACGAGTCGCCGCTCGCGAACCGCCGCATCGTGCTCGTCTCGGCGCTCGCGCAGAATGCGCTGCGGCTCGAGGCTGAGCCCCCCGTCAGCACGGGGCCGAAGGGTGAGAAGGTGAAGCCTGAAATCGTGCTCCGCGATGTCGCGCGCGGCCGCGAGCGCCTGCCCAACCGCGCCATCGTCGACCTGCACGCCGAGCCCGCGCCGCAGGCCGGCCCGCGCGCCTGGCAGTTCACCTTCACCGTTCGCAACTTCGCCGCCGAGCCGCAGAAAGACGTCGAGCTGTCGCTGCGCGTCGAAGGGCAGGTCGTCGCGAAGGGCTTCGTCGACGTCTCGGCCGATGGCACCGCGCAGAAGGCGCTGACGTACACGTTTCAGCAGGGCGGCACGTTGTTCGTCGAAGGCGTGCTGACGGCCGACGCGCTGGTGGAAGACGACGTGCGCGGCGTGGTGGTGACGGTGCCGAAGGAGCTGCGCGCGCTCGTGGTGAACGGCGAGCCCAACCCGCTCAAGGTGAAAGACGAGGCGTACTTCACCGACGCGGCGCTGTCGGCTCCCGGCAGCCCCGTGCGGGCCGTGGTGCGCGACGCCGACGCCGCCTGGCGCGAGGACTTCTCGTCGTGGGACGTGGTGATGCTGCTCAACGTCGCTCCGCCGCCACCCGACGTGGGCGCGCGCCTGGCCGAGTTCGTCGCGAAGGGTGGCGGGTTGTTCATCTCGTTCGGAGACCACGCCGAGGTCGACGCGACCAACGCCGCGCTCGGACCCGTGCTGCCGCGCCGGCTGCGTGTGGTGAAGACGGCCGTCGAGCCCGCTGCTGCCGATGCCAGCTCGCGTGCAGCGCGCCTGACCGAGCTCGAAGCGGCGCACCCGGTGCTGGCGCCCTTCACGGGCAAGGCGCGCGAGGGGCTCGTCTCGACGAAGTTCTATCGGTACGTGTTGTTCGAGAGCGTCTCGAATGGCTCGGTGACGGTGCTGGGGGCGCTCGATGACGGAGCTCCAGCGCTGCTCGCGATGCGCACGGGCAAGGGCAGGGTGCTGGCGTTCGCGTCGTCGGTCGACCGCGACTGGAGCGACTTCCCCATTCGCACCTCGTTCCTGCCCTTCATGCAGCGCGCGGCCGCATGGCTCACGGGAACCCTCGACGAGCGTGAGGCCGTGCGCGCGCGCGTCGGAGAGACGGTGATGTTGTCGCTCGAGGCCGAGCACCCTGCGGTGCTGGTGAAGGCGCCGTCAGGTGAGGAGCGCCCCGTGGTGAAGCAGGCCGACGGGGCGAGTGGCGTGGCGGGCCCGTTGCCCGAGCCGGGGCGCTATCAGGTGCTCGATGCGCTCGGGGTCGCGGCGCCACAGGCCTCGTTCGCCGCGTCGCTCGACCCCATCGCGAGTGATGTCAGTCGGCATCAGGTCGAGGCTGTCACGGCGTGGTTCGGTGAAGACGTGGTGCGCCTCGCCGAGGGAGAGCAGACCGACAAGAAGACGCCGCTGTGGACCTGGCTCTTGTTGGCCGCTGCGCTGGCATTCGTTGCAGAGGGCGCGCTGCTGCGAAGGTAGGAGTGTCGCCCACCTTTGTGGGTCACATTCGATGAATCTCGCGATCTGAGAAACCGGCTGGGTGCTAGGAAGCCGCCCCATGCCCAACATCTCACTTCGCCATCTCCTGATCGGGGCGGCGCTCGCTGTCACCACAGCGTGCCCCGGACCGAACACCTGCAACACCAACTCTGACTGTGGCTCTGGCCAGGTCTGCTCTGCCGGAACGTGCGTTTCGCCTGATGCAGGCGCCACGGGTGGCGGCTCCACGGGCGGCGGCTTCGTGACGGCTGGTGGAACGACTGCGGGTGGTGCGGCGGCTGGTGGCCGGGCCGGTGGAACGGCGACGGCCGGTGGGGCTGCGGCAGGCGGCACGACGGCCGGTGGCACTGCGACGGCTGGCGGCACGACGGCTGGTGGCGCTGCGGCTGGCGGCACGACGGCCGGTGGCGCAGCGGCTGGTGGTACGACGGCCGGTGGTAGCGCGGCTGGTGGCACGACGGCCGGTGGAAGTGCGGCTGGTGGCACGACGGCGGGTGGCACTGCGACGGCTGGTGGCTCCGCGACGGCTGGTGGCTCCGCGACGGCTGGTGGCACCGCGACGGCTGGTGGCACTGCGACGGCTGGTGGCAC